>NZ_VYKJ01000008.1:0-173848 GCF_008710095.1 Affinibrenneria salicis
GAAAGCACTTCCCGCAGCCCGATAAACGAGCGAACCTGACGTACGCCCGGCAGGAATAGCAACTGTTCGGCGTGCAGACGGTTGAAGCTCTGGTTATCCCGCGTGCGGATCTTCAAAATATAGTCGAACTCGCCGGTAACCACATGGCACTCCATACAGCCGCTGATTTGCTGAACGGCCGCTTCGAAATCTTCGAACGAGCCGGGCGTCGAACGATCCAACACGACGCCGATCAATACCACCAGACCCGCGTTGAGCGCCTCCGGGTCGAGCAGCGCGACGACGTTTTTGATCAGCCCTATCTGTTTAAGGCGCTCTACCCGCCGCAGGCAGGCCGGCGGGCTGAGGTTGACTTTTTCCGCCAGCGCGACGTTGGATATAGCGGCATCCGCCTGCAAAAGGCGCAGGATGGCGATATCGAAGCGGTCGAGTTCCCGGGTCTTTTTCTCTTCGCCGTCCGACACGGCGCCAGTCCGTTGAGCTTTCATGGATGATGTCCTCTCGGCCATACGGAGATGCTTTTTAGCACTGTATAATGACAAAAATTTTGTCATTTGGCTGTTTTTTGTCATGAATGGCGCGAAGGTTTACCGGAGAGGCATGAAAAATTAATCTGAACGACAGTAATGAGCAATGAAAAAATGCGTCGACCCGGCTCGGTGGGCGGCCAGACGCTTGTCGCCGCAGGCGAACAATACGCCTGGGTGAAATAAGATTATATTATATTTTTTTATGTTATTTCATGCCGGCCCGGCGAACTGGTAGCGTATCATCACTTTATTCTGAAGGATTAGGGGAATGATATGAAAGGGCGTACTTTCGCGTTAACGCTGCTGGCGGGGCTGGTTTTGACATCTGGCGCGGCGCAGGCGGATAAGCTGGATGATATTCAGAAAGCCGGCGTGGTTAAAATCGCCGTATTCGACAGCAACCCGCCGTTTGGCTATATCGATGCGCAGAGCAAAAAGCTGGTCGGGTATGACGTGGATATTGCCGAAGCCATCGGTCAGGCGCTGGGCGTAAAGGTTGAACTGCGCGCCACCAATCCGGCCAACCGTATTCCGTTGCTGAGTTCGAAAAAGGTCGATCTGATTGCGGCCAACTTTACCATCACGGATGAGCGCGCGAAGCAGGTCGATTTCAGTATTCCTTATTTCGCCACCGGCCAGAAATTCATCGCGCGCAAAGGCGTGCTGAAGACCCCTGAAGATATCAGAACGCTGCGCATTGGCGCGGATAAAGGCACCGTGCAGGAAATCACTCTGCGCGAACACTACCCCGAAGCGAAAGTTATCTCCTATGACGATACGCCGCTGGCGTTTACCGCGCTGCGCAACGGCAACGTCCAGGCGATTACCCAGGATGACGCCAAACTGGTTGGTCTGCTGGCCAACGTACCGGCCGCGCAAAAGGCTGAATTTGAAATCTCTCCGTTCAGCATCACCAGAGAGTACCAGGGCGTCGGCATTCCAAAAGGCGAAACGCGCCTGACGGCCACGATAAACCAGACGTTGCTGAAGCTGGAACAGCAGGGCGAAGCGGAAAAAATATATAACCGCTGGTTTGGACCAGAGACCAAATCCGCTCAGCCGCGCGGCGATTTCAAGTTTGCTCCGCTGGATCAGCAACCTAAATCCTGACGAATCGGGTTAACTAAGGACTCTTCGGCCCTCTGCCTTGCGGAGGGCGTTGTCGTTTATGAAACTGACCGATACCGCATTACACATAGTGAGCGACTGGCTGCTGGCGCCGCAATATCTTAGCTGGCTCTGGCAGGGTTTTCTGATCACGCTGTGGCTGTCGCTCTGTACGGTGATCCTCGGCACGGCGCTGGGACTGGCGCTGGCCGCGGCCAGGGATAGCCAGCTGCGCCTATTACGCTGGCCGGCAATGGTGTATAGCGCGCTGTTTCGCAATACCCCGCTGCTGGTGCAGATTTTTTTCTGGTATTTCGGCGCCGGGCAGCTTTTCCCCTCGGCGCTGATGCAGTGGCTCAATACACCGCATAGCGTCGGCCTTGCCGGCGTTTCTCTCGCGTGGCCGTCGTTTGAGTTTCTGGCGGGATTGCTGGCGTTAACGCTGTACTCCGCCGCGTTTATCGCCGAAGAGGCGCGCGCCGGCATTCTCGGCGTGGCGCGCGGGCAAAAGTACGCGGCGCAGGCGCTGGGGTTAACCGGCTGGCAGGCGATGCGCTATGTGGTTTTGCCGCAGGCGCTGGAAATTGCGCGGCCGCCGCTGCTGGGGCAATACATGAATGTGATTAAGAACTCGTCGCTGACCATGGCCATTGGCGTCGCGGAGTTGTCTTACGCTTCGCGTCAGGTGGAAACGGAAACCCTGCGCACCTTCCAGGCCTTTGGCGTGGCGACGCTGCTGTATATCTTCATCATCGCGCTGCTGGAAGGCTGGGGCCAGTGGCGTCAACAGCGTTCTCAGTCCTGGGAGCATTGAAATGGATTTTAGCGTGATTTACGACAACCTCGGCTACCTGCTGTGGGGCACGTTCCCGGACGGGCCGCTCGGCGGCGCGGCGTTGACGCTGGCGATCAGTATTATCGCCGGCCTGGCCTCCGCCGTGCTGGGCACCTTGTTGGGCATCGGGCTGGCGATGTTTCGCGGCTGGCCGGCGGCGCTGCTGGCGCTGTTTCTCGGCTTCTTTCGCGCCATTCCGGTCATTATGCTGATTTTCTGGACTTACTTCCTGCTGCCGGTGCTGTTTGGCGTCGAGATCCCGGAGATCACCACCGTGATCTGCGCGCTGGCGCTGATCGCTTCCGCTTATCTGGCTCACGGCGTCAGAGCCGGTATTGTGGCTATCGGCCGCGGCCAGTGGCAGGCCGGTATGTCGCTGGGTTTTAATCGCTGGCAGGTGCTGGGTCACGTTATTTTGCCGCAGGCGCTGCGCATGATGGTGCCGTCGTTTATCAACCAGTGGATCTCGCTGATTAAGGATACGTCGCTGGCCTACATTGTCGGCGTGGGCGAATTGACCTTTCTGGCCACCCAGGTCAACAACCGCAGCATGGTGTACCCGATGGAGGTCTTTCTGTTTATCGCGCTGGTCTATTTCCTGCTGTGTATGACGCTGGACCTGCTGGCCAACGGCCTTAACCGCCACTTTAGTCCGCGCAGTCGTCGGTTAAAACGGGCGTCAGTGGCCGCGCAATGAGACGTTATCATACTCGCCGCCGGCCTGACTAAACGCCGGCGGGTTAACCTTCAGCCGGCCGTAATCGACCAGCCGCGTTCCCGCCATCGCTGCGGCAGTTCGCCCATATCATCAAACGCCGTAACCAGCGGGTGGTGGATCGGCGGATTATGGGGGTCGGCGCAGTAATAGAATACCGGGATACCGGCGGCGATGCCGGCCTGTACGCCGGAAGGCGAATCTTCCACCAGAATGCAGCGTTCGAGCGCCACCGCCATCTGTTCGGCGGCGTAATACAGCAGCGCCGGATCGGGTTTCCATTTGCCGATGTCATAACCGCTGTACAGATGATCGCCAAACAATTCCCGCATCCCGGTGAGACCCAGCGAATGCTGCATCTTGCTGACCGGCCCGTTCGAAACCACGCAAGTCGGGACGCTCAGGGATTTCACCAGTTCTCGGGCGCCGGCTATCGGCCGGAGATGCTGGTCGAATAGCTGTTTTAATGTCTGCCGATAGATTTGCTCCATTTTATCGACCGGCATATTCAGACCGTACTGCTGGCTGACGCGGGCAATAATTTCATACAGCTTAACGCCTTTATAGGTGCGAAAAACCTCTTCCAGCGACAGCTGGACTCCCTGCGACATAAACGTATTGACGTAAGCCTGGCTGCACAGCTTTTCACTATCCACCAGCGTACCGTCGCAGTCAAAAAAGACACATTCAATGCGCGACATGGATAAATCCTTGTTGAGAAGAGGGAGTGGATCGCGCCGACGGAGAGCGGTGAAAAAAAACCGCAACGCCACAGCAATCCGCGAGAATTTTGGTATAGGATACCAAAGCAATTCCCTCCTTTCTTTGTTTGGATTACAGATAATGAACAAATCACAATCCGGCCTTGCCGCAGAGCAGGGCCTGCTTGAGCGCGTGTTTAAGCTCAGGCAGCATGGCACAACGGCGCGTACGGAAACGATTGCCGGTCTGACGACGTTTCTGACCATGGTGTATATCGTGTTCGTCAACCCGCAGATTCTGGGCGCCGCCGGTATGGATACCCGGGCCGTGTTCGTCACGACCTGTCTGATCGCCGCCTTTGGCAGTATTTTTATGGGGTTGCTGGCCAACCTTCCGGTGGCGCTGGCGCCGGCGATGGGTCTGAACGCCTTTTTCGCTTTTGTGGTGGTGGGCGCGATGGGGATGTCATGGCAGGTGGCGATGGGGGCGATTTTCTGGGGCGCCGTCGGGTTTCTGCTGCTGACTTTATTCCGTATTCGCTACTGGATGATAGCCAATATTCCGCTGAGCCTGCGTCTGGGGATCTCCAGCGGGATCGGTTTGTTCATTGGCATGATGGGGTTGAAAAACGCCGGCATCATCGTGGCCAGCCCGGCCACACTGGTGACGATCGGCAACCTGACCTCGCACAGCGTGCTGCTGGGGGCGCTGGGCTTCTTCATTATCGCTATTCTGGCGTCGCGCAACATTCACGCCGCCGTGCTGGTGTCGATCATCGTTACTACGCTGATTGGCTGGCTGATGGGTGACGTGAAATATACCGGCGTCTTTTCTATGCCGCCGAGCGTGTCGTCGGTGGTCGGGCAGGTCGATCTGGCCGGCGCGCTGAATCTGGGGATGGCGGGCGTGATCTTCTCCTTTATGCTGGTCAACCTGTTCGACTCTTCTGGTACGCTGATCGGCGTGACCGACAAGGCCGGACTGGTCGATGCGCGCGGTAAGTTCCCGCGTATGAAGCAGGCGCTGTACGTTGACAGCATCAGCTCGGTCGCCGGGTCGTTTATCGGTACGTCGTCCGTGACCGCGTATATTGAAAGTTCTTCCGGCGTATCGGTTGGCGGACGCACCGGTTTAACCGCGGTGGTGGTCGGTCTGTTGTTCCTGCTGGTGATCTTCCTTTCTCCGCTGGCCAGTATGGTGCCGGCTTATGCCGCAGCGGGCGCGCTGATTTACGTCGGGGTGCTGATGACCTCCAGCCTGGCGCGGGTCAAGTGGGACGATCTGACCGAGAGCGTGCCGGCGTTCATTACCGCGGTAATGATGCCGTTTAGTTTCTCCATCACCGAAGGGATTGCGCTGGGCTTTATTTCTTATGTGGTGATGAAGCTGGGTACCGGCCGCTGGCGGGAAATCAGCCCCTGCGTGGTGGTGGTGGCGCTGCTGTTCCTGCTGAAGTTCGTCTTTATCGACGGCCACTAAGATTGACGGCGCGCCGGGGGTTTCGCTCAGCGCGCTTTTTCCATTGAATGGCTGGTCAGCCTCATGTAGCGCAGCGATTGCGGATGTTGCTGTAGAATCTCGCCGGTTTTAGTCAGTCCGTCGTTGGCTGTATAGTTCCACAGCACCAGGCGATTTAGCATGGGCGTATGCGCGCAGGCCCAGGCAAGGTAATCATCGACGTCGCTCATCACTTCCACCGCCGGCAGCGAGCCGATGCGCAGGCGGCCGGAGGCGGGGTGCAGTTTTAAACTCTCCTGCGGGCCGGGGCAGGTTTCCGCGATTTTCAGCACGGCATGACGGATCGTGTTCAACTGCGTGGCGGCTTCCAGCGGATCGGTTTGCGCGTCTATCCAGATTTTTTCCGCCTGCGAATAGTCTTGTCGGCTGGTTTGCGCCTGGCTGGCGGCCCTGACATGCACGAGCTCGATATCCATCCCGACCTTTCCTTCCTCGCTGAGCATAATGCCGATGGTATTCCCGGCGTAGCCAATGCTGATGTCCGGCAGGTGGGTGTCGGCAAAACAGGGGCGTCCGTTGAGGCGAGTCGACATTCTGGGCAACATCGGGTAGCCAAAGAAGTAAAACATCATTTCCGCCAGCAGCGCCCGACTTTTCAGGAAACGCTCCCGCTGTTTTATGGAAAAGGCATGCGTCGATGAAATCACATCATCAGGTAAGCGTTGTAAATCCGGCAGGGCCTCCATGCTGGTCCACCTGACAAAATGACAGGTCATTTTTACTCCATGGCTGTAAAATATGCGCGAAAGGATGTGCCGAAAATCATACATGAAAAAAGCGGTAACGTGAGCAGGTATTAGATATAAAATATTTTCTAAAGGTAAAACTACGGATAAATTGTCGATTTATGCTTCCTTTCCATTATTATAGTTTCTATTGTTCTGCTTTTTTAGAGTAAAAGATAAAACCGGGGGAGGCGGGCGTCATATTGTCCGGCGGCGGCCCGGCATACGGGCCGCGCCAGAATTAGCACCGCGCCATATCGGCGCTTTCCCTTGCGGAAAGCGCCTGCCGGTCGCGGATAGTTTGCTGCAGATCGGCGGCTTTCACCCATTTTAATGCCGAAGTGGGGCAGACCGCCACACAGCTGGGACTGTCCGCCACTCCGACGCACAGATCGCATTTGTGCACTTCGCTGCGCGCCGGCTGCTGATCCGCGCGCATGACTACGTTGATGGCGCCGAACGGGCAGACGACCACGCAGCTTTTACAGCCGATGCAGCGGGACTGGATCGGCTGGATGCTGTCATGGTGGCGTACCAGCGCCTCGTTTGGGCAGGTGCTGGCGCAGGGCGCATTTTCGCACTGGCGGCACATCACCGGCACGCTGATCTGCGCGTTTTTTACCATGCTCAGCCGCGGGAAGAAGTGCTCGGGCCGCATGGCGGCGCTGCCGCCTCCGGCGTGGGCGACCGCACAGGCCATTTCACAGGTGCGACATCCAATGCACAGGCTGGCGTCGGCAATCACGAATTGATTCATTTTATGCTTTCCTCCTGCGGTAAGGGGGGCGCGGCTGGCGCCGCCTGCGGGCTGCTCCTCAGTCCCATGACGTCGAGCATTTCCCGCGCGGCTTTATGTCCGTCGGCGATGGCGGTGACCACCAGATCGGCGCCGCGTACGGCGTCGCCGCCGGCGAAAATACGCGGGTGGGAGGTTAGCCCGGGCAGCGGTGCGCTGATGCGTCCCCAGTCATCCAGTTCGATTTGCGCCTCTTTCAGCCAGGGCATGCTGTGCGGCTGAAAGCCGAAGGCCATGATGACGGCGTCGGCGGGCTGGACGAACTCCGAGCCGGCGATGGGGCGCGGTCGACGGCGCCCGCTGGCGTCCGGTTCGCCCAGTTCCGTGCGGATCAGGCGGATGCCGCTGACTTCGCCCTGCGCGTTGAGGCAAATTTGCTGCGGCTGTACGTTAAACAGGAACTCCGCCCCTTCCTCGCGCGCGTTTTTGACCTCTTTTTTCGAACCCGGCATGTTGGCCTCATCGCGCCGGTAGGCGCAGGTCACGCGCGTTGCGCCCTGGCGCAGCGAGGTGCGCAGACAGTCCATGGCGGTGTCGCCTCCGCCGAGCACCACCACGGTTTTCCCCTCCATTGAGACATAGGGCTGTTCGGGCAATTCCGGCAGGTCCATCACCCGTTTGGTGTTGGCGATCAGGAACGGCAGCGCGTCGTATACGCCGGGCGCGTCTTCGTTCTCCAGCCCGGCTTTCATGGAGCGGTAGGTGCCCACGCCGATGAACACGGTGTCGAACTCGTCCAGCAGGCGGGCCAGCGAAATGTCCGTGCCGACGTCGGTATTCAACTCAAAGCGGATGCCCATATCGCTAAACAGTTTGCGTCGCTGAACCAGCACCTGTTTATCCAGCTTAAACGGCGGGATGCCGAACGTCAGCAGACCGCCGATCTCCGGGTGACGATCGAACACGGTCACCTGAACGCCATGGCGCGCCAGACGATCGGCGCAGCCGAGTCCGGCAGGCCCGGCGCCGATGACGGCGGCGCGTTTGGCGCTCGGCTCCACCCGGCTCAGATCGGGTTTCCAGCCCATAGACAGGGCGGTATCGGTAATGTAGCGTTCGATGTTGCCGATGGTGACGGCTCCCGACGCCTGGTTCAACGTGCAGGCGCCTTCGCATAACCGGTCCTGCGGACAGATGCGGCCGCAGATTTCCGGCAGGCTGCTGGTCTGGTGAGACAGCTCCACCGCTTCCATGATGCGCCCTTGTTTCGCTAGCTGCAGCAGGCGGGGGATGGCGTTATGCAGCGGGCAGGTCCATTCGCAAATTGCGCGTTTGCCGCAGCGGAGGCAGCGGCTGGCCTGATCGTCGACCTGAGCGGCGTCGAAGGCGTGATAGATTTCATCGAAAGTGGCTTTGCGCTGCTCGAGCGATTTTTTGCGCGCATCCCGGCGCGGCCACTGACGCCGTTTCTCCAGCGGGCCGGTCGACTCCGCTGGCGTCGGCGCGGCGCGTTGCTGACCTGGTGCGCCGCGCAGCGCCGCGGCCCGCTGTTTTTCGCGTCGTTCGGCGACCAGATCCTGTTCGCTGACCAGGCGCAGCGCCTGCGTTGGGCAGCTTTCCACGCAGGCTTGCCCCTGAGCGCGTTCGCCGCACAGGTCGCATTTTTGCGCCCAGCTTGTCGAGTCGTTATGCGATGGGCCTTGTGCGCTGACCAGCGACATGGCGCCGAACGGACAGGCTAGTACGCAGGTTTTACAACCGATGCATTTCTCTTTAATCACCTGAACGCTATCGTTGTTTCTGACGATAGCTCCGGTCGGGCATACTCTGGCGCAGGGCGCGTCTTCGCAGTGGCGGCAGGTTACCGCGGTATGTACGCGATCGGAATGAAAAGCCTGAATGCGGGGCTGGAAAGCGTCGGCCCGTTCGGGAAAGGTATCATTATTGTGCGCGAGGACGCAGGCGACTTCGCAGGCGCGGCAACCGATGCAGTGCTGAGCATTAGCAATGATAAACCGATTCATACTCACTCCAGTGAAACAATAATATCAATGACGCGGTCAGAGACCGTGCCGTGCCGTATAAGTTTTTTTTGGTGTTGTGCCGGTTCGCGAGCGCCGTTCATGGCGCACATTTCTCTGCGTGCGCTCAGGATTATTCAGGCTGTGAGCGCACGGGATTTGTTCAATGACTCAGCCCCTCCCTGGGCCTCACCCTTTCAGGGCCGCGGCAAGCCGCGCGCCAATCCGCCGCGGGCGGCATTGTCGCTCCGGCTGCTGCTTTTGCCGGCGGTTAAGCATTTATTCACTTACCGCTTTTCCATATCCTGAAGGCTATTGGGTGTTTTGATGACCGGACAATTCAGAAAGTATTCAGAAGGGCGAAAATTAACGTTCTCGCTGGGAGAAAAAGCCACCATCCGCCCTGTCAGCTACGCTCATCCTAAAGGCTCATTTCGGATGTAACTTTGACGCAGGACATGTAAAAATGGAGTTAAGAGAAAATTATCACATGGTAATGATAATCACTCTTTTTTAAATCTGTTTAGAGGAGCGCCGGGGGAAATGGAGGCCACGACATTCCCCCGGCGAGACGCCGGGCGTTCAGCGCACCGAGCTTTTTAGCGCGCAGTCCTGCTGGTGGCGTTCCAGCGCCAGTTCGATCAGTCGGGTGATCAGCTCGGGATAAGAGACGCCGCTGGCCTGCCACAGTTTGGGGTACATGCTGATCGAGGTGAATCCGGGCAGCGTGTTGATTTCGTTGATAATAACCTGTTCATCCTCGGTGAGGAACACATCCACGCGGGCAATCCCCTGGCACTCCAGCGCCTGAAAGGCCTGAATCGCGATGTCCCGGATGCGATCATTGAGCGCCGGATCCAGTCTGGCCGGAACGGCTACCTGCGCGCCATGTTCGTTAATGTATTTTGTATCATAGGAGTAGAACTCATCGCTCAGGATGATTTCGCCGCATACGCTGGCCTGCGGATGGTCATTGCCGAGGATGGCGCACTCGATTTCGCGCCCGCGAATAGCCGACTCCACCAGTACTTTATGGTCGTAGTCGAAGGCCAGATTCAGCGCCGCCTGGAACTCAGCCGCATTTTTGACTTTGCTCACCCCGACGGATGATCCCTGGTTGGCCGGCTTAATGAACAACGGCAGTCCCAGCCGGCCGCTCACCTCGTCGAACGGATAGCGCTGGCGGTTGGCGCGTGTCAGGGTAACAAAAGGCGCGACCTGCAGACCGGCGTCGCGCAGCAGACGTTTGGCGACGTCTTTGTCCATACTGACGGCCGAGCCCAGCACGCCGCTGCCGACAAACGGAATATTGGCCATGCGCAGCAGGCCCTGCAGCGAACCGTCTTCCCCCAGCGTGCCGTGAACGATCGGGAAAATAACATCGAGCTGCGACAGCGGTCGGGCGTTATGGCTTTCGATGAGCTGATGATGTTCCTGGCCCGGAATCAGGGCGACGTTCTGGCTGGAGCGGTTCAGGGCGATCAGCGCCGGGTTTTCCGCATTCAGCAGGTAGCCGGACGCATCGTTGATGTGCCACTCGCCGTCTTTATCAATGCCGAGCAGCGTGACCTCGAATTTCTGCCGGTCGATCGCATCAACGATATTTTTAGCCGACTGCAGAGAGACTTCGTGCTCGGCCGATTTGCCGCCGAACACGATGCCGACCTGGATTTTTTTCTCACTCATGGTGCTATTCTCCTGCGGACCATTCCCGATGCAGAATGGCATAAATATATTCGTCGCTCCAGCTGCCATCGAAATAGCTGCTCTGCAGCAAATGCGCTTCGCGCCGTAGCCCCAGCCGCTCCAGTACGCCGACCGAGCCGATGTTGCCGGCGTCAAGGCGGGCGAAGATGCGCTGAAAGCCAAAGGCGGCGAACCCGAAGCTAATCATGGCGCGGACGGCCTCCGTCGCATAGCCCTGACCGATGACGCTCGGGCTGAAAATATAACCGACTTCGGCCTGGCCCGCGCTTTGGCTGGTCAGTTTCAGCACCACCTCGCCGATTAGCGCCTGGTCCCCGCGGCGTTCGACCGCCAGCCGCAGCTCATCGCCGTCCTGATGAAAGCGATGGCCGGCGTTGAGAATGGACTGAAAGCGCGTCGCCAGAGCGTCGCCCTGCGGCGCGTGGCGGAGCAGAAAGCGGTACACGTCCGGGCGGGAATTCCAGTCGGCCCAGGCGGCGCGATCTTCCCGCGCGAACGGCCGCAGGCGCAGGCGGTCGGTGATGACGGGGGCGATGTCTGGGCCGCTCTGTGCCGGCGGCGACTGCAGTGCGATGCGGTTGCCTTCGCTATCGCTGATTTCGGCCACCGACCCCTGTTCGCCGATCGACGTTTCCGGGAACAGCACCTCGCTGCCCAACTGTCGCGCGCGGGCGATAACGTCGGCGATGCTGTCGACCCGCAGGTAGACAATCGCGCCGTCTTGCGTCGGCACATAGACTTCTCCCTGCGCCAGCGCGCCGCTGGCTCCGTCTTCTCCCTCGCTGAAGGGGAAAAACGCCATTCGGTTACCGTGAATCTCCGCGCTATCGGTAAAGGCGATGCCGAATACGCTCTGATAGAAATGCATGGCCCGCCGCAGATCGCTGACCGGGATTTCAACATGCGCTATCGGGTTCATGGCTGTCGTCCTGTTCTGACTGGCGCAGCGCCGGAGGACGCCGACGCTGCGGGGCGGCTCATATACAGCAGCGGGTAAGGTCGGCCGGCGCCGTCAAGCGCGGAACGGCGTGCGGTGGCGAAGCCCATCCGCTGATAGAACGCGACCGCCTGTGGGTTTTGCTCATTAACTTCAACCGTCAGCGCGCCGCGCAGGCGGATGGCGTGCGCGATGAGCCGCCGGCCGACGCCTTTTCCACGCCAGGCCGGGTCGATAAACAGCGTGTCGATGTGCGACTCCGTTAAGCCGATAAAGCCGACCGGCCGCCGCCGGCCGTCGGTAGCCACCCAGAGCGAGGCGACGGGAAAATAGCGTTCGCGCAGCTCGGCGTCTATCTGGTCAAAATCGTCCTGCGTCAGAAAGCCATGCGTGGCGCGCACGCTGCCGCGCCAGATGTCGATTAAACGCGAGCTATCGGCCGCGGCGGCGGCGCGTATCTGTATGTCGATCTCAGCCATAGAGCCTTCCTGTAACCATCTGCGGTGACGGGGTTTCCGGCATTAAAGCCCATATCCCCGTCATACTTCAAGCGGCAGGTGCGCTGGCCGCGCGGCCGGGCCTGTTGGCGATTCCCGGCAGGCCCGGCGCGAGCGCTTAATGCAGAATCTGCGACAGGAAAGCCTGGGTGCGTTCCGAACGCGGCTGCGAGAAGAAGATATCCGGCGCGGCCTGCTCGACGATTTCCCCCTGGTCCATAAAGATTACCCGGTTGGCCACGGTGCGGGCGAACCCCATTTCATGGGTGACGCACAGCATGGTCATACCGTCTTCCGCCAGACCCAGCATGGTATCCAGCACCTCTTTTACCATTTCCGGGTCCAGCGCCGAGGTCGGCTCATCGAACAGCATAATTTTAGGCTTCATGCACAGCGAGCGGGCGATCGCCACGCGTTGCTGCTGGCCGCCGGACAGCTGGCCCGGAAATTTGTGCGCATGCGCGGCGATGCGCACGCGTTCCAGATAGTGCATCGCCAGTTCTTCCGCCTCTTTCTTCGGCATCCGCCGCACCCAGCACGGCGCCAGCGTGCAGTTCTGCAAAACCGTCAGATGCGGAAACAAATTGAAGTGCTGGAACACCATGCCGACTTCGGTTCTGATTTTCTCAATATTGCGCACGTCGCCGTCCAGTTCGATGCCGTCGACGGTAATCCGGCCCTGCTGGTGCTCTTCCAGATGGTTGATACAGCGAATGGTGGTCGACTTACCGGAGCCGGACGGGCCGCACAATACGATGCGTTCGCCCTGTTTCACCTGCAGATTGATATCTTTCAGGACGTGGAACTGTCCGTACCATTTATTCACGTTTTCCAGCGTGATCATGTGGCCGTCATGGGCGAGTGCTGAATTCTGGTTCATGGGTGACCTCAGTGCGATTTGTGTCCGGTATCGAAACGTTTTTCTAAATGCTGGCTATAGCGCGACATACTGAAACAGAAGATCCAGTAAATTATCGCGGCAAAGACATAGCCTTCCGTTGACATGCCCAGCCAGCTGGGGTCTACCGTGGCCTGCTGGATACTGCTGAATAAATCGAATAAGCCGATGATGATCACCAGACTGGTGTCTTTGAACAGCGCGATGATGGTGTTGACCAGGCCGGGGATCACCATCTTCAGCGCCTGCGGCAGAATCACCAGCGCCTGCATGCGCCAATAGCCGAGCGCCAGAGACTGCGCGGCCTCGTACTGGCCTTTGGGCAGGGCCTGCAGTCCGCCGCGCACCACCTCCGCCACGTACGCGGACTGGAACAGAATCACGCCGACCAGCGCGCGCAGCAGCTTATCGATCGAGGTGCCTTCGGTCAGAAGCAGCGGCAGCATCACGGATGACATAAACAGAACGGTAATCAACGGAACGCCGCGCCAGAACTCGATAAACGCCGTGCACAGCATGCGCAGGATCGGCATTTGCGATCGCCGGCCGAGCGCCAGCAGAACGCCGAGCGGCAACGCGCCGGCGATGCCGATGGCCGCGATGATGACGGTCATCGTCAGTCCGCCCCACTGGCGGGTTTCCACCAGCGTCAGGCCGCCAAAGCCGCCGTACAGCAGCCACCAGGCGACCAGCGGATAGACCACGCACCAGCCGGCGATATAACGGCCGCGGTAGGGAATGGCGCGCCAGAACATCGGCAGAATGGTGAGCAACGCCAGCGCCAGCGCGAAATTAATGCGCCAGACCTCTTCGGCCGGGTACAGGCCATACATAAAGTGGCTGAAGCGGGCGTGAATAAACACCCAGCAGGCGCCGTCGCGCGTACAGTCCGCCCGGGTAGCGCCGGACCAGTTGGCGTTGAAGACCGCCCAGTTCAGCAGGGGCGGCAGCAGTTGCCATATCAGCCACAGGCAGAGCAGCGTCAGTGCGCTGTTGGTCACGCTGGAGAACAGGTTGCGCCGCAGCCAGAAAATGGCGCGCTGAACCGGCGTGGCGGTCGATGGTAATGGTGCTCGAGTCGTCATGGTCACCCTGGTCCTTTTAGCGCTCAATTAACGCGATTTTCCTGTTATAGATATTCATCAGCAGTGAAATCAGCAGGCTGATCGCCAGATAGACGGACATGGTCATGGCGATGGTTTCTATCGCCTGGCCGGTCTGGTTAAGTACGGTGCCGGCAAACAGCGATACCATATCGGGATAGCCGATGGCCGCCGCCAGCGAAGAGTTCTTGACGATATTCAGGTACTGACTGGTTAACGGCGGGATGATGACGCGCAGCGCCTGGGGCAGAATCACCTTACGCAGCGTAACGGATTTGGGTAAGCCCAGAGACAGCGCCGCTTCCTGCTGTCCGTGCGAGACGGACTGAATGCCGGAGCGGATGATTTCGGCGATAAACGACGAGGTGTACACCGAGAGCGCCAGCGCCAGCGCCGCCAGTTCAGGGATCAAAACCATGCCGCCGTTAAAATTGAACCCGCGCAGCGCGGGGAATTCCCACAGCAGGGCGTGGCCAAAGAGCAGATGCGACAGCCCGATCAGCACGACCAGCGTCGCCAGCGTCAGCGGCCAGGCCCGGCGCTGTTGGCCGGTTAACATCTGGTGGCGCTTATTGCGACGGATCAGCATGAAGGCGACGGCCAGCGTGATCAGAATAGCCAGCGCGGCGGGCAGCGCGCCCGGACCGAACTGTGCGGCGGGCATGTACAGGCCGCGGTTGCTGAGGAACAACGTATCCAATGCGTTAACCGCCTGGCGCGGGCCCGGCAGGTTGCGCAATACGGCGAAATACCAGAAGAAAATCTGCAGCAGCGGCGGAATATTGCGAAAGGTTTCGATGTAAATGGCGGACAGTTTGCGCAGCAGCCAGTTGTCGGACAGGCGCGCCAGACCGACCACGAATCCCAGCAGCGAGGCGCACAGGATACAGATGACCGAAACCAGCAGCGTATTCAGCAGGCCGACGACGAAAACGCGAGCGTAAGTATCGCCCTGCTGATAGTCGATAAGGTGTTGAACGATGCCAAAACCGGCGCTGTTATTAAGAAAGGCGAAGCCGGACGTAATTCCCCGTTGCGCCAGGTTGGTGACCGTGTTGTGTAACAGATAGCCGGCGATGGCCAGCACGGCGATGACCACCGCGATCTGATATAGCCAGGCACGCATTGCTGGATTGGTCAGCGAAAAATCCCTTTTCACGGGTGGGCGTTGCAACATGTCGAAACCTCAGTCACGATAAAACCCGGAGCACGGCCGCAGGTCAGCCGTGCCCGTTTGTCTTAAAACGATTAGCGAACAGACGGCGCGTACTGGATGCCGCCCTTGTTCCACAGTTCGTTTAAGCCGCGCTTGATTTTCAGTTCACTGCCCATGCCGACGTTGCGTTCAAACACTTCGCCGTAGTTGCCGACCTGTTTGATGATTTTGTACGCCCAGTCGCTCGGCAATTTCAGATCTTTGCCGTAGCTGCCGGCCTTACCCAGCAGGTGAGCCATATCCGGCGTGGTGGGTTTGGCCGCCATCTCGTCGACGTTTTGCGATGTGATGCCCATTTCTTCCGCGTTCAGCATGGCGAACAGCGACCAGCGAACGATGGTGAACCACTCTTCGTCACCGCGGCGCACCACCGGCCCCAGCGGTTCTTTGGAGATCACTTCCGGCAGGACGAGGTATTCGGCCGGATTGTTCAGCTTAATACGCAGGGCGTACAGCTGAGACTGGTCGGACGCCAGGGTATCGCAGCGGCCGGATTCCAGCGCTTTGGCGCTTTCGTCGGAGCGATCGAAGGTGACCGGAGTGTATTTCATGTTATGCGTTTTAAAATAATCGGCGACGTTCAGTTCGGTATCGGTGCCGGCCTGGATACATACCGTTGCGCCATCCAGTTCGGTGGCGCTCTTCAGGCCGGCCTTGTTATGGGCCAGAAAGCCGATGCCGTCATAGTAGGTGACGCCGGTGAACAGCATACCCATGCCGCCGTCGCGCGAAGAGGTCCAGGTGGTGTTACGGGACAACAGATCCACTTCGCCCGACTGCAGCGCGGTAAAACGCTCTTTCGCGGTCAGCGGGGTATATTTCACTTTATTGGCGTCGCCAAACACGGCGGCGGCCACGCCGCGGCAGACATCGACATCAATCCCGCTATATTTGCCGCTGGCGTCGGCATAGGAGAAACCCGGCAGCCCGTCACTGATGCCGCACTGAATAAATCCTTTCTTTTGAATCGCATCAAGCGTGGTTCCCGCATGGGCTTGATTAAGCGCTGCGCAAAGAGAAATCCCTGCCGCCAGAGTCGTCATTAGCATTTTTTTCATCATAGTGTCCTTTCCGGAGTGTTATGTGCTGTCGTGTTTGGCAGCATTAGCTGCGCTTATTCCATCTGCCGGCAGAATGCCGTGCTTAGGGTAAGCAAAAGGAGTGCCAGGTTTCGGTATGTGATTAACTGCAAAGAATTTTGATAGAAGCGCTGAATAAAACAGCAGTGAAAGAAAAATATGTGCGCCAAAATGTTTTTTTTATCTGTTGTGTTGCTTTGTTTTGGTGCGTTTCGTTCGACAAAACGCATTTTTCGCCGGGAGATTCCGCTGTCCGTTTATGGCGGCGGCGACGGCCGGTACGGAACGAAAGGCAAGATAAGGCGGCTATCGTGCGGCGTTGCCGCAGGTCAGAAGAGGTGTCGCGCATGGCGCTTTGTCGCGGACGGCCTGTTCGTTTGCACAAATAATGTGCGTTTTGCCTGAGACAGGCAGCGGCGATGCACTGTCTGAGCACTTTCGGTTTTATCGTATTTGTTAATTTTTAACATAAATATTGCTAACAAATTGATCGTGTTTACTATTTTTTCGGCATGATTCTGCTAAAGAGCGCGAATTGCAGGCCAGCGCGTTATCGTTTTGAACCACGCAACGCGTTGGCCTTATTACTATGAGGCTCATGGATAAGTTTCGTAACGCGGCAGCGTGAAGGATAACGGCGATATTGGGTGATATATCCGTAACCCGCCGATCGCAGGGGGATGAGATTGACTGATAGCGCGTCGCGAATGGGCCAGCGCTATGATCTTTTTTATACGGTTTGGCTTTGGTGGATAAAATGCGAAAAACGGCAAAGTTAATTCAAAAAATTGCTATGGCGTTTTCGTTCGCAATATTGGGATGTTGGGCGTTTGTCCGCGACATTTTCCAGACTTCAGCCACGTCTTGCTTCTGATTAAATACCATTATTTTCAATGCATTGATTTGTTTTTTCTTTCCGGAAGGAGAACGGGCGGCGCGATGGATTAATTAACCCGTCGGCGATTGTCCGCATAATGCCGCGTCTTTTATATTTTTATGAAATTACATAATGCGAAACGGACTAATTTACTTATAGCGAATTCGTTACGCTAAAACCGCAATTACTTTTGTTAAAAATAAAAAAACATAAGGCGGGAAAAATGAAACTTTCACTTCACCGGGCATTAATGGCGTTAACTCTGGTTACCGCTTCTTTTTTCACTCAGGCGGCGGAGACATCGACCTGGCAACGCATTAAACAGACCGGCGAATTGCGTATCGGCGTGGCGCAGGGCGAGCCCTGGTATTTTAAAGATCCGGCGACCGGCCAGTGGGATGGCATCGGCTATAACGTCGGTAAAGAACTGGCCAAAGATCTTGGCGTCAGGCTGGTGCCGGTAGAGACCACCTGGGGCAACGCCATCGCCGCCTTACAGACCGGCCAGATTGATACCATGCTGGTGCTGGATCCGACCGAAGAGCGCAAGAAAGCCGTCGATTTCCCGCAACAGCCTTTCTTCTGGTATGCGCAGGGGGTATTGGTGCGCGACGGTATTCAGGTCGCCAACTGGGACGATCTCAACCGCCCGGACATCAAAATCGGCGTTACGCTCGGTTCCAGCCCGGATTTAATTCTGACTAAGCGTCTGCCGAAGGCGCAGCTGGTGCGCTTTACCAATATGGATGAGGGCGTGGCCGCGTTTTATGCCGGCCGGGTAGACGGACTCTCCTATTTCCATCCCGCGCTGGCGCTGCAGCAGGCCAAAACAGGGAAAGGGAACCTGATCCTGCCTAAACCGATAATTTCCGTCAGCACCAGCGGCGCGATTCGCCGTGAATCCGACCCGACGTTCCGCAACTTCCTGAACGATGAATTCGTTAAATTGTATCAGTCCGGCAAAACTCAGCAGTACTACGAGCAGGCGCTGAAATTGCGCGGCGTCGATGTAAGTAAAGTGCCCTCCGTTATTCGCGAACAGTGGCAATAACGGCGCGTGGGACGGCGACCGACGGGGCGCCGTCCGGGATACGGCCTACTTCAGCAGCGGCGCGATAGCCGCGCCGACGTCCGCGCACTGTTCGAGGTGGTTCAGCGCGTCGACGGCCCGCTCAATCAGTGCGGGCGGGTGGCGTGATGACAGATTGGCGGCGAATTTTTCCATGATTTGCCGCCTGGACAACGGGTGTTGCTCACAGCCCAGCGGGTAATCGATCCGCTCGCCGGTCAACCGGCGCGCGCCGCTTACCGCCTGTACCCAGGCGACGGGACGGCGCTGTTGCCGCATCAACTGATCGAGCTCAGGATCCACTACCAGAGTGACCCTGTCGGCGAAGGCCCGGATGGCCGGATCGGCCAGCGTCTGGTCGGCGCTCCAGCGCTGGCGCGCGACGCCGTGCGCCAGGCAGGCCAGCGCAATCGGGAGACTGAATTGCGCGTCCGTTTCATTCTGCGGCCGGGCGTCGGCAAAATGCGCCGCCAGCGTGCTGCTGCCGGTGACCAGAATGCTATCGATAGTTTGCGCGGATAACGCATGTTGCCGCTGTAATCGCTCAAAGGATTCCAGCGCGGTATGGAGCCAGCGGCAGACCGGGTAGGCTTTAAAGCTGGCGTGCTGCGCCAGCCACTGCTCGCCGAGCCCGCCGACCAGGTGCTGTTGGACAAAGCGATCGGAGCCCATCATCCGCCAGAACCCCTGTTCTCCGGCCAGAACGTCGCGCGGGCCGATTATTCCGCCGTAATGCAGTTCGACGCCCCGCACTCCCGCTTCGGCGGCGGGCGCGTTGTAGTCTTTAAAGGAGACCAGCGGCCGCTGTTGCCAGTTGTATTTATGCAGGCTGGGCAACGGGGTGAGCGATGCGGCCAGACCGAATGCATTTTCCAGCCCGCGGGCGTCGCTGCCGGTGAGTAAGCCGTAGGCGATCGCCGCGCCCAGCGACTCATGCTGACAGACGCCGTAGACCTGACGGAAACGTTCGCTGCCAGGCTGCTGAGAGAGGATCACCCGGCCATTGATTTCGTAGGCGGCGACCAGCGCGCGAATCAACGCCGCGCCGCTAATGCGACGTGCGCCCAGCGCCGCCAGCGCCGCGCCGACCAGGCTTGCGCCCGGGTGACCCATGCCTCGCCCGTCGATCTCATAGCCGTCGTCGTAATCCAGCGCATTGATGGCGGCGGCGTTGAGGAAAGCGGCGCCCACCGGCGACAGCGCGGCGCCGCCATCCAGCACCATACTGTCGCCCGGCGCGTACTGCGCGCGGATGACGCGGGCGCAGTCGCGTACCACGCTGCTCCCCGCGCCGGCAATGCCGCAGCCGAGGCTGTCGATAAAGTGCAGGGCGATTTTTTGGCGCAATGCCGCCGGGATCGCCTCCAGCGTGAGCTGACTGGCGAAGGTGGTCAGCCTCAGCGTAAGCGGTAATGATGAGGAAACGGGCATAAGCAAATTCCGTCCATTGTTTATAAAAAAAACGAATATAGCACCCGGTTTTATTATTTATTTATTGCATTTTGGCACTGCTAAGATGTTCTGATTCTAACAACCAGGCCGCCGGCCAGCGTGTTTTCATTCACTCCGGGGTAATGTTTTCTATGTCGTATCAATGGGATTTTGCTGCTATCTGGCCTTACCATCAGCTACTTTTCGACGGGTTGTGGGGCACACTGAAAATCGGCGCCGCCAGTATTCTGATCGGTATGTCGGCAGGCGTACTGCTGGCCGTCATGAAAATGTCGTCGCTAAGCGTGCTGCGCGTGCTGGCCTCTGTCTTCATCGGTTTTTATCGCAATACGCCGGCCATCGTTCACTTTTTCTGGATGTACTATGCGCTGCCGGTGATCACGCCGCTGGCGCTTTCGCCCTTCGCCGCTGCGGTCATCGCGCTGTCCGCCCAGTCGGCGGCGTTCTATGCCGAGGTTTATCGCGGCGGCATCGGCTCCATCAGCCTCGGGCAGTGGGAAGGGGCGAAGGCGCTCGGCATGACGCGCTTTACCGCGCTGCGCCGCGTGATCCTGCCGCAGGCGATGCGCCGTATGATCCCGCCCTTTATCGAGCGCTCTTTTGAACTGATCAAATCCACCTCGTTAGCTTCTTCTCTGGCCTACAGCGAACTGCTCTACCAGGCGATGCAGGTCAACAGCCAGACTTTCCGACCGCTTGAGGTCTATAGCCTGGTGGCGCTGATGTATTTCACCCTGCTGCTTATCATCAGCCTGTTCAGTCAGCGTCTTGAAAAACGTTTGTCTCTGGCCGACAGCCGGTCATAAGGAGCCCGCATGAACTATCAATGGGATTTTTCGCTGATCTGGCATAACGCGCCGGTGCTGCTTAAAGGGCTGGGCGTAACGCTGGAGTTGTGGCTGCTGGCCGGCATAGCGGGAACGGCTATCGGCCTGCTGTTGGGCATCGTCCGGGTCAGCGGCGTTCGCTGGCTAAGAGCGTCGGCCATGGCGTTTGTCGAGGTATTCCGCAATACGCCGGTGCTGATTC
Organism: Affinibrenneria salicis; assembly: GCF_008710095.1. Next base: position 20,754 of record NZ_VYKJ01000008.1, read on the forward strand.
AGCTGATCTGGTTTTATTATGCTTTCCCGGTGCTGATCGGCATTCAGTTTAGTACTTTTGGCGCTGCGGCGCTGGCGTTGACGCTGTATACCGCCGCCTACTGTACGGAGATTTTCCGCGCCGGCCTGCAGTCGATCGAGCGCGGACAGTGGGAAGGCGCCAGGGCGCTGGGCATGAGTCATCGCGTGATACTGCGCCGGGTGGTCCTGCCGCAGGTCTACCGACGGATGCTGCCGGCGCTGACCAACCGAATGATCGAACTGGCGAAAGTCACCTCGCTGGCCTCTATTCTGGCCGTCAATGAACTGATGTATCAGGGGCGGCTGCTGAGCAGCACTTACTACCGGCCGCTGGAAATTCTGACGGTGGTGGCGCTGCTGTATTTTGTCCTGATCTGGCCCGGCAGCTATCTTGCCGCGCGCCTTGAACGACGCTTCCGTCCGCATCCCTGACCTGAGAGAAAAACCGGCTGATGAACGAAGAGATCATTTTACGCATTCGCGGGCTGCAAAAGCAGTTCGACGAACACACGGTGCTGAAAGGCATCGATCTGGATGTGCGTCGCGGCGAAAAGATCGCCATTATCGGCGGCTCCGGATCCGGTAAAAGCACGCTGCTGCGCTGCCTGAATTTTATGGAAATTCCCAGCGCCGGCACCATTGAACTCGACGGCGAGATACTCGGCCATCAGGGCAACGACGGCCGACGCTATTACCCGGAAAAACAGCTTTGCGCGGTGCGCGAGCGGGTGGGGATGGTCTTTCAGCAATTCAACCTGTTTCCCCATATGACGGTGCTGGAAAACGTGCGCGAGGCGCTGCTGTCGGTGAAAAAAATGTCGCGCAGCGAGGCGGATCTCATTGCCGGCGCTCAGCTGGAAAAAGTCGGGCTGGGTAATAAGCGGCAGGCCTGGCCGGGCAGTCTGTCCGGCGGACAGCAGCAGCGGGTGGCTATTGCGCGGGCGCTGGCCATGTCGCCGGAAATTATGCTGTTTGATGAGCCGACGTCGTCGCTCGATCCGGAACTGGTGGGCGAAGTGTTGCATACCATTCGCGGCCTGGCCGATGAAGGGCGCACGCTGCTGCTGGTTACGCATGAGCTGGGGTTTGCCTGGCATTTCGCCGATCGGGTGGTGTTTATTGAGAACGGCGTAATTCACGAAATGGGCACGGCGGAACAGGTGCTGAAGAATCCGCGTCAGCCGCGGACCCAGGCTTTCCTCGCGCGTTTCGCCGAGCGCGCTTTTTAAGGTCAGAGGTGACAGATGAATACAGCATTGTCCGGTCAGAGCAGTCAGGCATATTTACAGGATGCGCGTAACGACGACGTATTGGTGTATGTGAACGGCGAGTTTGTGCACCGCGATCAGGCCGTGGTGTCGGTGTTCGATGCCGGCTACGTGTGCGGCGACGGCGTCTGGGAGGGGCTGCGCCTGGTGGATGGCCGGCTGGTGGCGCTGGACGCCCATTTAGATCGGCTGTTCGCCGGCGCGGCGGCTATTCAGCTGGATATCGGCCACAGCCGGCAGGCGCTGATCGATATTCTCTATCAGACGCTCAAGGTTAATGGGATGGAGGACGGGGCGCACATTCGCCTGATGGTCACTCGCGGTAAAAAGCGGACGCCCAATCAGGATCCGCGCTTTATCCTCGGCGGTTCGACCCTTGTCTGTGTGGCGGAGTATAAGGTGGTGGATCGCGAGGCGAAAAAACGCGGACTGGCGCTGTTTACCTCAACCTACCGCACCAGCGGCCCGGACGTTTTCGATCTGCGGCTGAATTCGCACAGCCGGCTCAATCTGATTCAGGCGTTGTTGCAGGCGCTGCAGGCAGGCGCCGATGAGGCGCTGATGCTCGATCCCCACGGTTTTGTCGCCAGCTGTAATTCCACCAATTTTTTTATTGTGCGCCGGGGCGAGCTGTGGACGTCGTCCGGTCTTTATTGTTTCAACGGCATTACCCGCCAGACTATCATTACGCTCGCGCGCCAGCAGGGTCTGATCGCGCATGAGAAACCCTTTACCCTGGCGGAAGCGTTGACGGCCGACGAGGCTTTTGTCACCGGCACGCTGGCGGGGATAACGCCGGTCAGGCAGCTGGACGGGCGGCCGTTTCCCGCCGCGCGCCCGGTTACCGAACGGCTTAACCGCGAGTATGAACGCTATTTACGCAACGCGTGAGGCTGGAGCAAGACGCCGTCGCCGCGCCGCGACGGCAACGTTCGTTATCAGGGGGAGCGCGGCGAAGGGGCGTAGCGGCGTTAGCCGTCGGAGCGTTCCCCGGTGCGGCCGGCCCGGGTATTCCGGGTTTATCGGCGACTTTGTCAGCGACCTCAGGCGCCGAAGCCGCCGAAGAAGCGGCGGGCGTTTTCTTCCAGCGTCTCGAGGTGGTAGCCGCCTTCCTGCACCACCAGGCAGGGCATACCCCATGAGCGGATGCGCGCGCCGAGCCGGCTAAAGCCGTCCTGCGACACCGCCACCCGGGCCTGCGGATCCTGCCGGTAGATATCGAAGCCGAGCGACAGCACCAGCACGTCGGGCGCGAAGGCGCGCAGCGCGCTGTCCGCGCGATCCAGATATGAGAAGAAATCCTCCTCCGACGCGCCGTGCGGCATCGGCAGATTGAGGTTGAATCCTGCGCCAGCGCCGCTGCCGCGCTCATCATCGAAACCGGCCACCACCGGATAGAAATTGGTGGGGTCGCCGTGGAGAGAGACATAAAACACATCGCTGCGGCTGTAGAAGATTTCCTGAATCCCCTGGCCGTGATGCATATCGGTATCCAGGATCGCGACCTTCGCATAGCCGCCGTCGCGCAGGGTCTGGGCGGCGATCGCCGCGTTATTCAGATAGCAGAAGCCGCCGGCGCCCTCCGGCCGCGCATGATGCCCCGGCGGACGGCACAGCGAGTAGGCGGCCGGCGCGCCGTCGATAATCGCTTTCGCGCCGGCGATGGCGCACTGCGCGGACCAGTAAGCCGCGGTGAAGGTGTGTTCGCCGATCGGGCAACTGCCGTCGGTCAGGTAGCGTGCGGTTCTGGCGAGGATGCCGCGCAGCGGATTGCCTTCGCGGATAAAGATGTTGGACATCACCTCGTCACCCCAGTCCTCTTCCACCGCGTGCCATTCGCGCCAGGCGTTTTCCAGGTAGTCGACATAGGGTCGGCCGTGCACGGCGTACAGCGCCTCGCGCCCGGAGTCCGCCGGTTGCTCAATCGTGAAGCCCAGTTTTTGCGCCGCGGCCAGCAGATGGTCGAGACGTTCGGGCACTTCCTGCGGGGTGCGCATCTGGCCGCGCGATAAATAGCTTTTCGGGTGATGCAAACGCTGTTTCGGGTGATAGAAGGCTTTCATGCGTTTCGATTTCTCCTGCGAACCGTCACTGAACGGACAACGGCGGTGGCTGCGTGGTTTCGCTGATGTTCCGGTTATACCCCGGCGCCGGTCTGGCGGCTATTTTTATCCCGAATCGCGGCCTCCGCCGGCCGGCGGCGTCGCGTCTAATCCGGTCGCCCGGCTGACCCGACGTCTACCCCTCATCGGCCGGGAAACGTTGCCAGATGGTTTTCAGATCCGTGTATTTATCAAAGGCGTGCAGCGATTTATCCCGCCCGTTGCCCGACGCTTTCATGCCGCCGAAGGGGACGGTGACATCGCCTTCTCCCCAGGTATTGACCCAGATAAGCCCGCTTTTCAGGCGCCGGGTCAGTCTGTTGATACGCGCCGGATTGTTCGACCACAGGCAGGCGCCGAGCCCATAGCGAGTGTTATTGGCCAGCCGCAGCGCTTCGGCCTCGTCGGCGAAACGGGCCAGCGCCACCACCGGGCCGAAAATTTCTTCCGTCATCGCCTCGGCCTGCGGCGGTACGTCTTCAATGCTGCATGGCCGCATGTAAAAGCCTTTGCCGTCTACCTTCACCGGTTCGCCGCCATGGCGTATTTTCAGACCGCCGGCGCGCGCCCGCTGAATAAATCCCTGTACCCGCGCCAGGTGATCCGCGTCGACCAGCGGCCCCAGCCGGGTGGCGGGATCGAGAGGGTCGCCCGGAACGAAGGCCGCCGCGGCGCGATCGAACAGCGTCAGAAATTCATCGGCTATCGGCTGGTGCAGATAAAGGCGCGAAGCGGCGATACACACCTCGCCCTGATTGGAGTAAATGGCCAGCGCGCTGATGTCGGCCGCCGACGGCAGGCTGGCGTCGTCAAAAATCAGCGAGGGATTTTTACCGCCCGCCTCGCACCAAACCCGTTTGAGGTTGGATGATCCGGCGTAGACCTGCAGCATGCCCGCCACGCGCGTCGAGCCGGTGAAAGCGAGGCAGTCGACGTCGTGATGCAGCGCCAGACATTTGCCGACTTCATCGCCATAGCCCGGCAGTACCTGGAAAACTCCGGGCGGCACGCCGGCTTCGGCGGCCAGACGCGCCAGCAGCAGCGCCGACAGCGGCGATTTTTCGGATGGCTTCAGGATCACGCAGTTGCCGGCCGCCAGCGCCGGCGCCACCTTCCACGCGGCCATCAGCAACGGATAGTTCCAGGGCACGATGGCCGCCACCACGCCGATAGGTTCGCGCCGGATGGCGACCTGCACGTCTTCCGCCGACGGGGCAAGCTCGTCGTACCGTTTATCCAGCGCTTCGGCGGCGTGCTGAAACGCGGCGATCGCCTGCGGAATATCGAAACCGGCGCTCTCCGCGATTGGTTTGCCCATATCCAGCGTATCGATCAGCGCCAGTTGGTCCTGATGCGTCTGCATCAGCGCCGCCAGCCGTTTGATCACGACGGCCCGCTGCTGCGGCGCCATGCGCGGCCAGCCGCCGTCATCGAAGGCATGGCGCGCCGCGCGCGCCGCCGTATCCACATTGGCTTCCGAGGCGGCGGGAAAAGCGGCCAGCACCTGTTCCGTGGCCGGATTGATGCTGATCAGCTCGCGCCCGCTCAGCGTGCGGAAATCGCCATCGATAAATCCTCCGCTGGAGAAACGCAGGCGTTGCGCGCTGGCTTGCCAGTCGGCGGCGGTTTTCAGTCCGGTCATCTCGATCTCTCCTGTCCTGCTGTCTGGTGTTTATCCTACTGGCCCCTCCGCCGGCGCTCCATACCGCTATGGTGGGATGTTACTGCCGGGGGCTTTCGCTAGACTCGGGAGACGTGACGGCTTAACACGCCTGCTATCCCAGACCGGCCCGCACAGGAGAAATCACATGCAGCAGAATACGTCGCACATGCCAGACACAGAGCTGGAGAGTTTGCATCAACAGGATAAAGCGCATTTTATTCATCCCTTTACCGACTTCAGCCAGTTCGGCGCGAAAGGCTGCGATGTTATCGCCAAAAGCGAGGGCATCTATGTCGAGGACGGCAAAGGCAACCGTTTTATCGACGGCATCGCCGGTCTGTGGTGCGTCAATGTGGGCCACGGCCGGCGCGAGATCGGCGAAGCGATGAGCCGTCAGGCGGTGGAAATGGCCTATTATTCGCCGTTCAACAACCTGACCAATATTCCCGCCACCCGCCTTGCCGCCCGCCTGGCGCAGCTGGCGCCGGGCGACCTTAACCACGTGTTCTACAGCTGCGGCGGTTCGACGGCCAATGACGCGACGGTGCGGATGGTGCATTTTTATTTCAATCAGCGCGGGTTGCCGAACAAGAAAAAGATCATCGCGCGCACCAGCGGTTACCACGGCACGACTTATATATCCGCCACGCTGACCGGTACTGAAGGCAATAACCTCGGCTTCGACGTGGTGGACGAGATGGTGACGCATATCAGCGAAGCGAACTGCTACCGCAAGCCCGCCGGCATGGATGACGCGCAGTACTGCGACTTCCTGGTCGACGAATTCGGAACCACTATCGGCAAACTGGGGGCGGGCAACGTGGCGGCCTTTATCGCCGAGCCGATCATGGGCGCCGGCGGCGTGTTGATGGCGCCAGAGGGCTACCACCGGCGGATACTGGATCTGTGCCATGAGAATGACATTCTGTATATCTCCGACGAGGTGGTGACCGCTTTCGGGCGGCTGGGCCACTTTTTCGCCTCCGAGGCGGTGTTCGGCATTCAGCCCGATATCATCAATATCGCCAAAGGTTTGACGTCGGGCTATTCGCCGCTCGGGGCGACGCTGATTTCCGACAAAATTTATCAGGTGATCAGTAAGCCGCAGGCGAAGGGCGCGGTGTTCAGCACAGGGTTCACCTACTCCGGCCACCCGGTCAGCTGCGCCGCCGCGCTGGCCAACCTTGAGATTATGGACAGAGAGAAGATCTGCGAGCACGTACGCGAGGTCGGTCCTTATCTGCTGCAGGCGCTTCGGCAACGTTTGTCTCATCATCCGATTATCGGCGATATTCGCGGCAGTCATTTTATGGTCGGCATTGAAAGCGTGGCTAATCGCGACAGCCGGGAACTGTTGCCTGCGGAAGCGAAAGTGGGCTATCGCATTGCCGATGCCTGTCAGAAACGCGGCCTGATTGTGCGGCCGATCGCGCATCTTAACGTGATTTCCCCGCCGTTGATCTGGACCAGAGACGTGATCGATGAAGTGGTGGGAATTCTGGACGGCGCCTTTGACGAAACGGTGGAATCGCTGAAGAAAGACGGGTTTATTTAACCGGCGGCCGACGTTTCCGGCGCCGTGCGGCCAGGCGCCGAAGCAAGTTCAGGCGAGAGCGCGGAGAACGCGCCGTTCGTCCGGCGTTAATACAGGCCCCTGTTCGCCAGCGCCGGGCGTTTCGGCACGCCCAAAAACAGGCTGCATAGCTGCAGTTCGCTGCTGATGCCCAGTTTCGAATAGATATTGCGCCGGTGTACCTTGACGGTTTGAAAACTAATGCCCAAATGGCGCGCCAGATCTTTGGTGCCCTTGCCCGAAACCATCAACTGGACGACTTCCCGCTCGCGGGTGGTCAGAAGTTGCTCAATATTGTCCGGCGCGCCGTCGGACGGCTCTTCGGCGACGTTCGCATCCCCCAGCTGAGCGGCGTAATAGCGGATAAGGATGCGTTTCACCAGGGTGTAGGTGTTTTCCAGAATAGCGATCTCTTCTTTGCTGGTCACCGCGTTGCGCCGGTCTATCGACATAACCAGCGAGTCGCCGTTCGGCATCGGCAGCAGAACGTCGATTTCATCCTGTAAATTAAGATCCTTGTAATAGCTTCTGTAATAGGTCGAGCCTCTGAGCTGACAGGTATGATGATTGATCTGCACAATCTGCGGCGAATCGTCGCTCTGCAGCCGGGCAAGCAGCGGATCTTCCAGATAAGCGGAGGATAAATAACGGTCAAAATAGAGATCGTGCTGGTGGGGCGGAATATCGTGAGAAATGATGATCGGAAGATCGCTGCCCGCCTTATAAAGCTTCAGGATAAACGCGTCGTGACGCATAAATTTATTGAACACGCCGGACAGACGGCTGGGCAAACTTTCGTCTGTGGAGCAGTCAAACAGATCGGCAATGTCTTCATGCCAGTGCATGATATCAGGGTGCGTTAAAAGACTGGACAGGCCCATCATCTATTCCTCAGCCAAAATTTTTCATGCTGAGTTCAATGCAAATTCCATGCCTTACCTTACTGGTGGCCGCCGCGCGTCCGGCGCGGCCGACGGCGGGAAGATAGCCGCTTTACTGCCCTGATTAGGCGCTTTTTTGCCCCATTTCGGGGCTTTTCGCGCCAGTGCAGGCGCCGCGGTTAATCCGGCGTATCTTCAGACGGCAGCAGCGTCACGCCCTCTTTTTCCGAAATCGCCAGATATTGCGCGCGGGTTAGCGCCTGTACCTGGTGCGCTTCCCGTTCGGCAAGGATAAGGTGATCGCCGGCGTTAAGGATCTGAGCATTGACCATGATGCGGCCGTCGACCACGTAGATCTGTTCACGGCCCGGATGGCGGTGGCGCGGCAGCGAAGCGCCCGCGTCCAGCCGCAATAACGCATAGCCGCCGCCCTGCGGGTTGCGCCAGAGCCATGAGTATTCAATGCCCGCATAGGGCGTGGGATGCCAGCTTCGGCTGGCCTGTGCGTTAAGTAACATAGCGCCTCGCGATAAATCCGCATCGATAAATGGATGGCGCTCAGGCTACAGCACCCCGCTGTCAGATTTTGTCAGCAGGGCGGGCCTCGGCGCGTCGGGCGGGATAACGGATTAACCGGCATTATTCGGGCGTAGCGGACGTCAGCCCGTTGTTCATCGCAAAGGCGTTCAGCCTGGCCTCCAGCCCGTCGGGATCCTGATAAAATTCATGGTCCAGATCGTTCAACCGCGCCCAGGTCTCGTCATCGGGCGCCGGGCCGCGCGCCAGTCGATCGGCGCCGCCGTCACCGAATCGCGCCAGCCTGGCGGCACGCAACAGCCGGAGAGAATGCGGTGCGTCGATCCGCGCCAGCCCCTGTTCGCACCAGGCATCGTATTCTTTGGATGCGTTGTCGAAAAACTGCATAAAACCGCCGTTGTAGACTTCGCCTTCCAGCACGTTGACCGCGTAGTATATTTTTTCTTCCGCGCTCAGCGCCTCGAATCCGCCCGGCTGGTGATGCACTTTATCGATCAACTGGCGCCACAGCGCGCGAAACGGGCAGTTTTTGTCGAGTTTCCGCTCGCGCTGGTAAAACGCTTTGGCCTTTTCAATGTTTTCCCGTATGCCATTTTTGCACGGCATGCACATGCCGCCGTTGCGGTCGGCGGTAGTGGGTAAAATCAAGGCGCCGCATGCGCTACAGGGCTGTTTTTTCATCATCGGTTGCGTGTTCCCGCTTGTGCTGAGTAATTAGCCTGCAAATTATCTTCAAACGGCGGCGCATAATATTAGCGCTGAACCTGCCCCCGTTGTGGCAACGTCAGGATGCGCGCGAACCGCCGGCTGCCAGTGAGACCGGAAACAGGCTGCGTCATAACAAGAAAAAATGTAACATTCACAATAGATTATTGACAGTATGCGGATAAATTTTATGACCGAATGCGCCACCCGTCCCTTGTCTCTGCCCGTTATCACATGGCCCGATTTACTGCTCTCCGCGCCTTATTTCAGCAGCGCGCTGGTTGATGCGGTCGAGACGGCGGAAATAAACTGGCTGGAGTTGGCTCCCTTGCCGCGGGCGCGACTTTACTGGGATTGTCTGACGGGGGAGATCGCAAACGGCGGCGTGATTCAGTATTTTTATAATCACGGCAATGAGTCGTCCGCCTTTGACCAAATGGCTGAATTTTATGGTCAGCATCCGCTGTTAGCCCCGCATATGCCTCTGGTTGAGCGGATTTTGGCTCTGTGGCCGGATATTGCGCCGGCAGTCCGTGACGCGAGAGCCAGCGGAGAATGGCCAGAAGCGCTTTTCCGACGTTATGAAGCCCAATTCGATGCGCTGGAAAACGAGATCCTGCACCTCAATAAAGATCTTGCCGCGCAGCTTGAGCATCACTTGCTTATGCATCTTCACGACTATTTTCGTCTTGTCCCGTTGGCCGGCGTAGAGCCAAAAGGGGTCAGTTGGATCGAGTGTCGGGGCTCTGGCTATCGCGGCCATTTGCGTTTTCTGGATGGTTTTCCTGTCGGGCCAAATATTTTTGAGAGGGGCAAGCAGGGCGGCTGCGATGTCATCTGGTTTACCCCCGATCGCCAGCTTAAAGTTTGCGAACGGTGTCCGGCGCGGTAAGTCGGACCGGCGTTTCCCCCGCTGATTTATTCTGTATGCCCGGCAGCCTCGTCGCGTGCCGGCGCTTTAAGAATAAGTGTTAATCACGCTATTTAATAGCCTGTGAATAATTAGCATTTAATCATTTAAATAGAGCTATTTTTTTGCGTATAATATGCCCTGGAAATAATAATTTACATGCCCTGTGGTTTAAATAACCCTGATAAAACAGTCTGCTGACAAAATAACTTTTATTATATTAAAGTCATGCCACGGCAGGCCGTTAACTATATGGAGACCATTCAACCAGGGCTTCATTAATGAAAAAATTAACCATAGATAAAAAAATATTATTATCGCTGTTGTTGCCGCTTGGCCTGATGATGACGGCGCACAACAGTAAGGCCGCCGACGGCATAATCCGCTTTCGCGGCGCGATCGTTGAATCGCCGTGTACGACCGGCGATAGCGCCAGTCCGGCGGTTAGCTGTATGCGCAGCGGCAAAACGATAGAGAAAGCGATTAGTCTGAATAATAAAACGTCGGCGCTGCCCTATAATTTAGGCACAGTCAAAACGGTTAATATTGGCAAACAGGAGAAAATCCTTATCATCAGTTATGACTAAGCGACTAATAACAGCGCATAAAGTTATTAACTCTGCGGCGCGTCAGAATATCCGACGCGCCGTTTTTATTGCCTGACGTTTAATTTACCGGGCGGCGGACGGATATTTTTCGCTGACGCTGTTCGCGCCAAACGGTAAAAATACCGGCCCCGGCGATAATGGCCGCTTCAGGTATACCGTCGAGGAAAAAATGGCCGATCATCATTGACCGCACCTGGGTGATGTAATCAAAGGGCGCCAGCAGCGAAGCGTCGGCATAGCGTAGGTTCAGCGTGAGCCATGCCGCCGAAAAAAACGCGGCCGATCAGAAGTATCCACTGGCTGGCGTTGGGCTGGCGCCAGCCAAAATACAGCGGACCCAGACCAATAAACATGGTCATCAGTGAAAAATAGAAGACGATGGCGGCGGGGTTTTCTCAGTCGTTCAGGAAACGGAACTGACGAGGACGCCATGCGCGCGGGCGCAAAGCGCGTTAGCGGCTGCGGCGTTCTTTGCTCAGACGAGGATAGCGGCTCCGGGGCCGGGCGGCGTGATCCGCGGCTCCCGGTGAGTCATCAGGTGGCGATACGGCAGTGCCACAGGCCGTCGTCCGCCGTCTGGTGGGTATCGATCTCCAGACTCAGGCTGGCCTGGCTGATATATAGCCGGCTGTATTCCAGAATATCGTCATCGTGGCCGGTGGCGTAGCGCTCCACGCAAAACAGCGGGCTGCCGGCGGGGATGCCAAACAGGCGGGCCATGCGCTCTCCGCAAATTTCCGGGCTGTAGCGATCGCGGGTTTTGACCGGCGAGTAGCCGTGGGTTTCCCGCAGCTGGCTGTAGAGCGAACGGCCGTCTTCCAGATGGCTAAGCCCGCTGTAGACGCTGCCGTCGAGCCAGGTTACGCCCTGGCCGACCGCGTCGCGGCCGCTTTTGAGCACGCGTTCGATGCGCAGCAGCTGGCTGCCCGTCGGGCGCTGCATTTTCGCGGCCAGCGTCTCGTCCGCCATGACCGGCATCAGCGACTGCGTTTCCAGACTCAGCGCCCGCCCGCCGCCCAGCTGTACCAGCAGATCGGGCAAGTCGCTGTAGTAGTTTTGCAGAGCGTCGCGATTAATGAAGGTGCCTTTCCCCTGCTCGCGCGAGAGAATTCCCACGCGAACCAGCGCGTCGATGGCCTGCTTAATGGTGCCGCGCGCCACATTGAACTCATCGGCCAGCACCAGTTCGCCGGGGAGTTTGTCTTCATAGGAAAAGGCGATGATCCTCTTCAGGAGGATGTTTTTTATCCGCAGATAAAGCGGCAATCCTTGCGGCTCATTCATGCCGTTGCCTTAGTCAAAGGTAATGGATCTGGTCCCGGTAAGTATAAAAGATATCCTGATTGATCTCGCGGTTGCCGTCAATGTTGGCGCTGGCCAGCACCGGTGGTTGCCGGCCGCTCGCCTGCATGATGGCGCAGATCCTCAGCACCAGGCAGTTGCCGATGGCCGCCGCCATCAGCGTGGAGAGCGGCGCGACCCTCTGCGCCAGCCCGGGCAGCGCGATCGCCGCGTCGCCGTAATCGCAGTGATTATCGAGCACGATATCCGCGACCTGCGCCAGCAGCTTGCCGCTGGCGTGGCGCGGGGTCACCCGGGCGGCGGTGGCCAGGCTGGTGACCGCCACCACGCTGGCGCCCCGGCGTTTCGCCTCCAGCGCCACATCGAGCGGCGCCGCGTTGCGCCCGGAGACGGAGTTGACCAGCACGACGTCGCCGGCGCGCAGCGGCGAGGCGGCCAGCAGCGCGGCACCCAGTCCTGCGACGTTTTCCATATCGCTGGTCAGCGTCAGCGGCCGTACGTTCAGCATCAGCGTCGGGCTGAACAGCGGGTTGAAGATCGCCAGACCGCCGGCGCGGTAGCTCAGCTCCTCGGCCAGAATACCGGCGTGGCTGGCGCCAAATACGAACAGGCTTTGCCCGGCCAGCGCGGCTTCCGCCATTAGTCGGGCGGCCTGCTCGTGGCGCTCGCTGTCCTGCTCCAGCCCGGCGAGTTTTTTCCGCGCCAGCGCGAGATAGGTTGTGACGGCCTGTTCCATCGCGTTCCCCTTATATTCAAAAGCCCAGCAGACGCCCCAGCGCGGCAATCAGCGGGGCCAGCACGAACATATCGCTGTCGCCGGCCCACAGCGCGGTATCGGGAATGGTGTCGCTGATGAGATAGCTGACGCAGACATACTGACCCCACGCCACCACGCTGGCGGTAATGAATCCCGCCAGCAGCGCCCCTTTGTAGCCGCCGGTGACGTTGCCGAAGACGCCGGCGGTGCCGGCATGAAAAAAGATGACGATCATGCTGGGAATGAAGACATAGCCGGTGGTGGTGCCGATGACCACCAGCCACAGCAGCGATCCGACAAACGCGCCGACGAACCCCAGCACCACCGCATTGGGGGCGAAGTTGAAAATGATCGGACAATCCAGCGCCGGCCGCGCGCCGGGCACCAGGCGCGTGCCGATGCCATTGAACGCCGGCACCATCTCGCCGATGAACATGCGTACGCCGAGCAGCACCACGGCGATGCCGCCGGTAAACAGCAGCGATTGTTTCAGCGCATAGATATAGAAACTGAGATCGCCGGAGCTGGCCAGGATCTCATGCGCTTTGTCCGAGGCGCGCGCCTGCAGCAGCAGGGTGCCGACGAAGAACAGCAGCGTCATGGTCAGGGCGGTCACGACATTGGAGTCGCGCAGAAAACCGAGATTTTTCGGCACCCTGATGTCTTCGGCGCTGATCTTGTTGCGGGCGAATAGATTGCCGGCCAGCGCGCCCAGCAGCGCTACCGAGGCGGAGGTATGGCCCAGCGCCACATTGTCGTTGCCGGTGATCCGGCGCATCCAGGGCTGGACGATGGCGGGCTGGAATGTCCAGTACACCCCGAGGATCACCGACAGCACCAGCGTCAGGGTCACGGCCGGGATGTCCGGCGTCTGGTTGACGATCACCCCGCCAAACACCATAGCGGTCCAGAACATCATGTGGCCGGTCAGATAGATGTATTTGAAGCGGGTCAGGCGTGCCAGCAGCAGGTTAATGGCGAAACCGGCGGCGATGGCGACGGTAATGCTGCTGCCGAATCGCTCGGCGAAGCGCGCCTGCCCCATCATGCTGGACAGCGTCATCTGCTCGAGGCCGAACACTTCGGTCCAGATCGGCTGGAACACCAGCAGCGCCGACACGATGATGCTGGCGCCCGCGCCGATGATCAGAAAGCCGAGAATGCCTTTGAGCGTGCCCGAGACGATGTCCGCCAGCGGCTTGCCCTGCAATACCAGCCCGAGCAGCACGATCATCCCGATCAGTATCGACGCTTCGCCGAAGATGTTAATGGTGACCCAGCGCAGGATCTCGACGAAACCGTTCATACGGACCTCCCGTCGGCCAGCGCGCCGGAAGACAGCAGCGCTCGCTCGATTTCCTGCAGGTCGAGGTAGTTATTGACCACCATCACCGCGCAGGGCAGATGGCTAAGATTGCCCGCCAGTTCGGCGTTGGTGAGCACTACGTCGGCGCTGGCGGAAGAGGCCGACGAGACATCCATATGCTCGACCGAGGCCTGTTGCCCCAGCTTGCGCAGCACCGATTCCACATTCATCTTCAGAATCAGGCTGGAGCCCATACCCAGACCGCACACGGTTAAGATTTTCATTTCCAGGCCTTCCTTATTAACGGGAGAAAGACGTGCCTCAGATCAGCGGGGCGACGGGTGCAACAACTGAAATAAACGTGCGCGTTGGTCGCAGTGCATCAATAGCGCCAGCGAGTCCGGTTCGCTCAGCAACGTTGCGATATGGGTAATCAGCGCGATATGGTCGTCGCTGCTGCCGGCCGCCAGCCCCAGCAGCAGCGAAACGGGATCGTTTTCCTCGTGGCCGAAGGCGATCGGCGCGCGCAGTCGCACAAGGCTCAGCTGCGCGCGGCAGGCGCCCTGTTCGGGGCGGGCGTGCGGCATCGCCAGGCCGGGCGCAATCACGAAGTAAGGGCCGAAATGATGGTAATTGTCCACCATAGCGCGCACGTAGTCGGCGCTGCAGGCGCCGGCGGCCTGCAGCGCGTTGCCGGCGGCTTCAATAGCCTGTTCGGGCGTAGCGGCGGGGTAATCGATAAGGATGGATTCGGCCTGAATCATGCGTTCTCCTCCCGCGGCAGATGGCGGCGCAGAGAGGACAGCGTGGCGGCGAAGGTCGCCTCCAGCAGCGCGTCGCCTTTCTCCCGACTGGCCTGGCTGGGATCGCCGAGAACCGCGTAATCGCAGAATTCGGTCCAGCGTATGGGTCGCCAGGGGAAATCCTGCGGAAAGGCCGGATAATGTGGGCGGGCCTGCGCCATTTGTACTGTTTCCGGCGCCAGCGCCAGCATCAGCGACGTCTCGATTTCATCGGCGTGCATATAGCCGGGCCACGCTTCTCTGGAGCTTTGCAGCCTGGCCGCGCACGGCGCCATTCCGGCCCAGCTATAGCCGAGCAGCGTGAGATCTTCGTCCTTCAGTCGGCGCGCGGCGGCGCGCATGGCGTCGAAATTGCCGTAGTGAGCATTGATGACCGCCGTGGTGTTGATGCCGTAGCCGCGCATATTGCGGGCCAGCGCCACCAGCAGCGCGGTCAGCAGATCGTTGCCGATATCAATGGCGCCGGCGTGGCCCTGCAGCGACCACACCTGGCTGTAGGGCAGCGTGGGCAACGTGATGGCGTCGGCGCCGAGCGCCTCGTCGAGCAGGGCGCAAAAACGCTCGGCCAGCAGGTTATCGGTGCCCAGCGGCAGATGATCGCCGTGGGGTTCGGTCGCGCCCAGCGGCAGCAGCGCGATGTGGGCGGCGGCCAGCGCCTGGCGGGCTTCGCGTTCGGTCAACGCATCGAGTCGCATAGCGGTTTCTCCGGCTCAGGCGAAAGAAAAATAGCGGGCGGGGTTATCGATAAAAAACTTCTGCAGCAGCGTTTCGCCATCCATACCGGCGGCCCGCGCCTCATCGAGAAAACGCGGCCGCCAGTCGGTAAGGATAAACTTCAGCCCCAGGCCGCCAAGCCCGTAGTGGGCGCTCATGGATTTACGGGCGAAATCGTTGCCGATAATGATCTTGTCCGCGTAGCCCTTGCGGCACAGGGCCAGAATGGCCTCGGTGCGCAGGTGTTCCGGGTGATATTTAATACGGGTCATGCCGTCGAACAGAATCCAGGCGCCGGTGTTAGCCACCTGATGATGCAGCCAGGGATCGGGATTGCGGTCCAGATGAGCGAAGCACAGACGCGACATATCCAGTCCGAGCGATTTGAAGATGGCGGCCTGCTCCAGCGACATCGTGCCCATTTCGGTATGGCTGTGCATCGGCGCGCCGGTTTGCTGCTGAGCGCGCACGATCGCCTCCATCGTTTTACGCTCCAGCGGAGAAATGGTGTTGTAGCCGGTGCCGCATTTCACCACGCCGGCCCGATAACCGGTGCCCTCAATGCCTTGCCGCACTTCCTGCACGATTTCCTCGCTCAGTTCATCGATCGAACAGCGGCTAATCCAGTCGGCGAAGGTTTCCTGATGGCCGGGGCGCTGGCTTTGCCAGAGAAAGCCTTTGTTGAAGCCGGCGGTGGCGATCACCTGTACCTGATGGCGCTGCGCCAGCCCGGCGACGACGCTGACATCGCGCCCGTAGTCAGGGCAGGTGGCGTCATAGAACGTGCGTCCGCCAGCGGCGACGAAGTCGGCCAGTTCGCGCCCGGACGCCTCAACATCGTCGAGCAACAGATCGTCCTGCCGGCGATCGCGCCAATAGGGGGGGATGCAGTAAATATGGTCGTGACTGTAGGTCACCCCGAGTTGCCGGCTGTCGATATCGCCATGCAGCGTGCGTACCTGGCCCATAACATTCCCCCATCGGTGAAGAAATAACCTGATGGCAGTGTATTTATGATTGGTTGTACATTCAAGTGGTCAAGTACATATTTTAATCATATGGCAGCGTTGTCCGGTGGCGCGGGCGAGCATGTCAGCGTCGTGCGTTGACCGTTTTGCGGGGAAGCGATCTCTGCGGGATCAGCGAGCTTAATGGTGTGGTGTTGATGGCCTGTTTCAGCCGCCATGACCAATATCGGTATATGCATTAATTATCGCTGTGAATATCACGCTCAATATTCCGTGTCTTTATACCCCTCATGCGGCAAGTTGCGGATGCGCTGGCCGCGCTTAATCGCGCTGAATAGTTTGTGCGGCGCCGCTGAAAACCGGGCGCGAGACGCCGCAGACGCAACAGGGCGCTGAATGTAAATAAAGCAGGACGTTCCCGTATGCCTCATTGGGGCGATTATTGAAACCACTGGGACATTTCATGCTCCAGTTCATCAAGTAACTGATAACGACGGCGGTATTCAGCGCGTTTTTTGCTGGCTATGCTTTCAATTGATTTTCTGGCTATGCGTAACGGTAACTGAAAATATCCAGCGGTGATTTCTTCCCCGCCGATAGATGACCAGAACTGGTCATAGTCAGCGTGTAATTCATCTTTCTTCTTATTGCGATAACGCCAGTTCTGGTAAATATGGCCGGCATTGCCCACCGCGATAATTTGGCTAATGCCAAGATAATGTGCTAATGAGCAAACCCCTTCCAGCGCCAGTCGTTTGGGAAACAGTCCATAGCACGACTTCGTCGTTTCATGAATTTCAGTGTGCGGCACTTCCCTGTCGGCTCCCTGTAAACCGCCGATGAATAACGTGGGGCGTTGGTAATAATTCATCAGCGTAAAGGTAATTTTCGCCAGAATAACGCCGCTGGCATTACATGCTAATACAGTGGTTTCTCCTTCCTTATTCAGACTGCTCATCGATGACATTTTCAACATGATTTTATTGCCCTGTTTATTCACCGCGCTGCCCAGAACAATAGGATCTTCATTCAGATATCCTAATAGCATTTTCACGGGCATACGTTGTGTGATGAAGGTATAATGATCACGCAGCGCAAATAAGCATTCAAGTTTGCTCATTTTTGCAGTCAGGTATGGGCGGTGCAATTTGCAAGGCAAATCAGGCTGTACATGCAGCATTTTTTCCATCCAAAAATTGGAAGCCAAAGTATCTGCCAGACTAAGCGTAACACGCCAGTTTAATAGTGACCGACACAGGAATTTCAGGCGAAAATGAATTTTTTTCCATTCCTTACTTGGCGTAATATCTCCGCTGGCTAATGCAAGGATTAACTGCCGGCCATTAGTGATTCTGTTTGTCGTGAGCGGCGCTACAAATTGAGACATAACAAGACCTCTTATTTTATTGAAGTGTATGCTTGTCTGGCGAGATAAGATATTTACAATTCAATAAAACTTTGAAAAAATAGAATTAATATTTTAATGCCAGGTTAAGTATTCTTTGCCGGATATCTGACGAAGAACGCTATATCCAGAACGGTAACCCGCATCTTTATCACTGTATTAAATATGATATTTAACAAGAAATAATGAAGGTATTGTCAAGATTCGGTCAACTTCGCTTGATATTTTCTCTATTGAGATAACGGCAAGATAATGAAAATAGCGGGGGCGTGGCAGGATATTTGAACGTGTCCATGTGTTATTTAGGTGTTTTTCCCTTCATCACTGATACTCAAAATATTTGAGCGGCGGCAAGGCGATGACGCCGCGATAAATCGTCGGCAACGAATTTATCCAGCCAGCGGCTGGCCTTCGCTGAGAGGCATTCTGTCCCTCATTAATCCCGGGCGACTTACCGCAGTCAGTGACTGTGGCAAGCGATAAGTCTGCCGGGAGCCGGGTTGAACGCCGCTGGCGGCGGCCCGGCAAGGGCGAAGCCCATGGCTGGGGCGAGTAACAAAACCAACGCAGCTGAAGTATGAAGGAGATAGTCTCTTGCCGGCGTTTATTCTGTAACTTCGCCAGTGCGCTAATTCTGCCGCAACCTGAAGTATAACCGGTATATTCACTTGCCGTTTTGAGCCTGGGCCTGGGCCGCGCGCTTAGCGTTTTTTGCCCCCAGCTCCTTCTTTTGCGTCCGGCGGGGTAATTGGGCGGACGCCAGGATTCTATTGAATTCAGGACACGCCATATGGTCCGGCGCGCTGCAGTTGGCGACGTGCCTGAGGCCGTCGCGCACCCGGGTAAGCTGGAGAATGGCGTCATCCACCTCGCTGGCTCTTTTTATCAGCATCTGGCGATCGATCGCAATGTTGCCGTCGGCCGCAAAAACCGTCGCGATTTGCTCAAGAGAGAACCCGGCCGTGCGGCCGAGTGCTATCAGCGCCAGCCGTTGCAGCACGTCCTCCCGGTATTGCCTTCTCAATCCGTGGCGGCCCACAGAAGATATCAATCCTTTTTTTTCATAGAAACGCAGCGCAGAGGGCGCGACACCTGAGATTCTGGCGACTTCGGCG
This sequence comes from Affinibrenneria salicis, assembly GCF_008710095.1. Next base: position 39,391 of record NZ_VYKJ01000008.1, read on the forward strand.
ATATCGAGTTCTTTCATCATTGACTTGAAGTAAAGATTAAGTTGCACAATGCCCGTGAGCTTATCACCCGACATTCTGCGGAGCACTAACATGATGGACGATATTCTGTACCGAACCCTGTTGATCGGCGTCGGCGCCACCCTGACGATGGACGGCTGGGCATGGTTGCAAAGACGGTTGTTCGGCATCCCGGCGCTGGATTATGCGTTGGTGGGGCGCTGGTTTTGCCTGATGGGGCGGGGGCAGTTCGTACACCGGGATATTCGGGCTGGCGCGTCCGTGCGCTACGAGCGAGCGGCCGGCTGGCTGATCCATTATATCACCGGTATTTTTTTCGCCGCGTTGCTGGTCTGGTCGGCCGGTCCGTCATGGCTTGACCAGCCGACCTTATTGCCGGCCTTGCTGCTGGGCCTGTTCAGCGTTGGCGCGCCTTTTCTGATTATGCAGCCTGCCCTTGGCTTCGGTCTGGCGGCGTCAAAAACGCCGCAGCCCGCAAAGGCGAGGGTGCGCAGTCTGATTGCCCATCTGTCGTTTGGCGTCGGGCTTTATCTGGCGACACAGATTGCGGCGCTGGCGAGCGTCGGCGTGGGCTGACGCAGGATTAATGCGCCGTCGCGACATCAGCCCGCCGGGTTAAGACTGGCGGGCTGAGCGGGAAGGCAAAACGTCGGGCGGAAAGTCGACGGCGCAATGGCGCCGTCGTTGTTCGCCTCCGGTCCGCTACAGCACTTCTCCGCCGTCGATCACCAGCGCCATGCCGGTAACGAAGGATGAGCGGTTCGACGCCAGATAGACGATGCCGTCGGCAATCTCTTGCGGGCTGGCCCAGCGCCCCATCGGGATGGTATCGGAAACATAGCGCTCCAGCGCTTTGCGTCCGCCCATCTGGGTTTCGAAACCCGCATTGAACGGGGTATCGACAAAGCCGGGGCACAGCGCATTGAAACGAATATTCTCGCGCGCGTAATCGGCCGCCATCTGACGCATCATGGCCACCGCCGCGTGTTTGGTGGTGGTATAGGAAATCATTGCCCGATCGTATTGCAGGCCGGAGTTGGAGGCGGTAATGATGACCGATCCGCCGCCCTGGGCGCGCATCGGCGCAATCACCTCGCGCGCAGCGACGAAGTGTGCGCGCACGTTCAGCGCCCAGGCCATGTCCATCTGCTGCGGGGTGACATCCTCCAGCCGGCCGCCAATCTGGATGCCGGCGTGCGAATGCAGAACGTCGAGCCGGCCGTGGGTCTGCAACACCCTGGCGACGGTGGCGGCGATCGCCGCATCGTCGCGCGCATCCAGCGCCCAGGATTCGGCCTGCCCGCCCGCCGCCGCAATCTCGCCGGCGGTTTCGTGCGCCAGCCCGGCGCATAAATCGGTCACGATAACATGCGCCCCTTCGGCCGCCATTGCGACGGCGCCCGCCCGACCGATACCGGATCCGGCGCCAGTGATCAGGGCGATGCGCCCCGTTAAACAACCCGTCATGTTTACGTTCCTTTGGGTCAGCGCCCGGCGGCGGGCCGATCCCCGCGCCGTAGCGTCAGTTGTGCGAATACCAGCACCAGCAGCGATACGCCCATCACCATCGTGCCGATAGCGTTGATTTCCGGCGTGACGCCGCGCCGGATCGAGGAAAAGATATAAATCGGCAGCGTGGTTTCGGATCCCGCCACGAAGAAGGCGATGATGAAATCATCGAAACTGAAGGTGAAACTCAGCAGAAATCCGGCAAAAATGGCGGGGGACAGCAGCGGCAGGGTGACCTGGCGCAGGGTGGCGACCGGCCCGGCGCCCAGGTCGCCCGAGGCTTCGATCAGCGAGGTATCCATGCCTTCGATGCGCGCGCGCACCAGAATGATGACCAGCGACATGGTGAACAGCGTGTGCGCCGCGATCAGCGAGTGATAGCCCATCGACAGCCGTACCCCGATCAGTGCCTCCAGCAGCGGGTTAACCGTATCAAAGACCGAAACCAGCGCGATCAGCGTGGCGATGCCGATCACAATGCCGGGGATCATCACCGCAATATAGATCATGGCGTCGAATAACAGCCGTATGCGACCTTTCATGCCGCTCAGGGCCAGCGCCGCCATGGTGCCGAACAGGCTGGCCAGAAGCGCCGAGATCAACGCGACGGTGGCCGACGTTTTCAGCGCGTCCATCACGAAAGGGTTGGACAGCGCCTTGCCGTACCACTGTAGAGAAAAACCCTGCATCTGGCTGGCGCTGCGTCCGGCCGAAAAGCTGAACAACGCGATGATACCGATCGGTAAATACAGGAAGGCATAGATTGCCAGCGCATAAATTCTCATCTCTGCTCTCCGCCTTAAATCAAACCCACATTCTCACGCGCCGCGCCGATCCGGCGCAGCAGACGCATGTAAAGCGCCACCACCACCAGCATGATGGCCACCAGCGTCATCGAAACGGCCGAGCCGAAGGCCCAGTTGCGCGACTGCAGGAACAGGTCCACCAGCGCGTTGCCGACGAAAAATACTTTGCCGCCGCCCAGCATCTGCGGGATCAGGTATTCGCCCATCAGCAGAATGAATACCAGCATGGAGCCGGTTGCCACGCCGGGCAGCGACAGCGGCACCGTTACCTGACAGAACCGGCGCCACGGCGGGGCGCCCAGATCGCCGGCCGCTTCCAGCAGCCGCTTGTCCAGCTTTTCGAGGCTGACGTAGATGGGGAACACCATCAGCGGCAAATAGCCGTAAACGATGCCGACCAACACCGCGAAAGGGGTGTTCAGCAGACGGACGTCGCCCAGTCCCAGATCGTGCAGCAACTGCGGGATCCCGCGGCCGCCCAGCAGAAAGATCCAGGCGTAGCTGCGGATCAGAATCGAGGTCCAGAACGGCACGATGACCAGCACCAGCAGCAATGTTTTCCATTTCGCTCCGACGCGCACCGCCAGAAAATAGGCGAGGGGATAGGCGATGAGCAACGCGGCGATCATGCCGACCGGCGCCAGCATCAGCGTGTTGCGGAAGGCCGTCCAGCGCGAAGGCAGATTAGCGTACTGCTCCAGCGTGAAGCCCGGCGCGTAACCGCCGGTGGCGCCCCGTTCGCCGAAGGAGTAGATCAGGACGACAATCAGCGGCAGCAGCAGCAGCGCTACGTACCACAGTCCGGCGGGGCTGAGCAATAACCAGCGGGCCTGCCTTCTCGAAATGACCATGCCCGCTCCTTACGCCGACTTGAAGCGAGCCATCAGCTCCGCCCGGTCGGGATTGGTTAATGTCGCTGCGGTGCCGAATTCCAGCGCATTCAATAGCTCCGCCGCCGGGTGAAGGATCGGATCCTCCAGCATCTCTTTCGGCAACAGCGCGTTCACCCGAGAGTCGGCCACCGGAAAACCGTGCGCCATCGCTTCGCGCGCGTTGACCTGCGGGTCGAGCAGGAAATTGATTAGCGCATAGGCCGCATCTTTGTGCGGCGCGCTCTTCGGCACGGCGTAATAGTCCGACCAGATTTCCCCCCCGTCTTTGCCCGGCGTGAAGTGTATTTCGGGCATGTCGCGGTTCATCTGTTTCCCTTCGCCGGTCCAGCACATTGTCAGCCACGCATCGCCGTTGCGCATCGGCGGCTGGTAGTCGGAGGTGATGGCGAACAGATGAGGTTTGATCTCCAATAGCAGTTTTTCGGCGTCGGCCAGCTCTTTCGGATCGATCGAATTGAACGAATAGCCATAGTATTTCAGCGCGTTGCCGATCGTCGTCAGCTGATAGTCATGCACAATGGTCCGACCGGAAAAGCGATCGCGCGTCAGGTCAAAGAACATTTTCCAACTGGTCAGCGGCGTCTCGCTTTTCGTGCTGTCCCACGCCATCCCGGTGGTGCCCCAGTTCTTCGGTACGGCATATATTTTGCCGTTGACCGATCCCGCCTCGGAGAAACGCTTGTCGAAGGCGGATGGGGTATAGTTCGGCAGTCTGGACAGATCCAGCGGCTCAATCAGATCGGCCTCGACATAGGTCGAAATCGTATAGTTGGTCGGTACGAACACGTCCCAGCCGCTGCCGCCGGCCTGTAGTTTAGCCAGCATCTCTTCGTTCGAACCGAAAACATTGACCAGCGTCTGTACGCCGGTTTGTCTGGCGAAAATATCGAAGTTGGCCGGGTCGTGGTAGTTCGGCCAGGTGGCCAGCACTACGCGTTTGCCCAGCGCGGCGGCTTCGGCCCGGCTGAGCAGTAGCGAGGGCATCGTGCTGCCGATGACCGCCATGGCGGCGCCCAGCCCGGTGATGCCCAAAAAATGGCGACGGGTGATCGAGCCTTTCTGGTAACGGTGCAGCTGTTGCATGAATTTCTGTCGGCTGATTGGCTTGTTATCGTCTTTCATTGTCGTGCTCCTGTATTGGAGAAGGTCAATCCTGGCCCAGGATCAGGCCCGTTCCGTGCTCCCAGACAACGTGGAGCAGGCTGCCCACATCGGCGTCGCACAGCGCTTTTTCCGCCTGCCTCGGCACCATCACCAGCACGTTGCCGAGTTCAGGGTTGCTAAGCAGGAATTCGATATGTTCGCCCAGAAATATACGGTGAGAGACGGTGGCGGGAATAACGCTCGAACCTGCGGGCAGGGCGGCGGTCGGAGACGTCAGGCGCAGCGTCTCCGGGCGTACGGCGACCTCGACCTGTTGACCGGGGCTGGCCGCCGCAATTGCTTCCACCACTACCGGCAGGCCCGAATCCAGCGTCACCTGCGCGGCGCCGTCTGCAGCCGAGGTCACGCGTCCGGCGAAGATGTTTGCGCGCCCGACAAAACCGGCGACATAGCGGTTTGCCGGGCGGTCGTACAGTTCCCGCGGCGTGCCGATTTGGGCGATGCGTCCTTTGCCCATGATGCAGATGCGGTCCGACATCGCCAGCGCCTCCTGCTGGTCATGGGTGACAAGAATGAAGGTGATGCCCAGCGTGCGCTGCAGGCTGAGCAGCTCTACCTGCATATCGGCCCGCAGCCTGGCATCGAGCGCCGCCATCGGCTCATCGAGCAGCAAAATTTTCGGTTCGTTGACGATCGCGCGCGCCAGCGCCACGCGCTGCTGCTGACCGCCCGACATTTGCCAGATGCGGCGCGGGCCGAATTCCGCCAGCCGGACGGTTTCCAGCGCCTGGTTAACGCGTTTATTGACTTCGGCGCGCGACATCTTCGGACGGCGCTGGCGCAGGCCATAGGCGACGTTCTGCGCCACCGTCATATGAGGGAAAAGGGCATAGTGCTGAAACACCATATTCACCGGGCGGTGATGGGCGGGCGTGTTGCCCACCTCGCGGCCGTCGATCAGGATGTCGCCATCGGTCGGCATTTCGAATCCCGCCAGCATTCTGAGCGCCGTGGTCTTGCCGCAGCCAGAAGGTCCCAGGAATGATAGAAACTCGCCTTTGGCGATGCGTAGGTTTAATTGGTCCGCGGCCAGCACATCACCATAGCGTTTGGTGGTATTAATGAATTCTGCGATGGTGTCAGCGGAACGCAAAGCGGGCGCGCGCGTGGCGTATGTCGCATATGTCATGTATTCCTCTTCTCCCGTCAAATGCGTCAGAAACGGTTTATTTCTTTATCGAAAAAAAGAGTAGGAATTTTCCGCAGGAGTGTATATACCTCAAAAAGCATAGAGGTCCGGCATTTTAAATAAATCGGGGGGAGTGAATTGCGGCAATGGCCGGCAGACCTGCTTTCGCCGATGGTCTGGCATATGAATTTCCTATTTATATCCGTCATCTTTCAGGTGGCGGGAAAGCGGCCGGCTTCGAAAATCGGCGAACGAAAGCCGCGGGGAATTACCCGCATATAAATGACGGAAGGCTATTGTTTACGCGAGGCGGCCGCCAGCAATATAAATTATTTATATTTGACTTATGCACATAATTAAGCGTGACTGGATTAAAGATAACGCCATCGTTATTTCATTGATAGACCCGGATATTTGGGCTTTATCGTTCGGTCTGATGCGCAGAAAAAATAATTAAGGAGTACGCCTGGGTGGACTGGATCGAAAGCAGTGCAAGAGTCGTGGATTGCCTGGGCACGCCGGAATTCGCCCCCAGCCTGATCGACGCGCTGCGCGCCGTCGTCCCTTTCGAACACACGGTGATTTTCGCCTATTATGAAGGTCGTAAACCCCTTGCGTTACACGATGACTTCCCGGATAAAAAACGCCGCGTGATGGTCGATGATTACCAGGCCGGTCCCTACCTTTTAGATCCGTTCTTTCGTCACGCGGCCGCTTGCGTCAACCCTTGCCTGGTGAGACTGCGCGACCTGGCCCCGGACCGTTTCTATCAGGGCGAGTACTTTCGTAATTACTATATTCAGACCGGTCTGGCTGAAGAAATCGGTTTTATGGTCAATCCGGGTCAGGGCGTCAACGTCGTGATATCGGCCATGCGGGAATCCCGCCGCTTCTCTGCCTGGGAGTTTCGCAAATTGCGCGAGGTGATGCCCTTTGTCAACGCCGTATCGCGACGCCACTGGGCCGATCTGGTCCAGCAATTCGCCGAACAGCCGGCGCCCGCGCGCGGACCGAAACTGGTGGAGCTGATCGACAAGGCGTTCCAGAATATCGGCTCCAATCTGCTGACGCCGCGCGAGGCGGAGATTGTGGGCTATATCCTCAAGGGGTACTCAGCCAAAGCGACCAGCCTGGCGCTCGGTATCTCGCCGGGAACGGTGCGTATCCACAAACGCAATCTCTACGTTAAATTGCGCATCGGTTCGCAGGGCGAACTGTTTTCCCGCTTTATCCGGGCGCTGACGGCGCTGGAGTGAAAAAAACGCGTTGTCTGACGACGAGGGTTTGACGAGGATTTAGGGAGGGCGAAAGGCTTTCCGGCGCTGTTGCATAATCCCGCTGTGACGGATGACTCTTTGCGATCGAACCGTTCCGCCGCTTCGGCATAAAATAAGCTGGGGCGGTCAGTCCAAACGCTTTCGCCATCAACAGGCTCTGATACTTATTCTCACACTATCGGATGGATCTATATCCTTCATACCGCAAGCGGCAGGTGCGTTGGTTTTGTTACTCGTCCCATCCATGGGGCTCTCCCTTGTCGGGCCGCCGCCAGCGGCCTTCAACTCCGCTCCCGGCGGAGTTGTCGCTTACCCCGGTTACTTACTGCTGTAAGCGGCCGAGAGATATCCTGTCGCTCACCGAAGGCCAGCCGTTGGCTGGACAAAGTCGTTGCCGACGAATTTGTCGCTGCGTCGCCGCCGGACGCTTAACCACGTTTCCAGTCAGGCCGAATCCGGCAGTTGTTCCAAACCTGTAATCGTATCCTGCCGTTTCTCTCTGCCTTGCTGGCGACGTTATTCCGGCAAGGCTTTGAGTGCGTGCGACATCCTGGAGATCGACCGTGTCGAATTGGTCGCTTTTATCGGGTGTTCGACCGGATTAAAAAATGAACTAAGGCACACGGAAAATCGTCCATGGACACATTTATGGACACAAAAACCTCTGGCTCTTGGTGGAAGCGAATAGACATTGATGGAACAAAAAATCCCGCATAACAGTCAGTTATGCGGGATTTTTGAATATGAGTGAGCGCTTGCAATATTGGCGTTACTTGCCTATGCAGAAGCTGGAAAAGATCCGGCCCAGCAGGTCGTCGGAGGTGAAAGCGCCAGTAATCTCGCTTAAGCATTGCTGCGCCAGCCGCAGTTCTTCCGCCAGTAGTTCCCCTGCGTAAGCGCTTACTAATTGTTCCCGGCCCTGCAACAGGTGTTGCGCGGCTTGTTCCAGCGCCTGCAGGTGGCGGCGGCGCGCCAGGAAACCGCCTTCGGTATTGCTGGTGAAGCCCATGCTTTGTTTAAGGTGGTCGCGCAGTTGCGCGACGCCGTCGCCGGTGCGCGCCGACAGGCGAATAAGTGAGTGTGTGTTCACTTCTTCTATTCCGACCGTCTCACCTGTGATATCCGCCTTATTGCGCACCACGGTTACCGGCAGCGTCGCCGGTAAACGGGCCATGAACTCCGGCCAGATTTGCGCCGGCTCAGTGGCGTGGGTGGTGGTGGCGTCGACCATAAACAGTACGCGGTCGGCCTGTTCGATTTCCCGCCACGCGCGCTCAATGCCGATGCGTTCGACTTCATCGCTGGCGTCGCGCAGACCGGCGGTATCAATGATATGCAGCGGCATGCCGTCGATGTGAATATGTTCGCGCAGGATATCCCGCGTGGTGCCTGCGATGTCGGTCACGATGGCCGCTTCCCGCCCGGCCAGCGCGTTCAGCAGGCTGGATTTACCGGCGTTGGGACGCCCGGCGATTACTACCTTCATCCCTTCACGCAGCAGACTGCCCTGACGCGCTTCGGCCCGCACCGCGTCCAGATCGGCGATGACGTCGTTGAGTTGCGCCTCGATTTTCCCGTCGGACAGAAAATCGATCTCCTCATCGGGAAAGTCGATAGCGGCCTCCACGTAGATGCGGAGGTGGGTCAGCGTCTCCGTCAGTTGGTTAATGCGCGCCGAGAAGGCGCCCTGCAGGGAGTTTAGCGCGGAGCGGGCGGCCTGCTCCGAGCTGGCGTCGATCAGATCGGCGATAGCCTCTGCCTGCGCCAGGTCGAGCTTATCGTTGAGGAACGCCCGTTCGGAAAATTCGCCCGGTCGGGCGATGCGCACGCCGGGTAAGGCCACAATACGCTGCAGCAGCAGATCGAGAATGACCGGTCCGCCGTGGCCCTGCAGTTCCAGCACGTCTTCGCCGGTGAAGGAGTTCGGGCCGGGAAACCACAGCGCGATGCCCTGATCGAGCGTGACGCCGTCGGTATCGCGAAACGGCAGATAGTCCGCATAGCGCGGCTTGGGCCGTTTGCCTAATACCGCTTTCGCCACTGCGGCGGCGGACGGGCCTGAAACGCGCAGAATACCTACTCCGCCGCGTCCTGGTGGCGTGGCCTGGGCTACGATGGTGTCGGAATGGCTCATGGTTTTCTCTCTAAACGTAATGTCGCCGCCGGGGCGGGTATGGCATGCCCGAAAACCCAAAACGTCGGCAACCGTTTTGTTGCGTATGATAAAAGAATAAGGGGGTTGCTGACAAAGTCGCCGATGAACCCGGTTATCCGGGTCTGGCGTCCCTCGGGGCGCTCCGGCGGATAACGCCGCTACAGGCCCTTCGCCGCGTTCTCGCTAATAAGCCATTTTGTCATCGGTCTGATAAAAATAAGGCGGTCAGTGACCGCCTTATTTTCGCTATCGCTGGTCAGCCGCGACCGTTATTTTTTCTCACGGCTATGCAGACCGCGTTTTTCCAGCCCGCGATAAATCAGCTGCTGCTGGAGGATGGTCACCAGGTTGCTGACGATATAATACAGCACCAGACCTGACGGGAACCACAGGAAGAACACGGTGAAGATGACCGGCATGTAGGTCATGATCTTCTGCTGCATCGGATCGGTTACGGTGGTTGGCGACATCTTCTGGATGAAGAACATCGTCACGCCCATCAGCACCGGCAGGATGTAGTACGGGTCCTGCGCGGACAGGTCATGGATCCACAGGGCGAACGGCGCGTGGCGCAGCTCGACCGACCCCATCAGCATGTAGTACAACGCCAGAAAGATCGGCATCTGGATCACCAGAGGGAAGCAGCCGCCCAGCGGGTTAACTTTCTCTGATTTGTATAGCGCCATCATTTCCTGACTCATGCGCTGCTTATCGTCGCCGATACGCTCACGCATCGCCTGCAGTTTAGGCTGCAGCATGCGCATTTTCGCCATCGAGGTGTATTGCGCTTTGGTCAGCGGATACATGATGCCGCGCACGATAAAGGTGATGACGATAATGGAGAAGCCCCAGTTACCGATGAAGCTGTGCAGGAATTTCAGCAGCTTAAACAGCGGCTGAGAGATGAACCACAGCCAGCCGTAATCCACGGTTAAATCCAGATGCGGCGCAACGGCGGCCATTTTGTCCTGAATTTCCGGGCCGACCCACAGCGTGGCGTTAAGATTTTGCTGCGCGCCGGGCTGCACCACCACCGGTTCGGCTTTAAAGCCAATCGCCGCCAGACCGTTGTCCAGCCGGGTGCTGTAGAAGGTGTTGGCGCTCTGCGTCGACGGAACCCACGCGGTGGCGAAATACTGCTGCAGCATGGCGACCCAGCCGCCTTTGGTGCTGATGTTCAGGTTCTCGTCCATATCGCTGAAGCTGTACTTTTTGTACTTTTCGTCGCTGGAAGAGAACGCCGCGCCGCGGTAGGTATGCAGCGCAAAGTTATTGCTGCCGGTATCGCGATGCTTAGGCAATTCGATGGACTGCTTTAATTGACCGAACAGGGTCAGCTCCAGCGGCTGAGCGCTGGTATTGTTCACGCTGTAGTCCACCGCCAGTGCATAGTCGCCGCGTTTTAATACGAAGGTCTTGATGTAGGTGACGCCATCGGCCGCGGTGTAGGTTAGCGGAATACGCAGCTCGTTCTGACCGTCAGCCAGTTCAAAATGATCCTGAGCGGCGGTGAACAGCGGACGCCCGCCTTTATTCGGGTTGTCCGGGCCGTCTTTGCCGGTCAGACCGCTCTGGGCCTGGTAGGTGAAGAGCGGCGTGGTTTCCAGCAGCTGGAAAGGGCGATCCGATCCCAGCGTTTCCGGGTAGACCAGCAGGCTGGCTTGTTCAATATCGCCGCCGCGGGTATTGATACTCAGTGACAGTACATCGGTCTTGACGGTGATCGTTTTACCCTGACCGCTGGCGGGGACACCCTGGCTGGCGGCATCACCAATAGCGCTATTCGCAGTCTGTTGCGTGGTCTGCGTGCTCTGAGGCGGATTTTTGTCCGTTTCCCAGGCCTGCCAGATCATGAAAGATACGAATAGCAGAGCGATGATAAGGAGATTGCGTTGCGAATCCATCGTTAATGTTCTCTGTTATTGTCGGTTTTTGGCGGTACGGGATCATCACCACCAGGGTTCAAAGGGTGGCATTTTAATACGCGTTTGAGCGTCAACCAACTGCCTTTTATCATACCGAACCGACGTATCGCCTCTATGCCGTATTGCGAGCATGTCGGCCGAAAGCGGCAGTGCGGTCCCAGTAACGGACTAATTACAAGTTGATAAACTTTTATCAACCCGATTAGCAGGTACGAGCCTGGCGACAATGGCGGCGCCATAGTTTTTCCAGTGTTTCCGTCAGCGCACGATTATCCAGCTCAGTCACCCCCTTTTTGACCAGCACAATAAAATCCATGGCGGGCAGGGTATGCTGGTTCAAACGGAAGCTTTCACGAGCCAGACGTTTAATCCGGTTACGTTCATGCGCGCGTTTAACCTGCTTTTTGGCGATGGTCAGACCGATGCGGGGATGCCCCAGCGTATTCAGGCGGCCGAGAATGGTGATTTGCGGCGTGCCAGCCCGTTGCGGCTGCTGGAAGACAAAAGTGAAATGGCTGGGAGTTAACAAACGTAACTCCCTGGGAAAAGCGAGCTTAACCACGCGATGGGTTAGCTTTTATTACTTAGAAACAGTCAGACGAGTACGGCCTTTCGCACGACGGCGGGCCAGAACCTGACGACCATTTTTAGTGGCCATACGAGCACGGAAACCGTGGCTACGGTTACGCTTCAATACGGACGGTTGGAAAGTGCGTTTCATGGCGATTTCTACCTAAACTTGGATAATTAACTTCACAGTAAACGCGTTTGGCTACTCGGCGTGAGAACGACCGACGCCTCAATCGCATAATAAAGAGGCGGGATTGTAATAATTGTACAGCCCTGAGTCAATTAACATCACGTTTTACCGGCCAGTTTATCCTGAATCACTCAGGATATCTGCCTGGGTCAGCGCAGAAAAACCGGCCCTACGCGCAGGCCGGGAATTATACGGACTCTATATTAAAGCGCAAGGATCCCGCGACGATCCGCTGCGATTAGTTGGACGAGACCCGGATCGCGCGGCGATCGGCCTGCGTTGACGGCGTAATGCCGCCCGCTCAGCTCGGAAAAAGCCGAAAAAATAACCAGACTGGCGGCTCATGACGGCCGTGCGGGGATCGTACGTTTTTTTCCCGACCCATCGGGCGTTGGATCGTCAGCGCGCGGCGCGGCGGCCGGCAATGGGATCGTTTGGCGCGATCCGCTTGCGCCGGGAGCGGAGCAATGTGGGACGCCGCACGGCGTTGCACAGATCGTATCCGGGGTTAGCCGGCGAGCGGCGACGTTTTTTCCACAGGAGTAATTTTAATTTATTGATTATATAGCCTGTTTTTTACCAACCGCGACGATGATACGCCACATCGGGCGGCGTGATGCCTGCTTTCGCCGCCGGCGCGGGCGAGGATAATCCATTTTCTGCAATAAGAATAGCCTGTGGATAAAAAGGATCTAAACTGTGCAGAAGGGGAAGATCTCCGGGCGTCTTTAGGTTATGATCCGCAGTCCTGAAAACGATCCTCCGTCAGGATCGTCTCGGTCGCCGCAACCGTCACGCGGTGCGCTGGCAGATAGCCGGTGCCAAAAAATCATGAGTTACATAAAAACGTTTTCCGATCCTTTTCTTTTAGATTGATCTTGTTCGAGTGGAGTCCGCCGTGTCACTTTCGCTTTGGCAGCAGTGTCTTGCCCGTTTGCAGGATGAGTTACCTGCCACAGAATTCAGTATGTGGATACGCCCTTTGCAGGCTGAGCTGAGTGATAACACTCTGGCGCTCTACGCCCCTAATCGTTTTGTGCTGGATTGGGTTCGTGATAAATACTTAAATAATATTAATGGGTTGCTGAATGATTTCTGCGGCGTAGACGCGCCTTTGCTGCGTTTTGAAGTCGGCAGCAAACCGCTGATCCAACCGGTTAGCCAGCCGGTGGTGCATACTCAGAGCGCCAGCAGCGCGCCTGCGCCCCAAACGCGCAGCGTGCCGGTGCGCCCCAGCTGGGACAATTCGCCGGTGCAGGCGGAGCATTCTTACCGTTCCAACGTCAACCCGAAACATACGTTCGACAACTTTGTCGAGGGCAAATCGAACCAGCTGGCTCGCGCTGCCGCGCGTCAGGTGGCCGATAATCCCGGCGGCGCCTATAACCCGCTGTTTCTCTACGGCGGCACCGGGCTGGGTAAAACTCACCTGCTGCATGCGGTGGGCAACGGTATTATTGCCCGTAAAGCCAACGCCAAAGTGGTCTATATGCACTCCGAACGTTTTGTGCAGGATATGGTCAAAGCTCTGCAGAATAACGCCATCGAGGAGTTTAAGCGCTACTACCGTTCGGTTGACGCGCTGCTGATCGATGACATTCAGTTTTTCGCCAATAAAGAGCGTTCGCAGGAAGAGTTTTTCCATACCTTTAATGCGCTGCTGGAAGGCAATCAACAGATCATTTTGACCTCCGATCGCTATCCCAAAGAGATCAATGGGGTGGAAGATCGTCTGAAATCGCGCTTTGGCTGGGGCCTGACGGTGGCGATCGAACCGCCCGAGCTGGAAACCCGCGTGGCGATCCTAATGAAGAAGGCCGATGAGAACGACATTCGCCTGCCGGGCGAGGTGGCTTTCTTTATCGCCAAACGCCTGCGCTCCAATGTGCGCGAGCTGGAAGGGGCGCTGAACCGGGTGATCGCCAACGCCAATTTTACCGGGCGTTCGATTACTATCGATTTTGTGCGCGAGGCGTTGCGCGATCTGCTGGCGCTGCAGGAAAAGCTGGTTACCATCGACAATATTCAGAAGACGGTGGCCGAGTACTACAAGATTAAGATTGCCGATCTGCTGTCCAGACGGCGTTCGCGCTCGGTAGCCCGTCCGCGTCAGATGGCCATGGCGCTGGCGAAAGAGTTAACCAACCACAGCCTGCCGGAAATCGGCGATGCGTTTGGTGGTCGCGATCATACTACGGTGTTGCACGCCTGCCGCAAGATTGAGCAGCTGCGTGAGGAAAGTCACGACATCAAAGAAGATTTCTCCAATTTAATCCGAACCTTATCTTCCTGACATTATGAAATTTATTGTTGAACGCGAGCAACTACTAAAACCATTGCAACAGGTCAGCAGCCCACTGGGCGGGCGGCCGACACTGCCTATCCTGGGTAACCTGCTGCTGCAGGTGACGGAAGGTACATTACTGTTAACCGGAACCGATCTCGAAATGGAGATGGTGGCGCGCGTCGCGTTGAACCAGACGCACGAGCCAGGCGCCACCACCGTTCCGGCGCGCAAATTTTTTGATATCTGCCGCGGTTTGCCGGAAGGCGCGGAAATTACCGTGATGCTGGATGGCGAACGGATGCTGGTGCGTTCCGGCCGCAGCCGCTTCTCCCTGTCGACCCTGCCCGCCGCCGATTTCCCGAATCTGGACGACTGGCAAAGCGAGGTGGAGTTCACGCTGCCGCAGGCCACGCTGAAGCGCCTGATTGAGTCCACTCAGTTCTCCATGGCGCATCAGGATGTGCGTTACTACCTGAACGGTATGCTGTTTGAAACCGAAGGCACGGAGCTGCGCACGGTGGCGACGGACGGCCACCGTCTGGCGGTTTGCTCCATGCCGGTCGGCCAGTCGCTGCCTTCTCATTCGGTGATCGTGCCGCGTAAAGGGGTGATGGAGCTGGTGCGCCTGCTGGACGGCGGCGATACGCCGCTGCAGCTGCAGATTGGCGGCAACAATATCCGCGCGCACGTCGGCGATTTTATTTTTACCTCTAAGCTGGTCGACGGCCGTTTCCCTGATTATCGTCGCGTATTGCCGAAAAACCCTGACAAAACGCTGGAAGCCGGCTGCGATCTGCTGCGTCAGGCTTTCGCCCGCGCCGCCATTCTGTCGAATGAAAAGTTCCGCGGCGTGCGGCTGCACCTGAATCAAAATCAGCTCAAAATAACCGCCAATAACCCGGAACAGGAAGAAGCGGAAGAGATACTGGACGTGCAGTACGACGGCACGGAAATGGAAATTGGTTTTAACGTCAGCTATGTGCTGGACGTGCTCAACGCTCTGAAGTGCGAAGACGTGCGTTTACTGTTGACCGACTCGGTTTCCAGCGTGCAGATCGAAGACTGCGCCAGCCAGGCGGCGGCCTATGTGGTTATGCCGATGCGGCTGTAGCGGCCCGTGCCGGCGCGCGAGCCTTGCCGCCGTTCGCGCCGGCGGCCGGCTTCCGGCCCGACGCAAGGCGATATGCGGGGCGCCCGGCCGGCGGCCCGCGTGTGAACAGGCTGCACTCATTGTGCCAGGATCATTCAATTAATGGCTCTTACTCGTCTTCTGATTAAAGACTTTCGTAATATCGCCGCCGCCGATCTGACGCTCTCTCCTGGCTTTAATTTTCTGGTGGGGCCGAACGGCAGCGGGAAAACCAGCGTGCTGGAAGCGGTGTATACGCTGGGGCACGGCCGCGCTTTTCGCAGCGTGCAGGCGCTCAGGGTGATTCGTCACGATCAGCCGGAGTTTGTTCTGCATGCCCGCCTGCAGGGCGCGGAGCGCGAGCGCGCCATCGGCCTGAGCAAGAATCGCCTGGGGGACAGCGTCGTGCGCATTGACGGCAGCGACGGCCATAAAGTGGCGGAGCTGGCGCAACTGTTGCCGATACAGCTCATCACGCCCGAAGGCTTTACCCTGCTGAACGGCGGGCCGAAATACCGGCGCGCGTTTCTGGACTGGGGCTGTTTTCATCACGATCCCGGCTTTTTTACCGCCTGGAGCAACCTGAAGCGTTTGTTGCGCCAGCGCAATGCCGCTTTGCGCCAGGTGAGCCGCTACGATCAGCTGCGCGCCTGGGACATGGCGTTAATCCCGCTGGCCGAACAGGTCAGCGCCTGCCGGGCGCACTACAGCGCGGCGATCGCCGAAGATATTGCCGCTACCTGTAAGCAATTTCTGCCGGAGTTTTCGCTGACCTTCGCTTTTCAGCGCGGCTGGGACAAGGAAAGCGACTACGCCGCCACGCTGGAGCGGCAGTTTGAGCGCGACCGGCTGCTGACCTATACCGCGCAGGGCCCGCATAAGGCGGATTTCCGTATCCGGGCCGACGGCGTGGCGGTGGAGGATATGCTGTCGCGCGGGCAGATGAAGCTATTGATGTGCGCTCTGCGTCTGGCGCAGGGCGAATTCCTCACCCGGCAGAGCGGACTGCGCTGTTTGTATTTGATCGATGATTTTGCCTCTGAACTGGATGTCACCCGTCGTCGTCTGCTGGCGGAGCGGCTGAAAGCCACACAGGCACAGGTCTTCGTCAGCGCGGTCAGCGCCGGGCAGGTCAATGATATGATGGAAGACGGCGCGGCAAGTGAAAATGGCAAGATGTTCCGTGTGGAACAAGGTAAAATAGCAGATCAATCACAGAACTAAAATGAGCGAGAAACGTTGATGTCGAATTCTTATGACTCCTCTAGTATCAAGGTATTAAAAGGGCTGGACGCGGTGCGTAAACGCCCGGGTATGTATATCGGTGATACGGATGATGGTACCGGTCTTCATCATATGGTATTCGAGGTTGTGGACAACGCTATCGACGAAGCGCTCGCGGGCTACTGTAAAGACATTGTTATCACCATCCACGCCGATAACTCGGTATCCGTGCAGGATGACGGGCGCGGTATCCCGACCGGTATTCATGAAGAAGAAGGCATTTCCGCCGCTGAAGTGATCATGACCGTCCTGCACGCAGGCGGTAAGTTCGATGATAACTCCTATAAGGTTTCCGGCGGTCTGCACGGCGTGGGCGTTTCGGTGGTTAACGCTCTGTCGGAAAAACTCGAACTGGTGATCTGCCGCGAAGGTAAGAGAAATGAGCAGATCTATCGTCACGGGGTGGCGCAGGCGCCGCTGAAAGCGACCGGCGACACGGAAAAAACCGGCACGCGGGTGCGTTTTTGGCCGAGTCTGGAAACCTTTACCAACGTTATCGAATTCGATTACGAGATCCTGGCGAAACGTCTGCGCGAGCTCTCTTTCCTTAACTCCGGCGTGTCGATCCGCCTGATTGACGAGCGTGAAAAAGATAAGGCCGATCACTTCCACTACGAAGGCGGCATCAAGGCGTTTGTCGATTATCTGAACCGCAATAAAACGCCGATTCACCCGAACGTATTTTATTTTTCGACGGTGAAAGATGATATCGGCGTCGAAGTGGCGCTGCAGTGGAACGACGGTTTCCAGGAAAACATTTACTGTTTCACCAACAACATTCCGCAGCGCGACGGCGGGACTCATCTGGCCGGTTTCCGCGCCGCGATGACCCGTACGCTGAACACCTACATGGATAAAGAAGGCTACAGCAAGAAAGCGAAAATCAGCGCCACCGGCGACGATGCGCGCGAAGGCCTGATTGCCGTGGTGTCGGTCAAAGTGCCGGATCCGAAGTTCTCGTCGCAGACCAAAGACAAACTGGTCTCTTCCGAAGTGAAGACGGCGGTGGAATCGCTGATGAACGAAAAGCTGGTGGATTATCTGATGGAAAATCCGTCGGACGCCAAAATCGTGGTCGGCAAAATTATCGACGCCGCGCGCGCGCGCGAAGCGGCGCGCAAGGCGCGCGATATGACGCGACGTAAAGGCGCGCTCGATCTGGCCGGCCTGCCGGGCAAACTGGCGGACTGCCAGGAACGCGATCCGGCGCTGTCCGAACTCTACCTGGTGGAAGGGGACTCGGCGGGCGGTTCGGCCAAACAGGGCCGTAACCGTAAAAATCAGGCTATCCTGCCGCTGAAAGGGAAAATCCTCAACGTTGAGAAGGCGCGTTTCGACAAGATGCTGTCGTCGCAGGAAGTGGCGACGCTGATCACCGCGCTGGGCTGCGGCATCGGCCGCGATGAGTACAACCCGGATAAACTGCGTTATCACAATATCATCATCATGACCGATGCGGACGTCGATGGCTCCCATATCCGCACCCTGCTGCTGACCTTCTTCTATCGGCAGATGCCGGAAATTGTCGAGCGCGGCCACGTGTATATCGCCCAGCCGCCGCTGTACAAAGTGAAGAAAGGCAAGCAGGAGCAGTACATCAAAGACGATGAGGCGATGGACCAGTACCAGATCGCGCTGGCGCTGGACGGCGCCACGCTGCACGCCAACGCGCACGCGCCGGCGCTGGCCGGCGAGCCGCTGGAGAAACTGGTGTCGGAACATTATGCGGTACAGAAAATGATTGGCCGCATGGAGCGTCGCTATCCGCGCGCGCTGCTAAATAATCTGATCTATCACCCGACGCTGACCGAAGATGCGCTGAGCGATCAGGCGCAGGTGCAGCAGTGGATTGAAACGCTGAGCGCGCGGCTGAACGAACAGGAACAACACGGCAGCGCCTATAGCTTTGTGGTGTATGAGAACGCGGAGCGGCAGATTTTCGAGCCGGTTTTGCGCGTGCGCACCCATGGCGTGGATACCGATTACCGTCTGGACGACAGCTTCGTGCACGGCGGCGAATATCGTAAAATCTGCGCGCTGGGCGAGAAACTGCGCGGTCTGATCGAGGAGGATGCCTTTATCGAGCGCGGCGAGCGCCGTCAGCCGGTCGCCAGCTTCGAGCAGGCGCTTGAGTGGCTGGTGAAGGAATCGCGCCGCGGTCTGGCGATCCAGCGCTATAAAGGTCTGGGCGAGATGAACCCGGAACAGTTATGGGAAACGACCATGGATCCGGAAAGCCGTCGCATGCTGCGCGTGACGGTCAAGGACGCCATCGCCGCCGACCAGCTGTTCACCACGCTGATGGGGGATGCGGTGGAGCCGCGCCGCGCCTTTATCGAAGAGAACGCGCTGAAGGCCGCCAACATCGATATCTGATCGGTCGGCCGGCTCTGGCGGTTGATAAAGCGATGATGGGTATTTATGCGGGGATAATGGAACAGAAGGGTAAAGCTCCGCCCCCTGAACGAATGTGTCGCTGACGCATCTGAACGGTCGGTTTAACGGCGAACCTCAGTTTACTGAGGCTGATATGGCGCGGCCGGGCATATGGGAAGGTCTTCGCCGTCGTTACGTTCTGTCGATTATCAGCGCCACATGCGGCCTGTCCGCCAGCTTAAGCCAGCCTTTATCGGGCTGGCTTTTTTGTGCGCGTTATCTTTCGCCGACGCGCGATATCCGCCCGGGACGCCGGCTAATAGCGCAGGTGTAAACCTATCGATCCTGCTGATTTATCACTATTTTCTTGCGACGCTGTTTGGCTGTTTTGTGAAAGTGATCACGGTTTAATACTCTCGACGAAAAGCGGTGTTTCGTGCGCCGGCGCGCGGCGGTTTTCCCACCGTTTTTTGCTGGCTATCCGGCGCTGAATCGCGTTAGCATGGCTGTCGGTTACCCTGACGTTGAGGACATTATGTCTATTGAACTAATTGCGATTGATATGGATGGGACGCTGTTAACGCCCGAGCATCAGATCTCGCCGGCTGTGCAGCGGGCGATTGCCGCAGCCCGGCAGAAGGGGGTGCGCGTGGTGTTGGCCACCGGTCGGCCTTATATTGGCGTAGCGCGCTATCTCAGGGAGCTGGATCTGCAGGAAGGGCAGTTCTGCATTACCAATAACGGCGCGCTGGTGCAGCATGCCGGCAGCGGCGACTGCGTGGCGCAGACGACGCTGAGTTTTGACGACTATCTTTATATAGAAGCGCTGGCGCGCGAACTGGGCGTGCATTTCCATGCGCTCGATTTTTCCGCGGTGTATACCGCCAATAAAGACATCAGTCCTTATACCGTGCATGAGTCGTATCTGACCGGCATCCCGCTTAAATATCGGGCGGTGGAGGAAATGGATCCGCAGCTGACTTTCCCTAAAGTTATGATGATTGACGACCCCGCCGTGCTGGATCACGCGATTAGCCGCATTCCGCCGAGCGCATTCGAGCGTTACACCATTATGAAGAGCGCCGAATACTATCTGGAAATCCTCAATAAGCGGGTGAATAAAGGGGAAGGGGTCAGGATGCTGGCGGAACATCTGCATATCGCGCGTGAAAACGTCATGACGATTGGCGATCAGGCTAACGATCTGGCGATGATTGATTATGCCGGGCTGGGCGTGGCGATGGGCAATGCTACCGATGAGGTAAAAGCCAGAGCGCAGTTCGTGACGAAAACCAATGCTGAAGACGGCGTGGCGTGGGCGATTGAGAAGTTTGTGCTTAACGCTAAGTAAAACAGGGCGCCGGCTGCGCCCTGTTTTTGGTGCTTAGTGGCCGCTGCGAATCAGATGATCGAAGGCCGCCAGCGAGGCCTTGGCCCCTTCGCCGAGGGCGATCACGATTTGTTTGTACGGCACGGTGGTGACGTCGCCGGCGGCGAACACGCCCGGAATCGAAGTCTGACCGCGGCTATCGATTTCAATTTCGCCGCGCGGAGAGAGTTCGATGCTGCCGCGCAGCCAGTCGGTGTTTGGCAGCAGACCGATTTGCACAAAAATACCTTCCAGTTCCAGCGTCTTTAGTTCGCTGGTTTTGCGATCCTGATAAGTCAGACCGGTCACTTTCTTGCCGTCGCCTTTGACCTCGGTGGTCAGCGCGCTGGTGATAATATCCACGTTCGGCAGGCTGGCCAGCTTGCTTTGCAGCACGGCGTCGGCGCGCAGCTTGTCATCGAACTCAATCAGCGTGACGTGGGAAACTACGCCCGCCAGGTCGATGGCGGCTTCCACGCCGGAGTTGCCGCCGCCAATCACCGAGACGCGTTTACCCTTAAACAGCGGGCCGTCGCAGTGCGGGCAGTAGGCCACGCCGCGCGAACGATATTCCTGTTCGCCCGGGACGTTCATTTCACGCCAGCGCGCGCCGGTGGCGATAATCACCGTTTTCGCTTTCAGTTTCGCGCCGCTTTCAAAGCTGACTTCGTGCAGTCCGCCGGCTTCTACGCTGGCCTGCAGCGCGGTGGCGCGCTGTAGGTTCATGATGTCCACATCGTACTGACGCACGTGCTCTTCCAGCGCGGCGGCCAGTTTCGGGCCTTCGGTTTCTTTAACCGAAATAAAGTTTTCGATCGCCAGCGTATCCAGCACCTGGCCGCCGAAACGCTCGGCCGCCACGCCGGTTCTGATGCCCTTGCGCGCGGCGTAGATGGCTGCGGTGGCGCCGGCCGGGCCGCCGCCGATGACCAAAACGTCGTACGGCGCCTGAGCGCTCAGTTTCTCGGCCACCTGCGCCGCGGCGCCGCTGTCCAGCTTATTCACGATCTCTTCCAGGCCCATGCGGCCCTGGCCGAAAGGTTCGCCATTCAGATAGATGGACGGGACGGCCATGATCTGGCGCGCATTCACTTCGTCCTGGAACAGTGCGCCGTCGATAGCCACATGGTGAATCTTCGGATTCAGCACCGCCATCAGGTTCAGCGCCTGCACAACGTCAGGGCAGTTCTGGCAGCTCAGCGAAAAATAGGTTTCAAAATGGTATTCACCGTCGAGGTTTTTCACCTGTTCGATTTGTTCCGGCGTCAGTTTCGCCGGATGCCCGCCGACCTGCAGTAAAGCCAGTACCAGCGAGGTGAATTCGTGTCCTAAAGGAATGCCGGCAAAACGCAGGCTAATATCTTTTCCCGGACTTTTCAGGGCGAATGACGGACGGCGTTCATCGTTGCCGTCTTCACGCAAAATAACGTTCGGCGAAAGGCTGGCGATATCCTGTAACAGGCCCAGCATTTCATGAGATTTTGCGCTGTCGTTCAAAGAGGCAGAGATCTCAATTGGCTGGGTAACCAGGTCAAGATACGTTTTTAATTGTGTTTTGAGATTAGTATCCAACATGACGATGGGTTCCCTTAGCTAGAGTGATGAACGGTCTGAGGGCAACGCCCCCAGACCGCAGAACGGTACAGCGAATTAGATTTTGCCAACCAGGTCCAGAGACGGAGTCAGGGTCGCTTCCCCTTCTTTCCATTTAGCCGGGCAAACTTCGCCAGGGTGGTTCGCTACGTACTGAGCGGCGCGTACTTTACGCAGCAGCTCGGAAGCATCGCGACCAATGCCGTTGTCGTGGATTTCATACAGCTTGATCTGGCCTTCCGGGCTGATCAGGAAAGTGCCGCGCAGCGCAACGCCTTCTTCTTCAATCAGCACGCCGAAGTTTTTCGCCAGCACGTGAGTCGGGTCGCCGATCAGCGGGTAGTTCACTTTCTTGATCGCGTCAGACGTGTCATGCCACGCTTTGTGGGAGAAATGGGTATCGGTGGATACGCCGTAGATTTCTACGCCCAGTTTCTGGAATTCAGCGTAGTGATCCGCCAGGTCTTCCAGTTCAGTCGGGCAAACAAAGGTAAAATCAGCCGGATAGAAAACAATCGCGGACCATTTGCCTTTCAGGTCGGCATCGCTAACCTGGATGAATTTACCGTTATGGTAAGCGGTAGCGCTGAAAGGCTGTACTTCGGTATTGATTAAAGACATTGTGCTCCTCCTGTGGATCAATGCGAGTGATTATGTGATAACGGTCACTATCCTATAAAATTCACATAAAAAAGCTCATCGTTATGAGCAATGTGTCTGATAATTTTTATCTATCAATAGTGATGACTGGCGGGCGGCCGCCACCGCACGCCACGCTGACAGACAAAACTGACTGTATCCTGACCAGGGTAGCCGATCAACCACTGACGAAATTTTGCGCGCCGCGCGTCGCCTAAAAGGCGACAAACGTGCCATATGCGCGCCGGCCTTGCCGCCAACGCGATCCGTTTTGCGGCGGATGGTCGGGCGGAAAATAACCCCCGGCTGGCGCGGAGGAGGAATGGCGGACGTCGTCGCATAGACTCGTCGCGAATTGTCAGTCGGGTCGGCGCTCATCGAGGCCTTGGGTGCACGAGACCGCCGGCCGGTCAGACTGACAGTGTGTCGTTTTTATCATCGACTTTCGCCAGCGCCGCAGACGGATTTTGCGCCTGCACGCTGCGCACCAGCGTATAACTTTTCGACTGCAGGTTTTTGCTTCTCAGGCTATTTCCCTGAGAGCCCAGCGTTACGGCGACGCCAAGTCCCAGCAGATTAAACAAATGGTCGATGGCGTTGTCGTCAAGCCCGATAAGTTCGCTGCCGATGCCGACGAGGATCAGAAAACCGACGATCAGCCCGGCGGCCAGCCACAGGCGTTTCACCAGCAGCCAGATGATGCCGAAGAAAAAAGCCGGCCAGCAAAATCCCCGCTTCACGATCTGGTAGCCAAGGACCGGATGCCGATAGATATCAAAGGTCTTCATGTTATTTCCCTGTTGTTGCTCATACCTGAATGCGACAAAGCGTCATCGCTAAGCATAACGTTTTTCCAGCCGGCGCGCGCTTCTCTTTGCTTGCCGCTTCCCCCTGGGTCCGTGTGTTTTCGTTTGTCTGCGCCCGCCAGGCGAGTTTTTAGCGTTCATTGGTTGTTTTGTCCGTTTTGTGATCCATATTGTAGTACGACCAATATATTTGGTACTACAATCTGCCTCATTCAGACGGCCCATATGCGGTATTTTGTGCAGCACCGTGGCGACGGTATTCATCGGGGCAGGTAAAGTAAGGTTCTGGGTTTATGACCGTTTCGCCGCGATGGAGCACTTATGAGCAAACAAGATTTGAGTAAAACCGACCGCATTATTCTGGATATCGGCCAGCAGATTATTAAAGGGAAGTATGCTCCCGGCTCGGCTTTGCCGGCGGAAGCGGACTTCTGCGAAGAGTTTCAGACTTCGCGCAACATTATTCGCGAAGTGTTTCGGGCCTTAACCGCGAAGCGGCTGATCGACATAAAACGGTACCGCGGCGCGTTTGTGGCGCCGCGCAATCAGTGGAATTACCTCGATACCGATGTATTGCAGTGGGTGCTGGCCAGCGACTATGACCCGCGGCTGATCAGCGCGATGAGCGAGGTGCGTAACCTGGTCGAACCGTCGATCGCCCGCTGGGCGGCGGAACGCGCCACCTCCAGCGAACTGGCGGTGATTGAACAGGCGCTGAACGACATGATCGCCAATCACCAGGATCGCGAGGCCTTTAATCAGGCGGATATACGCTTTCACGAGGCGGTGCTGGCGGCGGTGCATAACCCGCTGCTGCAACAGCTGAGCGTGGCGATCAGTTCACTGCAGCGGGCGGTATTCGAGCGGACCTATATGCCGGATAACGAAAATATGCCGCGCACGCTGCGCGAACACCGGGATTTGTACGATGCCATCCGGCATCAGGACGTAGAAGCGGCTGAACGGGCGGCGCTTGCCATGATCGCCAGTTCGACCAAACGGTTGAAGGATATTACATGAGTGACAGTTATATCGCGATTGACTGGGGTTCGACCAATCTGCGCGCCTGGCTCTATCTCGACGGGCGCTGCGTGGACCAGACCCGATCGACGGCCGGGGTAACGCGGCTGGACGGGCAAACGCCGAAGCAGGTTTTTCAGCAGGTTATCGCCCCCTGGCTGCAGCATCAGGTGCCTGTGGTAATGGCCGGCATGATCGGCAGTAACGCCGGCTGGGTATCGGCGCCCTATCTGCCGTGTCCGACCAGTCTGACCGGGCTGGCGCATCGCCTGACGCGGGTGGATGAGGCGCGGCCTCTGGCGGCGTGGATTATCCCGGGGCTGAGCATCGATCGCGATGATAACTGTAACGTAATGCGGGGGGAAGAAACCCAGCTGACAGGCGCCTGGGTCGAGTGTCCGTCGTCCCTTTACCTGCTGCCGGGCACGCATTCGAAATGGGTGCGGATGCAGGACAGCAGCGTGATGGACTTTCGCACCGTGATGACCGGCGAGCTGCACCATCTGCTGTTGACCCGCTCGCTGATCGGCGCCGGCATCGGGGAGCAGCGCGCCGCGCCTGACGTTTTTCAGCGCGGCCTGGAGCAGGGTTTTGCCGATAGCGACGTCGTGCGCTGCCTGTTCGAGACCCGTGCGGCGCACGTGCTGGGCCGGCTGGAAAAAAGCGCCGTCAGCGACTGGCTATCCGGCCTGTTGATTGGCCATGAGGTGGCGCAGATGCAGCGCTACTACCAGATTACGACCGCGACGCCCGTCACGGTGATTGGTAATCCCGCGCTAACCGAACGGTATCAGCAGGCATTGCGAATGGCCGGGCTGCGCGGGCAAGCGCTCGATGGCGATCGGGCTTTTCAGGCAGGTATGAGGAGCATAGTAAATGAGCTGGCAAACTGATCTTCCCTTAATTGCCATTTTACGCGGCATCACGCCCGAAGACATACCGGCGCACCTCGCCGCGCTGCTGGATGCGGGTTTTGATGCGATAGAAATTCCGCTGAATTCGCCCGATCCGTGGCGCAGTATCCGGCTGGCCGTCGCGCAATGTGCCGATCGGGCGCTGATTGGGGCAGGAACGGTGCTGACGCCGCAAGCGGTTGATGAACTGGCCGCGGCCGGCGGCCGGCTGGTGGTGACGCCGAATACCAATACCGCCGTGATCCGCCGCGCCGCCGCCGCCGGCATGATCGTGTGCTCCGGCTGCGCCACGGCCACCGAAGCGTTTGAGGCGCTGGAAGCCGGCGCGCAAACGCTGAAAATTTTCCCTTCCTCGGCCTTTGGGCCTGACTATATCCGGGCGTTGAAGGCGGTGCTGCCGCCGGCGGTGCCGGTGTTCGCGGTCGGAGGAATTACGCCGGACAACCTTGCCGATTATCTGCGCGCGGGCTGTACCGGGGCTGGTCTGGGCGGCGATCTGTATCGCGCCGGTCAGTCCGCAGAGGTGACTGCGCAAAAGGCGCAGGCGTTTGTTAAAGCTTATAAGGATACTGTGCAATGAAAATTACTAAACTGACTACGTATCGCCTGCCGCCGCGCTGGATGTTTCTGAAGATCGAAACGGATGAAGGCATTGTCGGCTGGGGCGAACCGGTTATTGAAGGACGCGCCCGCACGGTGGAAGCCGCGGTGCATGAGCTGGCCGACTATGTGATTGGCCAGGACCCGGCGCGCATCAACGATATCTGGCAGGTAATGTATCGCGCCGGTTTCTACCGCGGCGGCCCGATCCTGATGAGCGCGATCGCCGGTATCGATCAGGCGCTGTGGGATATTAAAGGCAAGGCGCTCGGCGTGCCGGTTTATCAACTGCTGGGCGGGCTGGTGCGCGATAAAATCAAGGCCTACAGCTGGGTTGGCGGCGATCGTCCTTCCGATGTGATAGCCGGTATTAACAAGCTGACGGGCATTGGGTTCGATACCTTCAAGCTGAACGGCTGTGAAGAGATGGGCATTATCGATAACTCGCGTAAAGTGGATGCGGCCGTCGCCGTGGTGGCGGAAATTCGCGAGGCGTTCGGCAACCGCATCGAGTTCGGGCTGGATTTCCACGGCCGGGTCGACGCGCCGATGGCGAAGATCCTGATTAAGGAGCTGGAGCCTTATCGTCCGCTGTTTATCGAAGAGCCGGTGCTGGCGGAGCAGGCCGAATACTATCCGCGTCTGGCGGCGCAGACTCATCTGCCGATCGCCGCGGGAGAGCGTATGTTCTCGCGCTTTGATTTTAAACGCGTGCTTGCCGACGGCGGTCTGGCGATCATTCAGCCCGACCTGTCGCACGCCGGCGGGATCAGCGAATGTTTCCGCATTGCGGCGATGGCTGAATCCTATGATGTCGCGCTGGCGCCGCACTGTCCGCTGGGCCCGATCGCGCTGGCTTCCTGTCTGCACCTCGATTTTGTCGCCCGCAATGCGGTGTTGCAGGAACAGAGTATGGGCATTCATTACAACCAGGGCGCCGAACTGCTGGACTATGTCATCAATAAAGATGACTTTAAAATGACCGACGGACATTTCTACCCGTTAAATAAACCTGGGCTCGGCGTGGAAATAAATGAAGAGCTGGTTATTGAGCGCAGTAAAAATGCGCCTGACTGGCGTAACCCGGTATGGCGTTATTCTGATGGAGCCGTTGCTGAATGGTAATAACATAATCACTATTATTCCCCGAGTTTAGCCACATCAGAAAGAGAAACAGACTCAATATATATTTTGAGCGGGTATGGTTTGTCTTTTTTCTGCCGGCTGGCTAATTCGGGGGGCTGCTCTGCATTCTGTTAACTATTTTCAGAATAAAATATACCTGACGGATTTCAGGTTGCTGATGTCGCCGCAACCTGAAAGATGAAGGGAGTATGCTCGTTATACTTCAAGTTGCAGAGGCGTGGCGTGAGCCGGCCCAGCGCCAGCCTCGCCCATTTCGGCGTTCAAAACGATAGCGTATTGTCGCGCAACTTGAATTATTTAGGGTGTAAATAATGGAATGAATGAATATCACATAGCTTTGTGACGGGGATCTATTTTTTCTGAATTAACTGTTCATATTTACCCAATAAATTTCGGACTGTTGGAATTTGAGGGTATAACGCATAGCCGCCTGCTGATGTTGTTATCTAAAAAATAGCTGATGAATCGCGTTTTCATCAGTATTGCAAAATAAATAGCGATAACAGGATATAAGATGGACATGACATTAACTACCCGACCGACAAAAAGACGTTATCTTACCCTACTGATGATTTTTATCACCGTGGTCATCTGCTACGTGGACAGGGCCAACCTGGCGGTGGCTTCGGCGCATATTCAGGAAGAATTCGGCATCACGAAAGCCCAGATGGGCTATATCTTTTCGGCCTTTGCCTGGACCTACACCCTGTGCCAGATCCCCGGCGGCTGGTTTCTCGACCGTATGGGATCGAAAGTCACCTACTTTATCGCTATTTTTGGCTGGTCGGTGGCGACATTACTGCAGGGTTTCGCCAATGGTCTGATTTCATTAATTAGTCTGCGGGCGGTGACGGGGTTATTTGAGGCGCCGGCTTTCCCCACCAATAACCGCATGGTCACCAGCTGGTTCCCGGAGCAGGAGCGCGCCTCCGCGGTGGGCTTTTATACCTCCGGCCAGTTTGTCGGTCTGGCGTTTCTCACTCCGTTATTAATCTGGGTGCAGGAAGTCCTGAGCTGGCACTGGGTATTTATCATTACCGGCGGCATCGGCATTATCTGGGCGTTGATTTGGCATTTTGTCTATCAGCCACCGCGCAAGAGCAAAGGCGTGAATAATGCGGAGCTGGAGTATATCAAAGCCGGCGGCGGCATTATCGACGGCGATGCGCCGTCCGGTCAGAAAACGCGTACGCCGTTAACCTCGGCGGACTGGAAACTGGTGTTTAATCGTAAGCTGGTGGGGGTTTATATCGGGCAGTTTGCGGTGACCTCGACCCTGTGGTTCTTCCTGACCTGGTTCCCCAACTATCTGACGCAGGAGAAACAGATTGCCGCGCTGACCGCCGGTTTTATGACGGTGGTGCCTTTCCTGGCCGCGTTTATCGGCGTTCTGCTCTCCGGTTTTGTGGCCGATCGGCTGGTGCGCAACGGCAAATCGCTGGGGTTTGCGCGTAAAACGCCGATTATTTGCGGGCTGTTGATTTCGACCTGCATCATGGGGGCTAACTACACCAACGATCCGTTGTGGATTATGGGCCTGATGGCGCTGGCGTTTTTCGGCAATGGTTTTGCCTCTATTACGTGGTCGCTGGTTTCTTCGCTGGCGCCGGTGCGCCTGATCGGTCTGACCGGCGGGGTGTTCAACTTTGTCGGCGGTCTGGGCGGCATCACGGTGCCGCTGGTCATCGGCTACCTGGCGCAGGATTATGGCTTCGCCCCGGCGCTGACTTATATTGCCGGCGTTGCGCTGGTGGGCGCGCTGTCCTACATTTTCCTGGTGGGCGATATTAAACGCGTCGGTTAACCGCCGAACCTTGACGACAGCGGACTCGCTGGCGGCGAGTCCGTTTTTTATTGTCAGCCCTAAGCTACCTCCTCGGGAGGTGGTTTTTGATTGCCGGCGCGATCGCGCCGGCAATCATTTGCGCGCGATGCATTCGACATTAGGCGCTTCGGCGCGCCGTTTGTCTGCCGTTTCTCCCTGCTGTCGATCGGCATCGGCATAGATACGCGCGGCATTTTGCGCCGCGTTCTGCCGGCCGGCGGCCCACTGTACGGTCAGTACGCTGCCCAGCACGATGAACAGCCCAAACAGCGCCGCGCCGGTCACGGTCTGCGCCAGGAAGAGCCAGCCCAACACCACCGCCGTCAGCGGGCTTAACAGACTCAGCGATGAAACCGCGACCGACGAGAGACGGGTAACGCCGCGAAACCATAATGCGTAGGCCAGCAGCGCGCCGGCGAGACACAGCCATGCGTAGGCGGCGATCTGCAGCGGAGAGAGCGCCGGCAGCGGGGCGTCCAGCGTCCAGGCCACCGGCGCCAGCATCAGGCCGCCGGCCAATAGCTGCCAGCCGGTTAGCGCCAGCACCGGCATCGACAGTTTCCAGCGGCGCGTGAGCCATGTGCCGGCCGCCATACAGCCGGCGCCGGCCAGCGCGGCGCAGATGCCAATCGGATCGCGTACGGCGTCGGGCGACAGCAGCAGCAGCGCCATGCCGAAGATGGCCAGAATACTGGCTCCCAGCGCCAGGCGGGCCGGAGATTGCCGATCGACGCCCCAGGCCAGCGCCATCACCAGCAGCGGCTGGATCGCGCCCAGCACCGCGGCCAGGCCGCCGGGCAGCCGCAGCGCGGCGACAAACAGCAGCGCCTGAAACACGCCGATATTCAATGCGGCCAGCGTCAGCAGGCGTCCCTATTCACCTTTGGCGGGCTGGCGTCTGGTCAACAAAATCAGCAGCAGCCCCGCCGGCAGAACCCGGATCAGCGCGGCGGTAAAGGGGCGGTCGGGCGGCAACAGTTCTGACGCTACGATATAGGTGGAACCCCAGATAACGGGAGCCAGCGCGGTGAGCAGGGTATCGAATGCCGGGCGGGGCGGGGAGTGATGGGACATGTAATTACCTTCAATTCAAGATAAAATAGAAGCCTGACGATAATTTATCTTGATATCAAGATATATGGAGGGGAGATGAGCAAACAACGCCCGTGCGATAAGGTGGACACCATTCTGCAGCAGTGGCGACGCGAACGCCCGGATCTGGACGTCAGCCCGATGGGACCGATTGGCCGCCTCGGACGCTGCGCGGCGCTGTTGCGCCGGCGCCTTGATCGCACCTTTACCGACTTCAGCATGACGTCCTGGGAGTTCGATGTGCTGGCGACGCTGCGACGTAACGGCCAGCCCCACTGTATGGCGCCGACTGCTCTGTTTTCCGATCTGATGATTACCTCCGGCACCATGACGCATCGCCTGCAGCGTCTGGAGGGAAGCGGGCTGGTGCGGCGGGTGCCTAACAGCAAAGATGCGCGCAGCATGCTGGTGCAACTGACGCCGGCGGGCCTGGCGCTGATTAATCGCGCGGTCGAGGCGCATATTGAGAACGAGCGTACTATTCTGTCCGCGTTGCCGGCTGCCGATTTAGCGGCGCTGGATGACCATTTGTCGGCGTTGCTGCTGGCGCTGGAGGGGGAAGAAGAAGCGGGCGACGACCAGGTCGGGGCGCGGCAGGAATAACCCGCCATAAAAAACCCGCTTTGCCATGAGGGTAGGAGGCAAAGCGGGGCGCGGGCAACCGCGACAAAATATTAGTTATAGATAGTGGCCGTACCCAGCAGACGATCGTGACCGCCGGCATAGGTGATACTGTAGGCTTTGGCGCCGGCTTTATCCGCTTTTTCCGCCAGCTGTGCTTTCAGGCTGCTCAGGTCAGCGGCGCGGGCGGAAACAACGCCGATTTTTTCCAGCTGCTGCGTCTGTTGCGGGCTGACGTAGTCGGCGGCAAAGGCGCCGAAGGACAGGGCGGAAAATACGGTCGCGATGGCGAAAGTTTTCATGGTTTTCATAATGTTTATCCTTTTTACACTGTTTTTGTCGGAGTGAAAGGGCGTTCCCCTTTCGGTACGAATAAGGTTACGACAAGGCTTAAAAATTAAAAAACGGATGTTATTGATTATCTTGTTCTGTTTTTTTGAATTAAATAAATCCGTTAATATTAATTATATTGTTTATAAATCAAGTATTTATACAAAAACATGATTTTAATTTACAATATATTGAATTTTAGCCACATATTTGGATGTTAGTTGTGAATAACGAAATCAGATTGACATTTAATGCTACCGGCTCGCAAATTACCAATACTAGCATCTGGTCTATGGATTCTGAGTGGCTGGTTTATGACGTCAGGCCGGCTGGATCTTCTTTCACAGGGTTGACTATAGAACGGGTGAATATTAACAGCTTGAAAAAAGAGGTGATTTACCGCGCCGGTGACGGCGCGCACGTTGGCGTGGTTACCTGTAGCCCGGCAGCGCCGCTGCGCTATGTTTTTATTCACGGGCCGGAAAATCCCGATGACGACTGGCACTATGATTTCCATCATCGCCGGGGGGTGATCGTCAGCGACGAGCGGCGCGGCAGGGCGGTGACGCTGGATGCCTGTTCGATCACTGCGCCTTACGTCGACGGCGCTCTGCGTGGCGGTTCGCATGTTCATGTTTTTAGCCCGGATGGCCGTTTGATCAGTTTTACTTATAACGACCATGTCCTGCACCAGCGCGATCCTGCGCTGGATTTACGCAATGTCGGGGTGGCCGTGCCGCTGCGTCCGGTGAGCGTGCCCAGGCGCCATGCGCGGGAATATGACGGCAGCCACTATTGCGTGCTGGTGAGCCGGACTACGCCGCAGCCGCGGCCCGGCAGCGACGAAATCAACCGCGCTTATGAAGAGGGCTGGGTCGGCGTCCACGGCTATCGCCGCGCCGACGGCGGCTGGCAGCGGCGAGCTCTGGCGTTTATCGGCGACACGCTGTCATCGACGGGAGAAAAGGTGCCGGAGGTCTTTCTGGTCGATCTGCCCGAACGACTGGAGGATTACGCCGCGGCCGGCGACGATCCGCTGGCCGGAACGGAAGCCACGCTACCTGCTCCGCCGCGCGGGGTGAGGCAGCGGCGCCTGACCTTTACGCACCGGCGTCGTTATCCTGGCCTGGTCAGCCAGCCGCGCCATTGGCTGCGCGCTTCGCCGTCTGGCCGCGAAATCGCTTTTCTGATGAAGGACGATGCCGGCATCGTTCAGCTGTGGACCATCTCTCCGTTGGGCGGTCCGCCGCGCCAGGTGACCCGGAGCGAGCAGTCGGTGCAGTCGGCGTTCAGCTGGCATCCTCAGGGCGGCGCACTGGCGCTGGTCTGCGATAACAGCATTATGCTGTGCGACGCCGCCAGCGGCGCGCTGACGCGTCTTACCGAACGAACGGAAATCGCTCCCAGCCCCGATGCCGTGGTGTTTTCTCCCGACGGGCGCTACATCGCTTTTATGCGCGCGGTGGACGGCGCTAATCAGGTCTTTGTGGTGCCGTCGGCGTAGCCGCAATCGACCCGGCGTCTGATAACGGCGTCGGGCGCGCGGCGCCCTGGTCCCGGGCCGTTGCCGGCGATCGCTGGCCGTCAGGCGCGCTTCGTTTCGTTGTTCATTGTTTAACCCGTTGTTATTCGGGGCGATTGTTTTTTGCTCTCCGACCTGCCTCACATTTCCGCATTAAATCCGTTGTACATTCTTTTTGGTTAAAATAGATTGCTAACTCGAGTTAGCTTTAGTTTTACGCCGATTAAAAATCAATTGGTCAGGCGGCTCAGCCGGTGCGTGCATCACCGGGCGTACGCCGGCCGGCTCGCCGAAACAGCGGCGGCAGGCGTCGCAAACGGGCATCGCGGCATTCACGCCGGGCCGGTTCCGTTTTCCCTTGTCCCGATAAGGAGCAGAGCATGTTGACGCTACATCTTCCCGCTGCGCCATCCCCCATCCGCGCACAGACGCGCGAAGTTTTGCTGATCACCAACGCGGATTTACGCGAGCCGGCGAATGTGACCTGCTGGCCGGTCCAGCACCAGTTCGAGCAGCGACTGCAGCTCGAACTGAACAGCCTGGGCTATACGCTGAAACGCGCGCACCCCTTTAATCCGCAGCGCGGCCATGGCTTTATCAGCAGTCAGCGCGAGGGCAGCGATCTATTCGCCGCCATCGATCCCGATGCGCCGCTGATCGTTCTGCTGACGGCGTGGCAGTATTCACACCATATTGCGCCGTCGCTGGCGCACCATCGCGGGCCAATATTGCTGCTGGCGAACTTTAACGGCACCTGGCCCGGCCTGGTCGGCATGCTGTGCATGGCGGGTTGCCTGACCAGCCTTGGGCGCGCCTATTCCCGCCTGTGGTCGGAAGAGTTCAACGACGAGTTTTTCCTCCGCGGTCTGGCTAACTGGCTGCGTGACGGCGCGATCGCGCACAACACTCGCTATCTGCACGCCATTTCCGCCACGCACCCGGTGGTGGCCAGCGCCGCCGGCCAGATCGGCCGCCAGGTCGGAGAGTCTATTTTACGCCGTAAGGCGATCGTCGGGCTGTTCGATACGTTTTGCATGGGCATGATTAACGGCGTGTTCCCTCAGCAGTCAATGATCAATATCGGCCTGCCGATCGAATCGCTGTCGCAGTCGGCTCTGCTGGTGGAAATGGCGAAAGTGCCGCCAGCGCTGCGCGAAACCTGCCTGCAGTGGTACGAACAGCGCGGCATGCGTTTCGAATTTGGCGAGGACGGCAGTCAGCAACTGACCCGCGCGCAGGTGCTGGAACAGTGCGCGATGATGATCGCCATGGCGCGTTTCGTTCAGCGCTTTGGCCTGTCCGCCGTGGGAGTGCAGTATCAGCAGGGCCTGAAGGACAGCTGCGCCGCCTCTGACTTCGCCGAGGGCGCGATCGGCAACGCCGAGCGTTTCCCGATACCGGATGAAAACGGCGACATTATCTGGCCGGATCGCGCCATTCCCTGCGTGAATGAAGTCGATATGGGCAGCGCCATTCCGCAGGTGATGCTGGCGCAGCTATTACAGGCGCTGGGCATGCCGGCCGAAACCACGCTGCATGACGTACGCTGGGGCAGCGATTACCAGGGCACCTTCTACTGGGATCTGGAAATTTCCGGCGCCGTGCCGTTCGCTCATCTGAAAGGCGGCATCGCCGGCGCGACCGGCTATCGTCAGCCGGCGATGTTTTTCCCTTACGGCGGTTCGACTATCGCCGGGCAAAGCAAAGCCGGGCGTTTTATCTGGGCGCGCGCCCACTATGAAGGCGTCGAGGTGGTGATGCATATCGGCACCGGCACGGCGGTGGAACTGCCGGCAGAGGAGTTTGAACGGCGGCGGCGCGCCACTAATTATGAGTGGCCGCTGCTGAATGCGGTGCTGGATGGGGTGAGCCGCGATGAGCTGATGGCCGGACACCAGAGCAACCACCTGACTGTCGCCTATGTGGATGAGGCGGCGCTGACCGACGTTGTGCAGGCTTTCGTCGCGCAGGCGCTGACGCAAAACATTCGGGTATACGCCGCCGGTGACGCCGCCGACGTGTTGACGAGGTGAAGCCATGCGCCAGATAGCGGATGAAACGCAAAAATACACCGGTATTTGGCCGGTGATGCTGACTCCTTTCGATGAGCGGCGCGAAATCGATTACCCCTCGCTGGCCCGTCTGGTGGAGTGGTATCTGGCTTCCGGCGTACATGGCCTGTTCGCCGCCTGCCAGTCGAGCGAGATGTTCTTCTTAAGCGATCGCGAAACGGTCGAACTGGTGCGTTTTATCGTGCGCCAGGTGAACGGCCGCGTACCGGTGGTGGCGTCCGGCCATACCGCCAGCGCGCCGAGTCAGCAGGTCGATCAACTGAGCGCGCTGGCGGAAACCGGCGTGGACGGCCTGATACTGATCGCCAACCGTCTGGCGCTGGCCGGGGAGTCCGACGAACGGATGCTGGCGGCGCTGCAGGCGCTCACCGCGCAGCTGCCGGCGCTGGATCTGGGCATCTATGAGTGCCCTTATCCCTACAAGCGCCTGCTGTCGGACGACACCGTGGCCTGGTGCGCGCAGAGCGGACGTTATCGATTCATCAAAGACACCTGCTGCGATTTACCCACCATTAAACGGCGTCTGCGGCTGGCTGCAGGCAGCCGTTTGCATCTGGCCAACGCCAACAGTCAGACGTTGCTGGCTTCTTTCCAGGCCGGCTGTCAGGCCTACAGCGGCGTAATGGCCAACTTTCATCCGCGGCTTTATGTCTGGTTGTACGAACACTGGCGCGAACAGCCGCGCCAGGCCGGGCGCCTGGCGGATTATCTGTCCACCGCGGCGCTGGTGGAGAATCTCGACTATCCGGCGTGCGCGAAATATTTTCAGCAGCAGATGGGCAATTTTTCCACCTATGCCTGCCGGGTGCGCGACAGCGCGGCCTATCCATCCGGTTTCTTCCCGCAGGCGATCGACGGCATGATGCGGCTGGGCGAGGCGATACAGCTGAAAACGTTAACGTCGGGAGGCGGCCATGGCGTTGACTCAAATCCGGCGTGATGAACTGATTCCCGCCGATCGTCATTATTTCGCCAGTTGCCACGCTTCTACGCTGGTGACCTTGCCCGACGACGGGCTGCTGGCGGCCTGGTTCGCCGGCGAGAAGGAAGGCAGCGGGGATACGGCGATCTGGTTAGCCCGCTATCGGCAGGGCGGCTGGTCGGCACCGCGCCGCGTGCTGGCGCAGCCGGGCCTGGCGCACTGGAATCCGGTGCTGCACCGCCAGGATAAGCGGCTGTGGCTGTTCTATAAGACCGGGCCGGACGTGCACCGCTGGCTGACCCGGGTAGCGGTGTCGGATGACGACGGCGTCAGCTGGTCGCCGCCGCGCGCGCTGGTGGCGGGCGATTTGCAGCCTCGCGGGCCGGTAAAAAACAAACTGCTGGTCATGTCGAACGGCGAATGGCTGGCCGGCGCTTCGGTTGAGGACGACCGTTACTGGGACGCGTTTGTCGATATCAGCGCGGATTGGGGCCGGCAATGGCGGCGCGTAGCGGTGCCGCTTCGCCACATCGCGCCGGACGCCGCGCCGCCGCCGTCGCTCTGGCAGGGATTACAGCAGAACGCCCTGTGGGAAAACGATCTGAGCCGGGTTTTTCAGTGGGATGGCGTGATCCAGCCAACGGCGTGGGAATCCCGTCCCGGCCATATTCATTTGTTGATGCGCAGCACCAGAGGATGTCTGTATCGCAGCGATTCGGCGGATTATGGCCGGCGCTGGTCGCCGGCCCGGCCCACTGAGCTGGCGAATAATAATAGCGGGATTGATCTCGCGCACCTCGGCGACGGGCGGCTGGTGCTGGCCTGCAACCCGATAGCCGGCAACTGGAGCCGGCGCTATCCGCTGTCGCTGATCGCGTCCGCCGACAATGGCATGACGTGGCGGCATCTGGGCGATCTGGAAAACGAGGCGGGCGAGTTCTCTTATCCCGCGATTATCGCCGGGCGTAACAGCCTGCATATTACGTATACCTGCAACCGGACCAATATTATTTACCAGAACGTCGCCCTATAGATTGTCGTTTTTGCCAGATCAGTCGTCTCCTTCACTGACCCTACAGATAATAAAATGGAGAATCCGATGAACAAATATTTGCTTATGCTGCTGGCCTCCGCGCTGTCCTTGCCGGCCGGTCAGACGCTGGCGCAGCAAACATTAACGTACGCAAAGAAAAATATTGAAGTCGTTATTCCCAAAAACCCCGGCGGCGGTACCGATACCTCCGCCAGAACGTTGATCGAATATACGAAGGATCGGTTGCCGAAAGGGGTTATTTTCGTGCCGGTCAATAAACCGGCCGGCAACGGCATCACCGGACTGATCGAGGTGGCGAAGGCGCGGCCTGATGGCTATAAGCTGGTGATGACTACGGTGGAGCTGGCGATGTTTCCTTACCAGAATAAATCTCCGGTCACCTGGCGGGATTTTACTCCGCTGGTGACGACGATCGCCGACCCGGTGTCCATCGTGGTGAAAGCGGACGCGGGTTATGACACGCTGGCGGATTTTATTCACGCCGCCGGGCAACAGCCGGGAAAATTAAAGGTTGGCAACTCGGGCATGGGGGCGATTTATCACCTTGCCGCGGTCAATATTGAGAAAACCACCGGGACGAAATTTAATCACATTCCGTATAACGAAGGCACCGGGCCTTCCATCGCCGCGCTGGTGGGCGGCCATATCGACGCCGTGTTAACCACGCCGGGCGCGGTGAAATCCCAGGTCGATGCGGGAATTTTACGAGTGCTGGCGGTGATGGACGAGAAACGTTTTGAACTGTTTCCGCAGGTGCCGACGATCAAAGAGGCGCTGCAACTGGACGTTAACGTAAAAATGCGCGCGTGGGCGGTGCTGGCCACCACGGCAAAGGTGCCGGCGGAGATCAGCGAGCAGTTGGTCAACACCTTCGCCGAGGTGGTGAATACGCCGGCTTATCAGGATGCGGTGCGCAAACAGGGAATTATGCCGGTCACCATCGTTGGCGAGGACGCGCTGAAAATGATGCGGGAAGATGATGAGATGTATAAACAGCTGATTGCGGACACCCTGAAGAAATAATCCGCGTAACGCGCCTGCCGGTCCGCGCCGGCGGGCGGGAGAATCATTATGCGTAAGTTTGATATCCTGGTCGGGCTATTGTCGGCGGGGCTGGGCGGCTTAATCCTCTTTCTGTCGCGTACGATGTCGATGTTTGATGAATATGGCGTGCCTGGCGAACGCTTCTGGCCTTTTGGTCTGGCGTGGCTGTTTATTTTACTCGGCGTGCTCCAGCTGGGCGTGGTGTTTAAACAGCGTCATCAGGCGGAAAAAACGGTCGATCTCTCTTCTGCGTTTGTCCGAAAAACCGGTCTTTTGAGTGGCATGACCCTGCTATACGGCGTGATGCTGTCGCTGGCCGGTTTTATTTTATCCGCCGTTATTTTTATTCCGCTCACCATGTTATTTATGCGTGAACGGCGAGCCGGATATATTGCGTTTTCGACGCTGTTGATTGTCGCCGCCGTCTACCTCTCTTTTACTTATTTGTTCAATTCTCCTTTGCCAACTTCAGTTTTCAGCGAGTCCTGAAAAGGGAATCATTATGAACGAAGTGTTGACCGCTTTTGCCGTCGTTTTTAGTTTTGACACCATCAGCGTTATTTTTCTGGGCGCGCTGGCGGGTATTTTGATTGGTATTATTCCCGGGCTGACGGTGAATATGGGTATTGCGCTGTTACTGCCGCTGACATACTCATTTCAGGGCGTCAGCGGTATTCTGCTGCTGCTGGGCGTGTACTGCGGGGCGATTTATGGCGGTTCGATCACCGCCATTCTGATCAGCACGCCGGGGACGCCGGCCTCCGCCGCGACGGTGCTGGATGGCTATCCCATGGCGAAACGGGGGGAGGCCGGGCGGGCGCTCGGTTTGTCCACCATGGGGTCGCTGTTCGGCGGCGTGTTCAGCACCATCGCCCTGATCCTGGTCGCGCCGCTGCTGGCCACCGTGGCGACGGGGTTCTCCGCGCCGGAATATTTCGCGCTGGCCATCTTTGGCATCAGCATCATCACCAGCGTGTCGTCGCAGTCGATCATCAAAGGGCTGATGGGCGGCGGGCTTGGTCTGGCGATCGCCACCATTGGCCTGGACCCGATGACCAGCGGGATGCGCTTTACCTTTGATTCGGTCTGGTTAATGGGCGGCGTATCGTTTATTCCAGTGCTGGTCGGGCTGTTCGCCTTTTCGCAGGGACTGCTTAGCTTTGAGGAGGATTACCGCGAACGCGTGAGCCACAGCGTACAAAAACATGTTGCGAAAATTACCCGTATTCTGCCCAGCTGGAGCGATTTCAAACGTTGCCTGCCGACCTGGCTCCGGTCTTCGGCGATCGGTACGGCGATCGGCACCATTCCCGGCGTCGGCGGCGATATTTCCTCCTGGATCGCCTACAACGAGGCGAAGCGCTGGTCGAAAAAACCGGAAGAGTTCGGCAAGGGTTCGCCGGAGGGCGTATCCGCGCCGGAAGCGGGCGCCAATGCGGTTTCAGGCGGCTGTATGGTGCCGTTAATGACGCTGGGCATTCCCGGCGACGGCGCGACGGCGATTATTATGGGCGCCTTTCTGGTGCAGGGGCTGGCGCTGGGGCCGCAGCTGTTTACCGAACATCCGGTCGAGGTTAACACCATTTTTATTGGCCTGATGCTGGCCAACTTGTTTATGGGGCTGCTCGGCTTTATGGGTATGAAGCTGTTCGTCAAGGTGATGGATATTCCGCGTACTATTCTGGTGCCGACCATTTTGCTGCTGTGCACCGTGGGCGCCTATACCGTGAACCACAGCATGGTGGATGTGTTCGTTATGATGGGCGCGGGGATCCTCGCCTATATTCTGATTAAACTGGATTTTTCCATGTCGCCGATCGTTATCGGCATTATTCTCGGCCCGCTGGCGGAAACCAATCTGCGTCGCTCGCTGATGATGTCGCAAGGCGATATCTCGATCTTTTTCACCCGTCCGGTTTGCGCCGCGTTTATCGTTATCGCGCTGCTGACGCTGGTTTTGCCGATCCTGTCGCCGGCGCTGAAAAAACGGCGCGGGAAAAAGACGGCGCAAAGCTGAAGCCGGAACGAGCGGGCGCGGCGGCCGGGGCGCTGGTGCGGATTTGAGCCGATGATATACTTTGCCATTCAATTTATTCACGGAAAGCGTTCTGGCGTATTTTTATGGCAAAAACGGTCGAACAGATAGCGAATGCGTTAAACCTGTCCATTACCACCGTGCGGCTGGTACTGAACGGCAAAGCGCGGCAGTATCGCATCAGTGACAAAACCCAGGCGCGCATTACCCGCTATGTGGCGGAGCATGGCTACAGCGTGAATCATACCGCCCGCAGCCTGAAGCTGAATAAAACCGAGACTCTGGGGCTGATCGTTCCGCGCCTGTCGAATCTGTTTTTTTCCACCCTGGCGGAAAAGCTGGAGATGCGCTGCCGGGAGGCGGGCTACCAGCTGATGATCAGCTGCACCTACAGCGACGCTCTTTATGAAAATAAGCTGGTGGAGGCGCAGCTGCAGCGCAACGTCGACGGGTTATTCGTGGTGCCCTGTTCGCCGCAGTCGCTGGAGCACCATTTGCGGCGCATCAAGCGCCCGCTGGTGCTGCTGGATCGCGATTTCGCCGCGCCCGACGTACCGCTGATCGTCAGCGATAACTTCAACGGCGGCAGGCAACTGGCTGAAGCGATGCGCGCGGCCTGCGGTTCGGCGCCGCTGTTTTTTATGGCCGGCGATAGCGAACAGCCGGCGATTCGCGAGCGGCTGCGCGGCTACCAGAGCGTGGTGGGCGAGGCAAGCCAGCACTGGATTCTGCGCGCGGATCATAATCGGCATGAAGACGGCGAACGGATGATGCGGCAGTTTTTTCTGCAGCAGAGCCAGGCGCCGCGCGCCTTTATCGCTTCGTCGCTGCCGGTGCTGGAGGGGGGGCTGAGCGTATTGCGCGAGCGCTGCGGCGCGATCCCGGCGGATATCAATATCGGCACGTTTGATGAGCACGGCATGCTCGGGTTCCTGGCGAATAATATCTGGTCGATGCGGCAGAATGAGGACGCCTGGGTTGATCGGGCGTTTTCCGCCATGCAGCGCGCCCTGCATGGGGAGACATCCGTTCCCGGCGCGGTTATCCCGATGACGATGATCCGCCGCCAGCGAGCCAACGGCACGGCGTCGGCCTGAGCGCGCCGGCGTTAGCGCTCCGGCGGCGAAGTTAGCACGTCGTTGCGTTGTTCGCTGCGCTGAATACGCTGGCGAGTGGAGTCCTGGTCATCCGAATGATAATAGTCATAAGGCAGCAGCAGCGTGTCCAGCATGGCCGAAAACGGCAGGTCGATAACCACCAGCGGCGCCATCGCCCAACTGGTGTCGTCCGCCCGCAGCATGTCCACGCCGGCGCGGGTGCCGGAATAATATCCCTGACTGTCACCGGTGTGCGTCATTACGCTCGAGCAGCCGCTAACAGACAACAGCATTCCGCTGGCCAGAGTGAAAGAAATCAGCGCACTTTTCAGCATAGTTATCTCGTCATTTAGCGGGGAAAACCTTATTCCCCAGGCCTGTTTATTTTGTCGGTGATGGAAGGCGATACCATCAGGCCTTGTTGGCATAATCATCCCTGATTCCAGTGTATGTGATAATTCCGCTTCCGTCGGCGAGTTTTGCGCAGACGGCATAATTTTTCTCTTTTATCTACTTGAAAGTTTGGCTGCTGTCACCATATTAAACCGTGAGGCTGGAGAAAGGATACGCCGATAGGGTATCCAGGCCGTCGCCTGTCCATGATGGAAGGTGTTTGTATATTTTTTATGAACCTCGCTGAATCCTTTAGGAGGCCGCTGTATGCGTAATCTTGATTTTTCCCCGCTGTATCGATCCGCCATCGGTTTCGATCGCCTGTTTAATCTGCTGGAAAATGGCCAAAGCCAGGGCAACGGCGGTTATCCTCCGTATAATGTCGAACTGGTCGATGAAAACCAGTACCGAATAGCCATTGCCGTCGCAGGTTTCGCCGAAAGCGAACTGGATATTACCGCGCACGACAATTTACTGATCGTCAAAGGCGCGCACAGCAATGAACCGGCCGCCCGTAATTATCTCTATCAGGGGATCGCCGAGCGTAATTTCGAACGGAAGTTCCAGCTGGCGGAACATATTCAGATTAAAGGGGCTAACCTGGAGAACGGTCTGCTGTATATCGATCTGGAACGGATAGTGCCGGAAACGCTGAAACCGCGCCGTATTGAAATTAAATAACGTTCGCAACGGCGTTAATGATTATTCCCTAATATTATTTCAGCGTGTGGGTAATTAACGTTCCTGCGCTCTGAAAGATGAACCGTATATCCGTCCGCCACCGAGTGGGGGCGCCTCCGGCTATGCCATCATCGCCGGGTAATTATCTCGCTTCACAGAAGGAGTCTTATTATGCGTAACTACGATTTATCCCCGCTGCTGCGTCAGTGGATCGGCTTCGACAAATTAGCCAGCTCTATGGGCGGCCAGGATGCGGTGGAATTCCCTCCCTATAACATCGAAAAACAGGATGATAACCATTACCGCATCTCGCTGGCGCTGGCCGGTTTTAAACAGAGTGAACTGGATATTGAGGTGGAAGGGCCGCGCCTGACGGTGAAAGGGAATCCGACGCCGCCGGAGAGAAAAGTGGAGTATCTGCACCAGGGGCTGGTGTGCAAGGCCTTTTCGCTGAGCTTTACCCTGGCCGAGCATCTGCACGTCGCCAACGCACAGTTTGAAAACGGCCTGCTGCACATCGATATGGTGCGCGAAGTTCCGCAGGCGCTGCAGCCGCAGCGTATTGCGATTGGCGCAGAGCGCCCGGCGCTGACCGAACAGGCGCCGGCCGAAGAATCATAATTTCCGGTCTGTTCTCTCCGTTTTGCCCGTTACTCGCTGAGTAACGGGCTTTTTTTGTGCTGTAACCCCCATTCCCCCGCCCGAGATTCTGCCAAAATCCCTGCTGGCCGTAAGCGTTTACTGCGCCTGCTGATCTCCTGACCGTCGGGTATCCGCCTGCGCTAAGGCGGCAAGCGAACCATCTTCGGGCGCTGATCAATCTCAGCGCCCGGCAACCCGCGGCGCGGGTCGCTAAGCAAAGTCGACACGCCTGCAACGTGGAAGATGAAGGGGCGAAAGTATGAGTGATATTGCGCTTACGGTCAGCATGCTGGCGCTGGTCGCCGTGCTGGGATTATGGATCGGAAACTGGCGTATTTATGGCGTCGGGTTGGGGATTGGCGGCGTACTGTTTGGCGGCATTATCGTCGGCCATTTCGCGCAATATTTTCAGTTCAGCCTGAACGGCGACATGCTGCACTTTATTCAGGAGTTTGGCCTGATCCTGTTCGTTTATACCATCGGTATCCAGGTCGGTCCGGGTTTTTTCTCTTCTCTGCGCGTTTCCGGCCTGCGTCTGAACGGCTTTGCCCTGTTGACGGTGCTGCTGGGCGGGCTGGTCACTATCCTGATTCACAAAGTGTTCGCCGTTCCCTTACCGATTATCCTCGGCATCTTCTCCGGCGCGGTGACCAACACGCCGTCGCTGGGCGCCGGGCAACAAATCCTGGCGGATCTCGGCTCGGACAGCGCGCTGGTCGAGCGTATGGGCACCGGGTACGCCATGGCCTATCCGCTGGGGATCTGCGGCATTCTGCTGGTGATGTGGCTGATACGGCTGCTTTTTCGCGTCAGCGTCAATACGGAGGCGCAGCAGTTTGAAACCCGCA
Organism: Affinibrenneria salicis; assembly: GCF_008710095.1. The sequence goes on from NZ_VYKJ01000008.1 coordinate 82,368, forward strand.
GCGGCCAGCATCATGAACATCTGCACACCATGAATGTGTCGGTGGCCAATAGCAATCTGCATGGTCTGGCCATTCAGGACGTGCCGGTGCTCAATAGCGATGAGATTGTCTGCTCTCGCCTGAAACGCGGCGATTTGCTGATGGTGCCGTCGCCCAATACGGTGATCCAGCTGGGCGATTTTTTGCATCTGGTCGGGATGCGCGCTTATCTCGACCAGGCGCGGCTGGTGATCGGCGAAGAGGTCGATACCTCGTTATCCACCCGGGGCACAGAGCTGCACGTCGAGCGGGTGGTGGTCACCAATGAAAAAGTGCTTGGAAAAAAAATTCGCGAACTGAATCTGAAGCAAAACTACGACGTGGTGATCTCGCGCCTGAACCGCGCCGGCGTGGAGCTGGTGGCAAGCCACAACGCCAGCCTGCAGTTCGGCGATATCCTCAATCTGGTCGGCCGCAAAAACTCGATTGACGCGGTCGCGGATATTGTCGGCAACGCGCAGCAGAAACTGCAGCAGGTGCAGATGCTGCCGGTGTTTATCGGCATTGGGTTGGGGGTGCTGCTGGGCTCGATTCCGCTGTTTATTCCCGGCTTTCCGGCGGCGCTGCGCCTGGGGCTGGCCGGCGGTCCGCTGGTGGTGGCGTTGATACTGGGGAGGATTGGCGGCATCGGCAAGCTGTACTGGTTTATGCCGCCCAGCGCCAACCTGGCGCTGCGAGAGCTGGGGATCGTGCTGTTTCTGTCCGTGGTCGGCCTGAAGTCCGGCGGCGATTTTGTCGAGACGCTGGCGCACGGCGACGGTATTGTCTGGGTGGGCTACGGAGCGTTAATTACCGTACTGCCGCTGTTGCTGGTCGGTATCCTCGCGCGCGTGCTGGGCAAGATGAACTATCTGACGCTGTGCGGCATGCTGGCCGGCTCAATGACCGATCCGCCGGCGCTGGCGTTCGCCAACGGGCTGCATGCGACCAGCGGCGCCGCCGCGCTGTCCTACGCGACGGTCTATCCGCTCGCCATGTTTTTGCGCATTATGTCGCCCCAACTGCTGGCGGTCCTGTTTTGGGCGATGTAGCGGCCCAGGCGTCCGGCCGCCGGGCAATACCGTGACCGTGCGCCTGGCCGCGCGCGACAAGGCGCCGCGCTATGGTAAGCCTTCACTGACTTTGTCCGCCCGGGCCGACGGCGCCGGACGCTGCGCGCCGTCAGGCCGCGCGGCCGCCCAGATAGAGCTCGCGCATGCGCGGGTCGTTCAGTAATTCGTCGGCCTTGCCGGTGAGCGCGACCTTACCCAATGCCAGCACGTAGGCGCGGTCCGAGATGTGCAACGCCTCCATCGCATTTTGCTCCACCATCAGAATCGCCACCTTGTCCTGACGGCGGATGTCCTGAATCGCGGCAAAGACGTCCGCCAGCATTTTGGGCGATAGCCCGGCCGAGGGTTCGTCGAGCAGCAGCGTCGCTGGCGACGGCATTAGCGCGCGGGTCAGCGCCAGAATCTGCCGCTCGCCGCCGGAGAGCGCCGAGGCGGTGGCGCGCCACTTTTTACGCAGCAGCGGGTAGCGTTCGCACAGCTCTTCCATCCTTTGCTGGCGCTGGCGCTCCGGCAGGAACTGGCCGCCGGTTTGCAGATTTTCTTTAATCGTCAGGTTGTTGAATACGTTATCGGTTTGCGGCACGAACCCCAGTGAGCACTCACGTACCTTACGGTGGATCGGTAACTGGCTGACGTCCTGACCGTCCAGCATCACCTGGCCGCTGCGCGGATGGAGGTAGCCGGCGATACATTTGAGCAGCGTGGATTTGCCGCAGCCGTTGGGACCCAGCAGGGTGACGATCTCCGCATTTTCGACCTGCAGAGAGATGCCCTGCAGGATGTCGATGCCCGGCGTGTAGCCGGCAATCACCTCATGCAGCGTAATCATACGGCCTCCTGTAATGACTGAGTGCTGCGGCCCAGATAGGCTTCCAGCACCTGCGGGTTATGCGCCAGTTCGTCCGGGTGACAACTGGCGACAATATGACCGCGGTCCAACACGATGCAGCGCTGGCAGAGTTCGCGAATAAAGTGCATGTCGTGCTCGATAACCACCAGCGACAACCCGTCCCGGTTGAGACGCAGCAGCGTTTCCACGATGTCGCGCCGCAGGTTGGGATGCACGCCGGCCATCGGTTCGTCCAGCATCAGAATTTTTGGATCGCCCATCAGGGCGCAGGCGATGCCCAACAGTTTTTTTTGCCCGCCCGACAGCGCCGCGGCCGGCAGGTCGCGCACTTGGGTCAGCAGCAGTTCATCCAGCAGGGCGCTGGCTTTGTGTTTATCTTGCTGCTCGGCGCGGCGGCCGGCCGGCAGCGACAGCAGACTGCTCCAGAAACCGTGGTGACGCGTGCCGGCGGCCAGCACCACCTCCATGACCGACATTTTCTGCGGCATGGCGGGCAGTTGGAAGGTTCGCGCCACGCCGCTTTCGATAATGCGGTGAGTCGGCAAACGATCGATGCGCTGCTCGCCCACGCGGATGGCGCCGCTATCGACGGCGGTAAAGCCGGAGATGGCGTTCAACAGGGTGCTTTTCCCCGAACCGTTCGGCCCGAGCAACCCGAGAATTTCGCCCTGGTGCAGAGTAAAAGTAACGCCCTCCAGCACGCGGTTGCCGCCGAAGGACTTACTGACCCTGTCAACCTGCATCAGCGGTGTCATGATGGTATTCTCCTCAGTCGTTCCGGCAACAGGCCGCCGGCGCGTCCCAGCAGGCAAGCCAGCAGCATCACGCCCACCGCGCCCAGACGCAGCGCGCCGGTAATGTCGGAGCTGATATTGAAAATGTCTTTGGCGAACGGAATAAAGCTGTACAGACACTGCACCACCAGAACGCCCAGCAGCACGCCGGCCACGTTGCCGAGGCCGCCGATCATCACCATACTCCAGATGAGAAAGGTTTCGGAAGACAGCAGATAGTCGGGGCTGACATAGCTGGTGTAGTACGCCAGCAGTACGCCCGCGCCGGCGCCGATGGCGGCGCTGCACATCAGCGCGCGGCATTTCAGCCACTGCAGCGGATAGCCCATGCAGGTCGCCAGCTGCGGCTGTTCGCGCATTAGCCGCAGCGCGCGGCCGAAGCGGCTTTTACCCAGCCGCAGAGACATCAGCGCCACCAGCAGCAGCGCCAGCAGGATGACGACGGTAAAAATCAGGCTGTCCTGCTGTTGTGAACCGGTCGACCAGGGCGCGACGATATTGCCCAGCCCCTGGGCGCCCCCGGTCAGCTGATCTTCATTAATCGCCACGGTACGGATGATTTCGGCCACCGCCAGCGTGGCGATGCCCCAATAGTCCGCTGCCAGCTGGCGACCGAGCGCGGCCATACCCGCGCCGACCAGCATTGCGACGACGATGCCGATCAGGCTGGCCTGAACAAAAGGCAGGCCGAGCTGGGTACCGATGCCGGCCGAGTAAGCGCCGATGCCGACAAAAGCGATATGGCCGAAATTCAACAGTCCGGCATAGCCGGCCTGAATGTTCAGCGCCAGCGCGATCAGCGCGTAGATCCCGGTGATACTGATCAGATGCAGCAGAAAATCAGACACGACGAACCTCCCGGTTAAACAGGCCGTAAGGGCGCAACAGCAGTGCCAGCAGCAGAATGAGGAATGAGGCCGCGTTGATGTAGGTCACGGGGATGAATACCAGTTCGCCGCCAACCAGCCAGCCGAAATCCAGATTGGTGACCAGCGTTTCGGTGGCGGCGATCAGCAGAGCGCCGAGAACGGCGCCGATCGGATTGCCCAGCCCGCCGAGAATGGCGGCGGCCAGCACCGGCAACAGCAAATCATTGCCCTGGTTTACATAGGCGCTGGCGTTCATCGCCAGCAGCGATCCCCCCAGCCCGGCCAGCGCCCCGGCGATAAAATTCACGGTGTGCACCAGCGCATCGGCGTTAAGCCCTGACGCCGCCGCCAGATCGCGGTTGCTGGCCAGTGCCCGGATAGAACGGCCGAGCGAGGAATAGAACAGCAGAGCGCCGAAGCCGACCAGCAGCGCCAGCGTAACCAGCATGCTCCACAGCTGATTGCGAGTGATATGGCTGTCGCCCAGCGATAGCATCGGGCTGAGCGGCAGGTCGTAGCCGATCGGAGAGGATCCGGCGACGCCGAGGATCACGGCGATCATGATCATCGACAGCGCCAGCGATCCGATCATGGCGTTGGCCGGTCCCGCCTGCGCCAGCCGGCGAAAGATCCAGTGGTGCAGCAGTACGGCCATAAGGCCGCACAGTGCGCTGGCGACCAGCACCGCCGGCACGAACGGACAGCCCATCGTCAGCAGGGCGGCGGTTATAAACGATCCCACCATGGCATACTGCACATGCGCCACATTAGCGAAGCGCACCAGTCCGTATACCAGACTGAGCCCCAGGGCGATCAGGGACAGATCGGCGGTGCGGAGTAATGTATCAAGGATGAACTGAAACATAGCGCTTTCCTAAAGGGAACGTATCTCTCATAAGTGAATCACCTGCTTAGCGCAGCACCTGTGCGCCGTTGACCACTTTGACCTTTTTATACGGCTGCGTCTGGCGCTGGTTTTCGGCGTCCAGATTGAGCGGTCCGGTCACGCCGTCGAAGTGCGGCGCCACGCTCTGCATCGCCGCCTGCAACGCGGCCGGATCGGTGCTGCCCGCCTTATTAATGGCGGCGGCGGCCAGAGTAACGCTGTCGTAGGCATAGCTGCTGTATGCGGACTGCGGATCCGCGCCGTAGCGCTGATGGAATTGTTCGATAAAGCCCTTGCCTTCATCGCCGGTGCTGGCTACTTCCATCCCCATTTTCCCTTCGATGTACTGCGCCGACGTGTTGGCGGTGGTCATGGTCAGATACATACCGTACCAGGGCGTCGTGTTCAGACCCATTTCATAAGATTCGCGATTAAGCACCACCGCGTCCTGGCCGTAAGTGGTATAGACATAGGCATCGGGGCGAACGCGCGCGAGCTGGCCCAGCTCGCGCCGGTAGGAGGGCTGACCGCCGGTGTACAGCATTTTAGCCACGACCTTGCCGCCCAGTGCCTGAAAGTCTTTGCTGAACTGATCCAACATGCTTTGGCCATAGGCGCCGTTCGGCGCGATGAAGGCGACCTTGCGGTAACCCATGTCGTAAACGTCCTGGGCGGAGAATTTGGTGGCCAGATCGGCCAGGCCGATGACGCTATAGGAGTATTTGCCGACCTTGCGCATATCGGTGCTGGAAGAGTTGATGTTAATGTGCACCAGCTTGTTTTTCACCAGGTATTGCCCGATGGGAATGGTGACGCTGGAGGAAAACTCGCCCATCACCAGCGGCACATGGTTGACCTGGGTCAGCTTACGCACCGCATCCAGCGCGGTGACCGGGCTGCCGGCCGAATCTTCGATCATCACCGCCAGCTTCTGTCCGTTGACCCCGCCCCGGGCATTGATCTGCTCAACGGCTAATTCTATTCCCCGACGCGTGTCTTCGCCGATGCTGGCGCTGACGCCGGTCAACGGCAGAATGGCGCCTACGGTCACATCGGCCTGAGCCGGCAGGGATAATCCCAAAAATGCGCTGCCGATCAGCGCGGAAGCAAAGAAAGCGTTACGAACATGCACGGTCATACGGTATCTCCTGGTCAGAGTGAATGAGGCGGCGTTATACCCGTCATACTTCGGGCTGCAGGCGCGCTGTTTTCCGGCATCCTGAAGCCTGGTGGGCGGCGTAAACCGTCATTCCTGTCTTTCATTACTGTGTGGTTGTCTGTCACCGGGCGGGTGGCGGGCTTAACGGTTTCGTTCTTTCAACAAGTGAATAACAAAGTGAATGATGAAGTGAATACACTTTGCCAGAAATATGCAGCAATTGTTATGCCAGCTGCAAGAAAAAACGGCTGTCTGCGGCGACAATGGGCGATAGTTTTTTGTTCAATGCCAATATTATTCAATAATAACAATGGTTCACTGACGTATGGCGATATGTCCGGGCACTGTTCAATGTTTTATACGGAAAAAGCATAATTAATTAAATAATGGAATAAATAACAAAGCATCGGCAGTGTCATTGCTTCTGTCTGGTGCAGATGCGTTCATAATAGTGCAATTGGCGCTATCGGCCAGTCGCAGATATTGATAAATTATCGTCTGCCGAAATTCGTCTCGATCTATTTTTACCCTCTATTCAATCAATAAAAACGTATGGATAGAAGTGTATGCACATCGTTATTGTGTTATGTATTCAGACATGCTATGAATTTAATTATATCCGTCATACTTCACGTTGCAGGTGCGTTTGCTTACCCCATCACCTGATTAAACAGGCGCATCGGGATTCATGCCGCTTATTCCTGGTGCTTGCTTTTCGGGGCGCGCCGGCGTTGTTCAAAACGTTAACGTTTTGCCCTGCAGCTTGAATTATTTAAAGGATGGCGGCAGCGCTCTCCTTGCCGGAATACGGCGGCCGTCTGGCCTGCGTATTAAAAAATACACCCGATGGATTGCTGAGCGCGGGCGGACGGCGCAAGCGCCGCGTTCCCGTTAATTCGGGCGGCGGCGAAAGTCGCCCGCCGGTTCGTCGGGTTCGGCAGGGCGGAACGCTCGGTGGCGTACGGCCGCGTTTCCGCCATCCGCGTGGGCTCGTCGCCCGTCAGCCAGCAAGAGGAAATAACGTGCCGGTAAGCCCAAAAACAATGCGTAGCGCCGACAGCGTAGAGAAAGTGTATGAAGTGGTAAAAGCGCTGGCGATAGACTATCGCTTCAAACCCGGAGAACGGATTAATGAAGTGGAACTGGCCAGCCGGCTGGGCGTGTCGCGCACGCCGGTGCGCGAGGCGCTGAATCGCCTCGCGCAGGATGGTTTTATGCGCTTTGTGCCCAACCGCGGTTTCTATGCGCGGGACATTACGCCAGAAGGGGTGCACGAGCTGTATGAGATGCGCGCGGTGATTGAACAGGCGGCGTTTCGTTTTGCCTGCCAGCGAGCCAGCGATGAGGAAATCAACCTGGCGGCGGCCATCTGGGAACAAAGCTGCCTTGACCTGCCGGACCCGATCACTATAACCGACTGGACCAAAGTCGCCCAGGATGATGAGGCGTTCCATATGGCTATTGCCCGCATAGCCAGGAATGCGCGTCTGTATGAAACGCTGGACAGCCTGAATTCATTGATTCGTTTCTTCCGGCGCATCGATCTGGAAACGCCCAGCCGACGCAATAATGCTTACGATGAGCACGTCGGCATTATTGACGCGCTGCGCAAGCGGGATATCGAACGCGGGGTCTTATTACTTGAAAAACATGTTTCCCTGAGCGCGGAACACGCGGTAGAGGTGACGAAAGAGGGGCTGGCGCGTATTTATTTTGGCAAACGTTTTCGGGCGAAAAAATAATGATTGGGCGCGAACGGCGCCCCCCTCGCCATTCAGGCCGCGGGCGCGCAGGCATATCCGGTTCCGCCGGCCGGGATATTGTGAGGTTAGCCGGCGCGCCGCGTTATGGCGCGCGGACATATATTTGGCGCGTCGCGGTTAATTATCAACGGCGGCCTGATGATCTTGTTTTATTCACACTTTGAGGGCAGAGAATGAGTCAGATTCATTTTATTGGGGCCGGACAAATGGCGGAGGCCATTATTCGCGCGGCGCTGAGCGGCGGCAAGCTGTCACACGACGCCATCACGCTTGAGGATATCGACGCCGCAAGGATCGATACGCTGACCGAGCGCTATCAGCTGACCAGCGCCCTGCGCGGCGAAGCGGCGCTGGCGGCGGCCGACTATATCGTGATGGGCGTGCGGCCGCAGGACGATATCGTTTCCGTCTCCGCCCGTATCCGCCAGTATGCGGCGCCGCAGGCGACGGTGGTTTCCATCATTGCCGGCGTGACGCTGGCTACGCTCACTGAACAGCTGGGCGATCAGCGGCCGATAGCCAGGGTGATCCCGAACACGCTGACCGATACCGGCTATGGCTACAGCGGCGCGGTGCTGAACGACCTGGTTGACGAGGCGCCGCTGCGGGCGTTTCTGGAGAGCTTCGGCAAAGTGATGCTGGTGGAAGAGCGGTTACTGGATATTTTCACCGGTTACGGCGTGGCTGGGCCCAACTATGTTTATTACTTCATCGAATCGCTGGTGGATGCCGGCGTGTTGGCCGGGATGCCGCGTCAGCAGGCGACTCAGATCGCCTATGAAAATCTGGTGGGCGCGGTGGCCATGCTGAATATCAGCGGCAAACATCCGCGTCAGCTGCTGGATATCAATAACTCGCCGGCCGGGGTGGGAATGAACGGTTTGTATGAGCTGAACAACAGCGATTTCGCCGCCGGATTACAGCGCAGCGTGCTGGCGGCGGTGAAACGCACCACCGAGTTGGCCGGCAAATAACTTTTGCCGCCGTGCGCGCTGCGCCGATCTGAACGCGCGCCGGGCGCGGTCCGTTTATGGGCCGCGCCTGTTGACCGCCGGCCCCGCTATGGCTGCATAGCGACGGGGATAGGCTTTTAGTGATGTCTATGATAGTGGTTGCCGGTCTGCGGATTTTTATACTGACCATTCTTGTGAGAAGAACCATGGCCGCCAGCATAATGACCGCCTTTGGCAAATGAGGCCGCCGGCGCTAATAACGCCAGGCTAATTAGCGCAATAATGACTTTCTTCATAATAACCCTCTGTTATTTTGGTTAAATATACATACTGCGCGGTAAATATAGTCCAGAATTTTGTGGTAGAGGGTTTGTACTCGTCATACTTCAGGTCGCAGGTGCGTTGGCCGCGCTCAATTATGCGGCCGTGTCCCCGGAGCTCGCACTGGCCTGCCGTCGCCGCGCTGCTTAAATCCTCCCCCGATATATCTTTCACTTTCTTGCCGCGTGACGAGGCGCATCATGCGGCTTCGCCCCTAAAGAACCAACGCTCGGCATTGTTCAAAACAATAACGTCTTGTTCCGCACCTCGAATTATTCAGGGTATAGACACAGGCTGTGTGCCGCAATTATCTGACCGATGTAAAATCGCGCAATCCTGACAGAGGTCAGCAGTAAAAACGTACAAGAGAAGATCAAAAAACAAACAAAACTAATGCATTTTTCTCATCGTCAGTCAGCGAAAATGAAGTGCGGGACACAGCCTAAATAACCGCACTCTAATAGTGCTCCACTTTTGGCTGGCTCTTGTAAGACAAGCCGTTGGCGCATTATTTCCGCCGGCCACGGCACCGCCTAAATAACGTCGATAATAGCGCGATACTTGCCCTGCAGGTTGAGTGACAATGATATTATGATTAAATCATAATTATCTGTTTTTAATGATTATTCTGATTATGTCATCATCAGTTACGCGCTGTGGCATGATCAAAAATGAAGCATCAATGCGCGAAGCTATTGAGCGCTTGTGATGCGGTGCGCTAACGCGACTGCCATACGTCAATAAATACAGGTGTAGCAGAACCAGTCGCAGTTATTTGGTCAATATCTACTGTTTAATAGCATGCAACAGTCTGTTTAAAATAAAAAGGTTTTTATATATCGATAACCGGGTATCTTCTTACCACAGATATTTTGGTCTGTCGGTAGCAATAATTTTCCGATATGGCGATGTTTGTGTCTTTTTATGTTCAGGTGAGTGAATGAATAAAAATATCGGTGTTGTTTTTGTCGTTATTCTGTCCGCTTTTTTTTGGGGATCGAATTTTAATGTCGCATCGCTGGTGGTTAACCCTATTTCCCCTGTTTTTGCCGCATCCGAGCGTTTTTTTATTGCAACGATTTTTATTTTTCTGGTGTTAATTATTAAAGGTCAGTGTGGATTATCAACCATCAGGAAAGATATTTTCGCTATAGCCGTTTTGGGACTGATCGGTATAACCGGACTAAACGTTGCATTCTTTATCGGTATGAGATCCACATCGCCGATGAATGGCGCGTTGATCATGGCGACGTCCCCAATGACAACCGCCTTGCTGAACGCCCTGCTGGATAAGCGGCGAGTGCCGTATATCAATATGGTCGGCATGGCGATCAGCTTTATCGGCGTCGCGTTAGTTATCAGCGATGGCAAGATTGTTAATCTCGCCAGAATGAACTTCCGTTCTGGTGACCAGCTGATGATGTTCGCTAATTTGTCCATGGCGATCTATACGGTAGGCTGTAAGCGTTTCATTAAAACCGCCACGCCTTTGCAGATATCCAGTTTTACCATGCTGAGCGGCACGATCGGCATCATTATTTTTACGCTGTTGTATCCAACTGAACCACAGCCGTTTTCGGCCATTAGTCTGCAGTCACATGTTTTGCTGGCCTATATGGGAATTGCCGGTTCCGTTTTGGCCTACTTATTCTGGAATATAGGCATTAATCGGCTTGGCGTCCCCGTAACCTCTATTTTCTTTAATTTCGTGCCGATTTTTACCATGCTGATTTCTTTATGCCAGGGCGCGAGCCTGAACATGATGCAGCTGAACGGTACGATACTGGTGGTTGCCGGCGTATTGATTACCACTCAGTCCGCGCGGATTATCAACGGGATGCGCTACGCTTTCCAGCGCAGTCATTGAGTGCGGCGTTAAGCGCCTGGCCCAACGGGCGTTACGATTACCCTGCGAGCGCATCCCGCAACGGAAGGCGAAATAGTCCTGACGGGATGGGCTGCGTCGCCTCTGACGCGTTGTGGCATGGGCCGTCAAATCTCAGTTATTTTTTTCATCAACCAGATTCAGAGAATGCAAAAACTGAATAAAAGCCTGTTCTTTGGCCGACAGGTTTCGATTGGCGTGCACCACATACAGCTGCAGCGGACCCGGGATGTCCTGATCCAATACACTGACCAGTCGCTGTTGGGCAATGGCGTTTTTGACGGTGAAAGAGGGTAAATACACCACTCCGGCCCCTTGCTCCGCGACTTTGCATAAATCGAGGCTGCTATTCATTCGCAGATTGCCTTTGACCTGGACATCGTAGCGTTCACCATCCCGCCAAAATCCCCAGCCATTGCGTCGGTTATCATAGTGATCCAGACAATTATGCCGAACCAGTTGCTCCGGCGTTTCTGGTTTGCCGTGTATGGCGAAGTAGTCTGGCGAAGCGCAGACTTTTTTACGCCAGAAACCGAGTAGCTGGTAATACAAGCCAGAGTCAGGCAATGGTCCTGCATGGAGGGCAAGATCGTAGCTGTGGCTGAAAATATCCAGCAGGTGATTGCCATTTACGATCTCCAGCGTCAATTCAGGATATTGCTGGCTAAGCCGATGTACGGCGGGAGCAAGGAAGAGATGGCTTAATGAGTAGGGCAGGCCAACCTTCAGTACGCCCGAGACTTCTTCGGATAGCCCGTTGAGATCACGCACACTCTGTTCCAGATACCTGACAATATTCGTGCTGTGCTGATAGAAACGTTGTCCGGCCTGGGTCAGCGCCAGCGCCCGGGTAGTACGATTAATGAGTTTTAGACCGAGATGCGCTTCCAGCCTATCAATCCGTCGGCTGATCATGGCGGGAGAAAGCCGAAGCTGGTCCGCCGCGGCGCGAAAGCCATGGCATTCCACCACCGTTAAAAAAGTTTTCATCCAGGTTAATAACATGCCGGTTTGCCTGCGCTCAGGATAGGGTCAGGCATTATTGTATACCCGTCGTCTTTTCGGGGGCAGTCGTGGTATCCGTCTTGCATATTGCGCTTGCTGAACCGCTGCGGCGCCAATGCGCTAGCCCGATGCCGGTCGGGCGCGCTTTGTGGCCCGGGCCGGTGAACCGGCAGAAAGCGGAAAGCCTGCCCCTGGCTTCCCGCCCGGCGCTTCATCTCGCCAGCATCAGGGAAAGCGCGGGAATATAGGTTACCAGCATCAGCATCAGCAATAAGGCGGTCAGTAACGGCAGAGAGGCCTTAAAGAATTGCCCGACGGAAACCTGGGTGATATTGCACACCAGCAGCATTACGGTGCCGACCGGGGGCGTAAAGGCGCCAATCGACAGGTTAAAAATCATAATGATGCCGAAGTGAATCGGGTCGATGCCGAAATGGCTCACGACGGGCTTGAGCAGCGGTACCAGAATCAGCAGGATCGCATTGCCTTCAAGAAACATCCCCAGGGTGAGCAGCAAGAGATTGATGATCAGCAAAAAAACGTATTTGTTATCGGTCATTGAGGTGACAAACTGAGCGACCGCCACGCCCGCGTGTTCCAGAGAAAATATCCATCCCAGCGCCGCGCTGGCCATAATGACCAGCATGACCGACGCCGTGGCGCGCGCAGTTTCCGCCAGCGCTTTAACCACGTGGGCGATCTTCATTTCCCGGTAGATAAAAAAGCCGATGATTATCACGATCAGAACGGCCACCGCGCCGGCTTCGGTCGGAGTGAAGATATTGGCGCGGATACCGCCGACGACGGCGACAATCAGGAACAGCGCCGGCCAGGCCTGACCCAGCGAAAAGACGACTTCTTTGCTGTCGGGCCAGCGATCGCGCGAGGGTTTAAAATTTCCCTTTCTGGCCACCAGATAAACGGTCGCCATCAAAACCACGGCGCAGAGCAAACCGGGCAGCAGGCCTGCCATAAACATGCGGCCAATGGAAACGTCGGCTACCAGGCCGTAGATAATCAGGGCGATGCCCGGCGGAATGATCGGCGTCACCAGCGAGCCGCCGGCGGTGATGGCGGCGGCGAACGCCCGGTTATATCCTTTGCGCTCCATTTCCGGCACCATCATGCGCGACAGCATCGCGGCATCGGCGAGGTTGGAGGCGCTGACGCCGCCCATCATGGTGCTGACCAGAATATTGGCTACGCCTAGTCCGCCGCGCATTTTGCCGACCAGTACGTTGGCGATCTGTAAAATGCGTTCGGCGATGCCGGTGTAGCTCATGAGCGTACCCAGCAAAATGAAAAACGGGATCGCCAGCAGAGACGGGCTTTGCGTGGGCGCGATCAGCCGTTGAATGGCGATCTCGAGCGGAACGGCGGCGAAAAACAGAAACCAGGCGATAATACCGACGAACATGGCCAGATAAACGCGCATATTCAGAAACAGGCAGCCGATCATAACGGGAATAATCCAGAGCCAGCTCATGATTTACCCTCCGCGTGGCCTGCCCTGATGTCCTGTCTGAGCCAGTACAGCGTGAAGCAGGCGGTGCCCAGCGCGCCCACCGGGACGGCAAGGTCGATCCAGTACCAGGATATTTTTAATATTTGCGTCACTTTAAACTGGGTCATTTCCGCCAGTCGGTAACCCAGCCAGGCCATATAGAGCAACAGGACGACGGAGAACAGCGCGACCAGAATGCGCAGGCCATTTCTCAGCCGGTCAGACAACGCATCCACCACGAAAGGAATCGTCAGATGAGCGCGATCGCGTTCGGCAACCGCGCCACCTAACATCACGACCCAGATCATCAGAAAGCCGGACATCTCTTCCGTCCACTGTATCGGCTGGTTGATAAAGTAACGCATAAATACGGCGCCAATTGTCATGACGACTAAAATAAATAGCGCCAGAGCGGCGCCCGCTTCCATGATTTTTCCCAATATACGCATATATTCCTCATACGGAATGCGGCGGTATTTTTGATATCACGCTACCCGCGTTCCTGAAATTAAAATTATTTAGGTTGTGAATATATAAACTGCGTTGATTATTTAATCTGCTGCTGAATGGTTTCATAGAGATTGGGCGACCATTCAGGAAATTGGGAGTAAACGGTAATGGCTTTTTGGCGAAAGGGTTCATTATCGGGATAAATAATCTCCACGCCTTCTTTTTCCATCATCAGCAGCATTTCCGCATCGCGCTCTAACGTCAGTTTCTGGCTATAGAGGCCGGCCTGATAACCGGTTTGATGAATCAGCTCCAGCTGTTCGGCCGGCAGGCGGCTGAAAAAAGCCTCTCCGCCAATCCACAGCGATGTGTTCGTCAGGTAATTCACCATCGATAAATAGCGAGCCTGCTCGTACAGCTTTTGCCCCTGTAATACGGAGATCGGATTCTCCACGCCATCAATCATGCCCTGAGTCAGCGCCGGGTACACTTCGCCCAGCGGCATCGGAGTCGGCGTTGCCCCCATGGCCTGTAACGCTTTAATCTGCATGACGTTATTTGGCACGCGAATCTTCATGCCCGCCAGATCGTCCGGCGTACGAATCGGTTTTTTGGCAATAATTTGCCGCGTGCCGTAGAGGTAGTTGTTAATAACGATGTGGATGCCTTTTTTCTTCAGCGCTTCGCTTTTTTCCTTAAACCAGGGACTTTGGTAGATGGAAAATAATTTTTGCGGATTATCGGTTAAATAAGGGCCGAACAAGATGCCGAGATCCGGTTCATAATCGGCCAGGAAGGCCACATCGCTCAGGGTAATCACATTCATTCCCATCATGGCTTGCTCGGTGATATCCTGCTTTGACCCCAACTGGGAACTGGGGTAGAGTTCAAGCGTAATTTCGCCCTGACTTTTTTCTTTCAGCAGATCGGCCCAGTAACGCATAACTAAATCTAAAGGTTCGCCGGGGTTATTCTCGTAAGCGACTTTGATGGATACTGGTTTATTTTTTGCCATCGAATGGGAAGCGATAGTCATTCCGGACAGCACGACCAGCAGCGTGAGCATTATTTTTGTCATTATTTTCATGTTATCACTCTCTCCAGCAGCGTAATATTTTTATACCCGTCATACGTCAAGTCGCGGGTTCGTTGGTTTTGTTACCCGGCCCAGGCCGGAGGCAGATCCTTCGGGCCAATGCGTTGTCCGATACGCGGACGTTTTGTCCCGTAACGCAAATTATTCAGGCTATATACGGATGAGAATACCGTAGTGAATTTTTTCCGGTGAATATGCGATGGCGGTTTTTGTGCTGCGGACGGAGTTTTATGGTTTTTAATCCGTTTTTATCTTGCTGATTTCCAGGCGTTCGATAAAGACGGCGGAATATTTTTTACGCCGGTTATTATTTTTCCAGGCGCGAGTCAGCTGCACAGGCGGATTAATGTGAGCTGGATCAACATGTGATATAAATCACATAGTTGGCCGCGAAATAAAACTATTGAACACATTTAGTAGGTAAAGTAACGGCAATATTTTAATGAAATAGAATAAGATAGCGCCCATAGCAGGTTTAATTTTATATACTCGTCATACTTCAGGCTGCAGGCGCATTAGCTTTATTATCTGGTTATCGCCTTTCTGCAATCCGAATTATTTAGAGTAGAGAGATGAGAAACTCCCTGACCCATTATTCCTCATCTCTTTTTTTACTTTTTTTGATGCTGTATCCGGTCCCGACAAGGAATATATCCGATAATTTCAGAGTGCAGAATCAGCCCCTGTAGCCTGAAAGATGAAGGGCATTACGCCCCCTCCCGGCGCCATCAATCTCATTCGCAACTTCGTCTTAAAACAGGGTGGTATAATTATGTCTGCAAATCAGGGCAGGTTGGTGAAACTGCTGATTATTTTGTCTCTTGCCGGGGGACTATGGATGCTGCCGGTGCCTGCCGACGTGAATCCGGCGGCCTGGCATCTGATGGCGATCTTTATCGCGACAGTGGTGGGGTTAATCCTGGCCCCGTATCCGCTGGGGGCGATGGCCATGTTCAGTCTGACCGCGGTGGCCGTTCTCGGGCTGCTGTCGATAAAGGATGTGCTGGCGGGGTTTAGCGACCCGACCATCTGGATGATCGCCTGCGCGTTCTTTATTTCACGCGGCTTTATCAAAACCGGTTTCGGCCGGCGCATTGGCCTGTTGTTTATCAGTCGGTTGGGCAACAGTTCGCTCGGGCTGGCTTACGGACTGGTGTTTACTGATTTGCTGTTCGCTCCCGCGATGCCGTCCACCTCCGCCCGCTGCGGCGGCATCATTACGCCGTTGTTCCGCTCCATTTCTGAAGCCTATGACTCCACGCCGGAAAAAGGCACGCAGCGGCGTATCGGCGCGTTTCTGGTGCAAAGCATCTTTCAGTGCAACGCCATTACCTCCGCCATGTTTATGACTTCTATGGCCGGCAACCCGATGGTCAGTAAACTGGCCAGCCAGTTCGGTATTCACATCAGCTGGACCGACTGGGCGCTGGCGACGCTGGTGCCTGGCATACTGTCGTTGATGCTGATCCCCTATCTGATCTATCGGTTCTATCCGCCGGAGCTGAAGAAAACCACGGAGATGCGCGCTATCGCCGTACAGCGTCTGCAGGAGATGGGCCGCATGAGCCGCGATGAATGGGTGGTGCTGGGCGTGTTCCTCGGGCTGGTCATTTTCTGGGTGCTGGGGTCAACGCTCAATATCGACGCCACGCTGACCGCGTTGGCCGGATTAAGCGTACTGCTGCTGAGTCGGGCGTTGAGCTGGGATGACGTGGTGGGCGAAAAAGAAGCCTGGCATACGGTGGTCTGGTTCGCGGTGCTGATGACGCTGGCCGGTCAACTGAATAAGCTGGGGCTGATCGCCTGGCTGGGCGGGTTGGCCGGCGATGCGGTGAGCGGAATGAACTGGGTGCCGATGCTGGGCCTGCTGCTGCTGGTGTATTACTACAGTCACTATTTGATGGCGAGCGCTATCGCGCATATCAGCGCCATGTATGCCATTTTTGTTTCCATCGCGCTGGCGGCCGGCGCGCCGCCGATGTTGACCGTGCTGGTGTTCGGCATGTTCAGCAACCTGTTTATGTCGACCACCCATTATTCCAGCGGTCCGGCCCCGATCCTGTTTGGCTGCGGCTATGTGCCGCTGGCCACGTGGTGGAAAATCGGTTTTCTGATTAGTCTGGTGGTGATTCCGATATGGTTGGGCATCGGCGGTATGTGGTGGAAAGTGTTGGGCTTCTGGTAACGCCGGCGCTATCGAACCCGTCGTCAATCTCCCGCCGTTGCTTTACCTGTTTCCCCCTGTCGCCGGCCGACGGGCGTAAGGGGGAACATCCGTCACGATAAAACATGCCAAACCGTATAAAATAGTGACTTAAGGTAATGGTTTATCCGGAGAACAATATGATTAAAAAAAAGACACCGTTAAAACTGGGGACCTCAGTGATCCTCATGGTGTCCGCGGTGATCGGCGCGGTGTTGATGGTAGTTTACGCCCTGCTGTTTTTCCGTATTAATCAGCTGTCGGAAGATCATTTGCGCGAGAAAGCGTTTGCCATCGCCCGTACCTTCGCCGCCTCCCCGGTGGTGATCGATGACCTGAACGGATTGGGGAATCCGGAATTGATTCAACTGTCCGCCGAACGTATCCGCATGCGCAACCAACTGTTGTTTGTCACGGTGACGGATATGAACGGTATCCGTCATACCCACCCGGAGCGCGAGCGGATAGGCGGCTATTTTGCCGGCCGCGATATCTATCCGGCGCTGTTGGGGCTGGAGAATACCGCCATCAATCGCGGTACGCTGGATCCGGCGCTGCGGGTGTTTACGCCGGTGTTTAACAACGACAATAAGCAGATTGGCGTGGTGGCGCTGGGCATCGCGCTGACCAGCGTGCAAAAGGTGATTAACGAGAACCGCTGGATGATCCCCTGGACGATTCTGGCCGGCGCGCTGGTCGGTTCGCTCGGCACCTGGTTTTTGGTTAAGGCGCTCAAACGCATTATGTTGGGCTTTGAGCCGTTTGAAATTTCCAATCTGTTTGAGCAGCGCAATGCGATGCTGAAGTCGATCAAGGAAGGGGTGATCGCTGTCGATACCGCCTCGCGTATTACTATCATTAACGATGAGGCGAAACGGCTGTTCAGGCAGAGCGCGGCGCCTGAAAAGCCGCCGGCTGAAAACGTCAGCCGGCGCTGGCTGGAGGAGCTGCATCTGCGCCAGGTGCTGGAAACCGGCATCGCACGGCGTGATGAAGAAATTAATTTTAATGGTAATCTCTTACTGACCAATACGGTTCCCGTGGTGGTGAAGGGGGATATCATCGGCGCGATCGCCACGTTCCGCGATAAAACCGAAGTCAGCCAACTGCTGGAGCGGCTGAGCGGCATGTCCTACTATGCGGATGCGCTGCGCGCGCAGTCGCATGAATTCATGAATAAACTGCATGTGATTCTGGGCATGCTGCACCTGAAATATTATCCCCAGCTGGAAGAGTACATTCTGAAGACGGCCAGTAATTATCAGTCTGAGATCGGTTCGATTATCCGTAAGGTAAAATCGCCGGTGATCGCCGGTTTCCTGCTGGGTAAAATCAACCGCGCTCACGATTTGGGCATTACGCTGTCGATCACGGAAGACAGCCTGCTGCCGGAATCGGAAGACATGGAGACCACCAACGAGCTGATTACCGTGCTGGGCAACCTGATAGAGAACGCCATGGATGCGCTGTCCGGGCTGGAAAACCGGGAAATCAGCGTCAGTTTTCACCACCAGCAGGGGCGGTTGCACTGTATTGTAAGCGACGACGGACCGGGCATTACGCCTGAAAACCAGGCGCGGATTTACCAGCAGGGCTTTTCCACTAAAGGCAGCGGACGCGGTATCGGCCTCTACCTGACCCGGCAGAGTCTGGAAAAAATTGGCGGAACGATAGATTTTGAATCGGAACCTGATGTTTATACTCAGTTTTTCGTGAACATTCCTTATCAAGGCAAGGCGGTATAACCATGATTAATGTATTGATTGTTGACGACGACGCCATGGTTGCGGAATTAAACAAATGTTATCTGAATCAGGTTTCCGGTTTTTCGTGCTATGCGACGGTGCCGACGCTGCAGCAGGCGAAAAATCTGCTGATGCAGCCGGATTCGGAGATTGATTTGGTCCTGCTGGATGTGTACATGCAGCAGGATAACGGGCTGGATTTATTGCCGGCCATCCGCGAATGCAGCACGCATACCGATGTGATCATCATCTCCTCCGCCAGCGATGTGCATACCATTAAGAAAGCGCTGAATTATGGCGTGGTGGATTATCTGATCAAACCCTTTCAGTTTTCCCGCTTTGAGCAGGCGCTGCTCGCCTGGCGTGAAGAGTCGGGGCTGTTAAAGCACCGCGAGTTCGTCGCCCAGGTCGATATCGATAACCTGATTCGGCGCACCAGCGATTCGTCGCCCAATGAGCGTAAGAAGTTGCCTAAAGGGTTGACCAGCCTGACGTTGCGCACGGTGTGCGAATGGATCGAAGGCAACCAGGGCGCCGAGTTTTCTACCGAGATGCTGGCTAACGCCATTGGCATTTCCCGCGTGTCTTGCCGTAAGTATCTGATCTACCTGGCGGATACCGGAATTCTGTCGACCAATATTCTCTACGGCGCGACCGGCCGTCCGGTGTATCTCTACCGGCTGCTGCCGGAAAAACAGGACGCGCTGCGTCAGTACTGCGAGTAAGCGACGGCGGCTGGAGGGGGAACTGGCGGTTTATGCGGACTTTCTGGCTGAACCCGGCGGGCTGCGCGGCCGCATAACGTCAGGACCGGCGGCCCGGTCCTGACGGTTTATCGCGCGGCGGATTACAGTTGGTAGCCGCTGGCCTGGCGCAGCCAGGCGCCCGCGCCCAGCAGGCCGGGGTGGGGATGTGTGATCATGTAAACCGGAATGGCGGCCAGATAATCCTTGAACCTCCCTTTATCCTCAAAAGCGGCGCGGAAGCCGGAGTTGAGGAAGAAATCCAGGAAGCGCGGCACAATCCCGCCGGCGATATAAACGCCGCCGAATGTCCCCATGGTCAGCGCCAGGTTGCCGCCGAACCGGCCGAGCAGCACGCAGAACAGGGAGAGCGCCCGGCGGCAGTCCACGCAGCTGTTTTCCAGCGCTCGGGTCGAAATTTCTTTTGGCGACAGCGCTTCCGGCGTCCGGCTGTCGGCCTGCACAATCGCTCGATACAGATTGACCAGACCCGAGCCAGACAGGATGCGCTCCGCCGAAATGTGGCCGAATTCCGCGCGCAGTATCTGCAGAATCGCCACTTCTTCTTCGCTGTTCGGCGCGAAATCCACGTGACCGCCTTCGCCCGGCAGGCTGATCCACTGCCCGTTCACCTGCACCACGTGCGCCACGCCCAGTCCGGTGCCGGCGCCGTAAACCGCTACCGGCTTGCCCGCCACGGCCTGCCCGCCGCCGAACTGCAGCACATCATGCGGGGTAAGCGCCGGGATCGCCATGCTGACGGCGGTAAAGTCATTGATGATATCCAGGCGCTCAAAATCGAGATTTTTCCGCGTTTCCGCGATGGAAAAGGCCCAACTGTGGTTGGTCATCGCGACCCAGTCGCCGGTTATCGGGCAGGCGATGGCGATGCAGCCTTGCCGGATGGTGAAGGTCGGGTGCTCCGCCAGAAAAAGGCGGATTACCGTTTCGAGGCTATCATACTCAGATACCGCATAGTTTTTGTTGCAGGAGATCTCCCCGCTGTCTAGTGCGCACAGCGCAAGACGCGCATTGGTTCCGCCAACGTCGCCCACCAGGGCATACTGATACATAACGTGTTGTCTCCGGTTAACATTCAGAAATCTTTACATGGGAAAGGAACGCGTTCCGCCTGACGATATCCGTCGTCTTTCCGTTTGCAGCGGCGCTGGCTTCCCTTTACACAATACACCGCCTTTGCCGGCGTGTTTGTCTGGTTGCCGACTGGCTGCGCCCCGAACCTGCCGGGCAGCGGAGCCAGTACGCGTGGGCAATGCTCTGTCTGGTTAATACCGGCAATCCCCAGGTCCACGGGTGTCGCCGCTGATTACTTTCTCTTTCCGATGGTGACTAAAGCTGATCGACGGCGAATCAACGCCTCCGGCGAAAGCCATCCCGATAATATAACCAGAAACGAGGGGCGCGGGGCACTGTCATATCAATAAAATAAGCAAACCGGCCAGTAAAAAACGGCCGGTTTGCTGTTTAACCACGCGCGCGGGGGGGTTACATCAGCCAGCCCATCAGCAGCGTGGCGCCAATAACGGTCGAGGCGCCGCCGATGCGGGTGGCTATCTGGGCGAAGGGCATTAACGACATGCGGTTAGAGGCGGAAAGAATCGCCACGTCGCCGGTGCCGCCCAGTCCGCTATGGCAACTGGTGACGATGGAAGCTTCGATCGGATACATATTCAGGTAGGGAGCGATAAAGAAACTGATCAGCGCCATGGAGATGACCACCGAACCGCATACCACCACGTAGCCGGGGGTAAAGACGGCGACCACGCTTTCCAGCGGTACGTACAACATGCCAAGACCGATCATCAGCGGCCAGACCAGCGAACTGGAGACGAATTTATAGAAGCTGTGCGCGCCGGTTTCCATTGAGGAGGGGATCACTTTACTGTATTTACACAGCACCGCGATCAGGATCATCAGGACCGGACCAGGGATATGCACCAGCTTTTCAAACAGACCGCCGACAATGAAGAAGGCGCAAATCATCAGCAAGCCGCCGCCCATCAGATGGAAATCAACCGGCTTCGGCGCCTCGTTAATGGAGAATATGGCGTTGTCTTCGTCGCTGCGTACTAACCGGCCTTCACCGTTCAGATCTTTGCGGCGCAGGCCGAGACGCGCCAGGATACCGGCGCAGATAATGGCGAAGATATTGCCGACCACGGCGGCAGGCGCCAGCTGAGCGACATAAACATCGGGACTTTGCCCCAGAAGAGATGAATACGCCAGCGACAGCGGCAGTATGCCTTCACCGATGCCGCCGCCGATAATCGGCACGATAATAAAAAAGAACGTATGGTAGAGGCTGTAACCAAATAATTTACCGACCAGTAACCCCGTGGCGACGGCGGTCACCGTGCCGATCACCAGCGGAATGAACATGCGCACCATTCCCTGAATCAGAATGATACGGTTCATCCCTAATATACTGCCGACCACCAGACTGGCGATGACGAAATAAAGGAAGTTCGCTTCCTTCATCAGCAGATGGACCGTGTCCATGGTATTGGTATTGAATACGTCAAAGTAAACCAAAATTGACGGCACCATCAGGCACAGGATCGCCGGCCCGCCAATATCGCAAAAGACCGGGATTTTGCGCCCGATATGCGCCAGTAAAAAGCCGAGGGTCATGATAATGGCGAAACCGCCAATCATATTTCGCGGCAAATAGCCGGACAGCGCGGAAATACCGACGATGGCGGCAATGGTAAAGAACAGCAAAATGGGCACTGAGCCTATGCTGGTTTTGGAAAAATTTAACATCGCGTTAAACGGCACGCTGGCGGTGAAGTCTGCTTCGTTCGCCTGAATTCGATCTGATTTTTTCATTATTCACCCTGCTATGTTCAGTATTGTACAGAGGACTCCCGGGCTAAATAATGTGGAACTGAAACCGTTTACCGGTTGTTATTCCCTATACCCGTTATATTTCAAGTCGCAGGTGCGTCGGCGGTTTTCTCTATCCACCCCGTCCCTGAGCCTCGACCGTAAAAGGCCAATGCATTCCGTTGGTTAAATCAACAACGGCAACTCAAATTATGTAGGCTATAAACCTTTTATTTTCATTTATGTCGACTCTGCGTGCTTATTTCCGATGACTTTACTCCGTGCGCCGGAATTGTTTGCCGCATTGCCGATTTTTGAAATATATTTGGCCTGTTTATTTAGCAACAGAAGAAATGGTTAAAGTAAAACAGAGATGATTTTATTGTTGCGGACAAGGTAACACGAGGGAAAGTGAAAGATAACCATTTTTAATAAATGGATTAAAGAATTGTGAACCAAGCGACAAGTAGATTATAAATAACTTAAAACGACATTTTTTAATTAAAATAAATCAAGGCTGAATAAACGAGTTATTTATTTAATAATAGTATTATATTAATAAAGTAATCAGGCGTGGCCGCCACACGTTCAGCATACAAGCGCGCCGCCGGCGGCCAATTATTCGGCCCTTCTCTGGGCAGCCGCGTTTTGTCCATTTTTCCCGACGCGTGTCCTGAATCACCCCAACGCTGCCGAATAAATAAGGCCACGCTGGCCTGGTTTATACAAAGGTGGATCAATAAATGCATTTCTTTCGCTAATGGCATACCGCCCATTTTTGTAAAACCGCGTATGACGGCGACCGGTCATCATTCCGCAGGCGGCCATCCGCCATCCGCGGGGCGCGCCCTTATGCGTCTGCGTCGTGCCTCCGCGCCAGTTCCGCTTTCATTTTCGCGATCCGCGACGACAGGAATA
This sequence comes from Affinibrenneria salicis, assembly GCF_008710095.1. The sequence goes on from NZ_VYKJ01000008.1 coordinate 105,450, forward strand.
CGCCGTATCCAATACACCCGACGGCCAGCAGGATCTGAAAAAACAGGTACGGCTCGCCCGAAGGGGAGGTGGCGTAATCCAGCAGTCCTGACAGGGCCGCTGCGGCGCCGCCAATAAAAAACCAGCGCTTCATGCTGGCGGTGCCCCGCAGTTTTTTCTGCATCTCGGCCATCTCTTCACTTTCCATTGCTGCTCCAGTGTTGTTTATGCGCCAGATCCGTTTTTTGTCGCTCTCCGCCGGCGCACGCTGCGGCATTTGTGCCGGTCCGCAGCGGACAGCGCGCGCCGGGGGGCGGCAATCGCCCGTTAATGTAGCAAAAACCCGGGCGGACAGGAATTCACCGTCGGCGTCCGTTTGCCGGCGTTTTTTCGATGGGGTTCCCGGGCGCCCGCGACGGCGATGAGCTGGCGGCATATCTTGCCGGCGCGTCCCGATTCGCATGCGGGAGGCGATGACGAACACGGAACAGGTTTTCGAGCCGGCAAGGGAATGATGCGATGCAGAAGGGGATGGAAATCTGAACGGCCACTGGCGCAGTGACCATTCAGCGGCTTGCGGCGCGTTAGTCGCGATCGATGGCGAAAGCCGACCACGCCTGGCGTACCGGCATGATTTCGATGCGGTTGATGTTCATATGGTCGGGCAGCGTCGCGACAACGTAGATCTGCTCGGCGATATCTTCAGCGCTCAACGGCGTGGTGCCCTGGTACAGTTTATCCGATGCGGCCTGGTCGCCTTTGGTTCTCACCAGCGTAAATTCTGTTTCGGCGATGCCCGGCGCCAGATCGGTCACCCGGACGCCGGTGCCCTGCAGGTCGCAGCGCAGGTTATAGCTGAACTGTTTTACAAAGGCTTTTGAGGCGCCGTAAACGTGGCTGCCGGGGTAGGGCCACTGGCCGGCGATCGAACCGATATTGATGATACTGGCGCCTTTGCCGGTGGCGATCAGCGTCGGCAGCAGCGCGTGCGTCACGTTAACCAGTCCGGTGACGTTGGTGTCGATCATCGTGTGCCAGTCTTCCAGTTCGACCTTCTGCGCCGGGTACGGCGACAGGGCCAGGCCGGCGTTATTCACCAGCGTTTTTACCGCCCGGAACGCTTCCGGCAGCGCGGCGACCACTTGTTTTACGGCGTCGGCATCGCGTACGTCCAGCGCGGCATAGTGAACCGGCACTTTGGCCGACAGCTCGTCCGACAGGGCTTTCAGCCGTTCTTCCCGGCGGCCGGTGAGAACCAGCGACCAGCCCTGGGCTGCAAAATGGTGCGCTGCTGCATGACCAAAGCCGGAAGTCGCCCCGGTGATAAACACAATATTTTGCATTGAAAACGCCTCGCTTAAATTTGATAAAACGGTATTGAAAAGTCGTGCTGGCAGGATGACGCCCGCCCGGTTTTCCCACTTTACGGAGTGAAAAAGATCCCTGACAGGGCCAGTTACGCAGAATGCATGGGACAAGCGGTGGGTGGCGCGCGGTAATCTGCATCTTATTTGCAGGCGGCCGGAGGAGAACGTCGTGGCGGTGTGATGTTTCTCTATTATTAGCGCGTCGGCTGCGCGACGTCCGCCGGACATAGGTTTTCGCTATGACATTGCTCCAGATAGAAGCAAATGCCCGCCGGTTTGCACCACCTGCGCTCTTTTTCCGCTCGCTGCAGGACTCAATATCCATGTGAAGCGTAGGGTTGGTGGTTAACGAAAACGTTGGCATGGAATTGGCATCTGGTTAAACAGAAACCTAACCAGATAGTCAGAAATTGTCAGGATGGATACCGTTATGAGCCAACTAATGTATGCAGATAAACCATCCCTCGCAACGACGACAGAGACAATGGCCAGACCGGCAATCGTTGTGCGCGATGCTAACGTCGTCTATCCCGCCGCCGATCGGCCGGTTCACGCGCTGAAGGATATTAATCTGACCATTCGTCAGGGGGAGTTCGTTTCTTTCATTGGTCCTTCCGGCTGCGGCAAAACCACGCTGTTGAGGGTGATTGCCGATCTGGAGCCCATCACCTCGGGCGAGGTGCAGGTCAATGAGATGACGCCCTCGGAAGCGCGTCAGGCGCGCGCCTACGGCTACGTGTTTCAGGCGCCGGTGCTGCTGCCGTGGCGTACCGTGCTGGCCAACGTCATGCTGCCGCTGCAGATTCAGGGCAAAATGCCGGGGCGCTGCGAAGAGATCGCCCGCGAGCAACTGGCGCGCGTCGGTCTGAGCGGCTTCGAAAAAAAATACCCGTGGCAGCTGTCCGGCGGTATGCAGCAGCGTGCATCGATCGCTCGCGCGCTGGGTTTCGAACCCAAAATACTGATGATGGACGAACCGTTCGGCGCGCTGGATGAACTGACGCGCGACAACCTGAACCAGCAACTGCAGCAGCTGTGGTACAACGAACAGCGCACCATGGTGTTTGTCACGCATTCCATTTCCGAGGCGGTCTACTTGTCCACCCGGATCGTCATTATGTCGCCGCGGCCCGGCCGCATCGTCAAAGTCATCGATTCCCCGCTGCCGGCGGAGCGGGACCTGTCGCTGCGTGATTCCCCCGAATTTATTCGCCTGGCCCAGGAAGTGCGGGAAGCGCTGGTCGAGGGGCATCATGAACATTAACTCTTTACGCTACCGGGCTCTGCCGATCGCGGTGGTGATGGCGGTGGCGATCCTGTTCTGGTATCTGCTGGCCATCGGCCTGAATGCGCCGGGGGCGATTGATCGCACCCTCGCGCCGGGCGGCGCCTGGGGCTGGCGCGATCTGGTCGGCGCCACGATGAATATGTCGCGGCCGATATTGCCGCTGCCGCATCAGATCGCGGCGGATATCTGGACCAGTCTGAGCAAATGGCCGCTGACCTCGCCGCGCAATTTATTGCTGCATACCTGGGTGACGGCCAGCGCGGCGCTGACCGGCTTCGCCATGGGGGTGGCGCTCGGTCTGCTGCTGGCGATCTGCATCGTGCATTCACGCACGCTGGATAAGGCGCTGCTGCCGTGGATCGTGGCGTCGCAAACGGTGCCGGTGCTGGCGATTGCGCCGATCGTGCTGATTATTCTCGGCAGTCTCGGTATCACCGGCATGCTGCCGAAGGCCACTATCGCGATGTACCTGTGCTTTTTCCCGGTGACGATCGCTACCGTGCAGGGGCTGCGTTCGCCGCCGAGGCTGGAGATGGAGCTCATTCATACCTATGCCGCCACCCGCATCGATACCTTCTGGATGGTCAGGCTGCCTTCCGCGCTGCCTTATCTTTTCCCGGCCTTCCGCGTGGCAATCGCCAGCGGGCTGGTGGGCACCATGGTGGCGGAGTTGCCGACCGGGGCGCAGGCGGGGCTGGGCGCCCGTCTGCTGACCGGCTCCTACTACGGCAATACCATTCAGATCTGGTCGGCGTTAGTGATGGCGTCTTTGCTCGGCCTGTTGTTGACCGCGCTGGTCAGCCTGACTGAATACGCGCTCATGACACGTCGTAAGGGGGCACGCTGATGCGTAAATATGTTCCGGGCCGTCTGGGCCTGCTGGTGGCGTTGATCCTGGTATTGATGGGGTTTGCGCAACTGATTCCCGACGCCGGCAGGGGCGGCGTACCGATTCTAATCCTCGACGCGTTGTTGCTGTGCGCGTTGCTGATGGCCTTGTATCCCTGTCTGTCGCTTTGGTATCTGGGCCTGTTGATGCTGCCGGTGGCGGCGAGCGCCGGACTGCTGATGCGCGGCGAAACGATGGCGCAGGCGAACGCCCTGTACTGGCTGGCGCTGATGGCGCTGGCGCTGCTGGCCTGCCATAGCGTGCAGCGTCTGGCGAATAGCCGCGCCAGGCGGTTGCCCGACGGCGCCGTGGCGACGCTGTTCGGTCTCTGGGTGCTGTATTTCTGGCAACTGCTGGTGACGGTGTTCGCGGTGCCGCAGGTGCTGCTGCCGGCGCCGCTCGATATTGTGCGTGCGCTGTATGACAACGCCGGGCTGTTGACCGGCGACTTCGTGCAGACGGTGCTGAAGTCGGTGCTGGTGGGTTATCTGCTGGGCAGCGGCATGGGGATCGCGGTGGGCATTCTGATCGATCGCATGCCGTTCCTGCAGCGCGGTCTGCTGCCGCTGGCCAACCTGACCAGTACGATCCCGCTGGTGGGCGTCGCGCCGATCGCGGTGATGTGGTTTGGTTTTGACTGGCCTTCGAAGGCGGCGGTGATTGTACTGGTGACCTTCTTTCCCGCGCTGGTCAGCACTCTGGCGGGACTGCAGGCCAGCGGCAAACTGGAGCGCGAGCTGATGTATTGCTATGCCGCCACGCCGCGCAAGACGCTGTGGGTGCTGCGCATACCCGCGGCGCTGCCCTTTATCTTCGGCGCGCTGAAGGTTAACGCCGCGCTGGCGCTGATTAGCGCGATCGTTGCCGAGTATTTCGGCTCACCGACGGCCGGACTGGGCTTTCGTATTTCCACCGAGGCGGCGCGCATGCATATGTCTATCGTGTGGGCGGCGATTGTGGTCGCCTCGGTGGTCGGGTCGCTGTGCTATGCGCTGCTGGTGCGGCTGGAAAGAAAGGTTAACTTCTGGCATCCCTCTGTGCGCGGGGCGTCATAGTCTGTTGGGTAACAAGAACCGCTCTGTTGCGGGCCGCCCGCGGCCTGAACGGGTAAAGAGATCATCCGTCACTGATAAACGTCGTTGTGTGTTCCACTTTAAAAACCCGAGGATACTCAGATGAGAAATCGTTCCGCTTTTCGCAAATGCCTGATCGCGGCCGCCACGACGCTGGCCCTGTCGCTGACCGCCGGCGCGTATGCCGCAGAAAAAGTCACTCTGCAGCTTAAATGGTTGCCTCAGGCGCAGTTCGCGGGCTACTACGTGGCGCAGGCAAAAGGCTATTACAAGGAGGCCGGGCTGGATGTCACTATTAAACCAGGCGGGACCGATATCTCTCCGGTACAGGTGATCGCCGGCAAATCGGCGGACGTGATCGTGAACTGGATGCCGGATGCGCTGGCGGCGCGCGAGTCCGGGGTGGCGCTGGTGAACATCGCGCAGATCTTTGACCGCTCGGGCATGATGCTGACCTGCCGTAAATCGACCGGGATTAAAACGCCGGCGGATTTAAAAGGTAAAACGCTGGGCGTCTGGTTTGGCGGCAATGAGTATCCGTTCTTTAACTGGATGCATAAACTGGGCTATAAGCCTGATACGGACATCAAAGTGCTGAAACAGGGCTTTAACGTCGACCCGCTGCTGCAGAATCAGGCCGCCTGCATTTCCACCATGAACTATAACGAGTACTGGCAGCTGATCGACGCCGGCATGAAGGCGGACGATTTGATTTCGTTCCCGTATGAGGACCAGGGCGTTTCCACGCTGGAAGACGGGCTGTACGTGCTGGATTCCAGCCTGAAAGATCCGGCTTTCGTCGCCAAAATGGCGAAATTCCTGAAGGCGACCTATAGAGGCTGGAACGAGGCGGTGAACAACCCGGCCGAAGCCGCGGAAATCGTGGTGAATGAGGATTCGTCCGGCTCCGCGACGGTAGAAGTGCAGCAGCGGCAGATGGAAAACGTCGCCAAACTGATCACTAACGCCAACACGCCGAAAATCGGTTATCTGGATCCCGCCGCTTACCGCCGTACGGTGGACGTCTTGCTGAGCGGCGGCGGGGCCTCGGTCATCAAGAAAGATCCGGGCGAGGCCGCGATGACCCACGTGGTCTGGGAAGCGGCCGCCAGGTAACGCCGGATAATCGACGGTCGTCCGCGCCGTTCGCGTCCGTCTTTCCCGCCTTATCGGCGGGCAGCGGCGGAGATGATGAGAAAAAGCGAGGCGCGGCGGCCCGCCGTGAAGCGGCCGCGCCGGGCAAGGTCCGGCCGGCGGGCGAAGCAAAACGGAGGAAGGAGAAAAAATGTTGGCGAATACATTAGTCGATGAGCCGGCCAAAGGCCGTATCCGGCTCGATAACGAGGCGAATATTCTGCTGGCGGCGGAGCGCGTTTTCGCGCGCTTTGGTTTTAAAGGCACCACCATGGCGTTGATCGCCGAAGAGGCGAATCTGCCGAAGCCCAACCTGCATTATTACTTCGGCAACAAACAGAATCTGTATTTACGGGTGCTGGACGATATTCTGCGCGACTGGCTGGCGCCGCTGGAACACTTTTATCCACAGGCCGATCCGCGTGCGGCGATTGACCAATACGTGCGGCAAAAAATGCGGCTGACCTTTGAACGGCCGTATGCTTCAAAGCTGTTCGCCAACGAAATTCTGCAGGGCGCGCCAATGGTGCATGAATTGCTGAAGACGCATCTGCACGATCTGGTGGCCAGTAAAGCGGCGGTGGTGGACGGCTGGATTGCGCAGGGGCTGCTGCGGCCGGTGGACAGCAAACATTTCTTTTTCTCGATCTGGGCGATGACGCAAACCTACGCCGATTTCGATATCCAGATCGCCGCGGTGCTGGGCGACGAAGCCAATGCGCCGGCAGCGCGGCAGCGCGCGATCGATCATGTGCTGAACAGCGTTTTCCGAATTTGCGGGCTGGAGGCCGCCTGAGCCGTTAACCCCCGCTGATCTTCCGCCTGTTTCTCCCTCATTTTGTTCTTCCCGTCGCGGCTGTGAATCCGGAATTGGGCGGCATTGTCGTCAATCGTGGGGCAATGTGCACCGAAAAGAGACATAACATCCGTAAACGTGAAAAATCCAGTTTGGGTAACATCTTGTTTTTTATGAGTATTGTCGTTTTTTAAAAAATGGCACATAAATCGCATGGTTAGTCAGGAAACTTAACTATTTGGTCAGGATTTTTGCAAGGCGTGGCGCCACCGTCCTTTCCTTATCCGACGTTAGCGGGAGAACCACTATGAGCCATCGAAAGCAAGGCGTTACAGGCAGGCCGTTGGTGCTTTGCCCTCGAGACCCTGATGTTGACCAGATGAAGGAGTATGCCGCATGAAAAGCGAATTACCGGTTGGTATCGATACGCCGGGCATTCAGTCCGCGCGGCTGAGCGACGCGGTATACGACAGTCATTTCAGCGACAGCGCCCCGCCGTTGAGCAAGGTTCAGGCGGTAATTGAGGCGGAGCGTTGCTACTACTGCTACGACGCGCCCTGCACCCGCTCCTGTCCGGCGGATATTGATGTGCCGAGCTTTATTCACCGTATCGCGCAGGACAACGTGCGCGGGGCGGCCGAGGCTATTCTGAGCGAAAACGTGCTGGGCGGCATGTGCGCGCGCGTTTGTCCCACCGAAACCCTGTGCGAACAGTCCTGCGTGCGCAATCAGCAGGACGGCAAGCCGGTGCAGATCGGCCTGCTGCAGCGTTATGCCACGGACGCCTATCTTTCCAGCCCGGGTCAGCCGTTATTTAACCGCGCCATGCCCACCGGCAAAAAAGTGGCGGTGGTCGGCGCCGGCCCGGCGGGTTTAACCGTGGCGCATTATCTTGCGCGCCAGGGACATCGCGTGGTGGTGTTCGACGCGCAAGAGAAGCCGGGCGGCCTGAACGAATACGGGCTGGCGAGCTACAAAACCACCGACGACTTCGCTCAGCGCGAAATCGCCTGGTTGCTGTCGATCGGCGGTATTGAACTGCGGCTGAATCAGCGGCTGGGGCGCGATATCGCGCTGGATACGCTGCGCGCCGACTATGACGCGCTGTTCCTCGGCATGGGGCTGGGCGGCGTCAATGCGCTGGGCATCGACGAACCGCCGCTGGCGGGGGTGCGCGAAGCGGTCGATTTCATTGCCGAACTGCGTCAGGCGTCGCATCCGCGCGAGGTGGCCATCGGTCGCAGCGTGGTGGTGATCGGCGGCGGCATGACGGCCGTCGATGCGGCGGTACAGGCGAAAAAGCTGGGCGCTCGCGAAGTTGCGATGGTGTATCGCCGCGGCGCGGAAGCGATGAAAGCCTCGCCTCATGAGCAGGAGTGGGCCAAATCCAACGGCGTCACGATCCGTCACTGGGCGGCGCCGCAGGCTATTCACGGCGCAGACGGTCGGGTCACGTCGGTCACTTTTGCGGTCATGCAGCCGCAGGCGGGTTCGCTGGCGGCCAGCGGCGAAACCTTTACCCTGCCGGCCGATATGGTGCTGAAGGCGATCGGCCAGACCTACGACGCCAGCCTGACCGGCGAGTCGGTCGCGCTGAAGGGCGGCCGCATCGTCACCGATGAGCAGGGCCGCACTTCGCTGGCCGGCGTCTGGGCGGGCGGCGACTGCTGCGCCGACGGTCTGGATCTGACGGTGGACGCGGTGCGTCAGGGCAAGGCGGCGGCGAAATCGATCGATGCGCTGCTGCGCCCCGGCGCCGGCCGGTCGGCGAACGGTAAACCTTCAATGAGCGAGCAGGAGTATTTACATGGCTGATCTCAGCAGTAATTTTTTGGGCATTAAAAGCCCGAATCCTTTCTGGCTGGCTTCTGCGCCGCCGACGGATAAAGAATACAACGTGGTGCGGGCGTTCGAAGCCGGCTGGGGCGGGGTGGTGTGGAAAACGCTGGGGCAGGATCCGCACGTGGTCAACGTCAACGGTCCGCGTTACAGCACGCTGCGCACCACCGATCGCCGCATCATCGGCCTCAATAATATCGAGCTGATCACCGACCGTTCTCTGGATATCAACCTGGAAGAGATCGCGCGCGTGAAGCGCAACTGGCCCGATCGGGCGGTGGTGGTCTCCATCATGGTGCCCTGCGAGGAGGACGCCTGGAAGAGTATTCTGCCGCTGGTCGAGCAGACCGGGGCGGACGGCATCGAGCTGAATTTCGGCTGCCCGCACGGTATGAGCGAGCGCGGCATGGGCGCGGCGGTCGGTCAGGTGCCGGAATATATCGAAATGGTGACGCGCTGGTGCAAGCAGTATTGCAGCCTGCCGGTGATCGTCAAGCTGACGCCGAACGTCAACGACATCCGCTATCCGGCGCGCGCCGCACTGCAAGGCGGCGCGGATGCGGTATCGCTGATTAATACCATTAACTCCATCATGGGCGTCGATCTGGAACGGATGACGATGCATCCCAATACCGACGGCAAGGGATCGCACGGCGGTTACTGCGGTCCGGCCGTTAAGCCCATTGCTCTGAATATGGTGGCGGAAATCGCCCGCGACGAACCGACGCGCGCTATGCCCATCTCCGGCATCGGCGGTATTTCCACCTGGCGCGACGCCGCGGAGTTCATTTCGCTGGGCTGCGGTACGGTACAGGTTTGCACCGCGGTGATGGTGCACGGTTTTCAGATTGTGCGCGACATGGTAAGCGGCCTGTCCAACTTTATGGATGAGCAGGGTTACCGCACGCTGGACGATTTCCGCGGCCGCGCCGTCGGCACGGTCAGCGACTGGCGCTACCTTAATCTCAATCACATTGATAAAGCGGTCATCGATCAGGATCTGTGCATTAAGTGCGGACGCTGCCACCTGGCCTGCGAGGATACCTCGCATCAGGCGATCACCAGTATGAAAGAGGGCGAGCGCCATTTTGAGGTAAAAGAAGAAGACTGCGTGGGCTGCAACCTGTGCGTTTCCATCTGTCCGGTGGAAAACTGCATTTCCATGCGCAGCCTGCAGCCGGGCGAAGTGGATCGGCGCACTGGCAAGGTGGCGAGCGGCGAATACGCCAACTGGACCACGCACCCGAATAACCCGATGGCGACCACGGTCTGAGCGTTTCCGGCTAATTCATGGCGGGCCGCCCGGCGGTCATTACCAGCAAAATGAGGGGAAAATGATGAGTCGTAACCTGTTAATTAAAGGCGGTACGGTGGTTAACGCCGATCGGGCGTTTCGCGCCGATGTCCTGTGCGCCGACGGCATTATCGTGGCCGTCGGCGAAGACGCCGCCCGCGAGGCGCCCGCCGGTACGGAGGTGATCGATGCGGGCGGGCAGTATGTAATGCCGGGCGGTATCGATCCGCATACCCACATGAACTTCCCTTTTATGGGGACGGTCACGGTCGATGACTTCTACAGCGGCACGGCCGCGGGGCTGGCCGGCGGTACCACCACCATTATTGATTTCGTCATCCCCAATCCGCAGCAACCGCTGATGGAGGCCTACCGCGACTGGCGCGGCTGGGCGGAAAAAGCGGCCTCCGACTACAGTTTCCACGTCGCCATTACCTGGTGGGACGAAAGCGTGCATCGGGATATGGGCACGCTGGTGCGGGAAGAGGGCGTCAACAGCTTCAAGCACTTTATGGCCTACAAAAACGCCATCATGTGCGATGACGAAACGCTGATGAACAGCTTTCGTCGCGCGCTGGAGCTGGGCGCGATGCCGACCGTCCACGCGGAAAACGGCGAGATGGTATATCTGCTGCAGCAGGAGATGCTGAAACGCGGCATCTCCGGACCGGAAGGGCACCCGCTGTCGCGTCCGCCGGAAGTGGAAGGCGAAGCGGCGAGCCGCGCCATCTCGATCGCCAACGTATTGGGCGTGCCGATTTATGTGGTGCACGTCTCCTGCCAGGAATCGGCCGACGCCATCGCCCGCGCCAGGGCGCGCGGCCAACGGGTGTACGGCGAAGTGTTGGCCGGCCACCTGGTCGTCGACGATAGCGTGTATCGCGATACGGACGCCGCGAAGGCCGCGGCGCACGTCATGAGCCCGCCGTTCCGCGCGAAGGCGCACCAGGAAGCGCTATGGCGCGGGCTGCAGTCCGGCCAGTTGCACACCACCGCGACCGACCACTGTACTTTCTGCGCCAGCCAGAAGGGCGCGGGTCTCGACAATTTCACCAAAATCCCTAACGGCTGCGGCGGCGTGGAAGAACGTCTGGCGGTTATCTGGGACGCAGGGGTGAACAGCGGGCGCCTGACGCCGAGCGAATTCGTCGCGATTACCTCCGCCAATACCGCGCGCCTGTTTAATATCTACCCGCGTAAAGGCCGCGTCGCGGTGGGCTCCGACGCCGATCTGGTGGTCTGGGACCCCAAAGGCAGCAAGACGCTGTCGGCTAAAACGCACCACTCGAAAAATGACTTCAACGTGTTTGAAGGCCGTACGGTACGCGGCATTCCGACTTACACCGTCAGTCAGGGCGTCGTGGTGTGGGCGGATGGCGATCTGCGCGCGCAGTCGGGCGCCGGCCGTTATATCAAACGGCCGGCCTTTAACGCGGACTTCAGCGCCGTGGCCCTGCGCCAGAGTCTGCTGGCGCCCACGGCCGTATCGCGTTGAGTCGAACAATACCCACCCGATTTCACGCCGCGCGGCGTCAACCGGCCCGCAGCCTGAAAGATGACGGATATAACCGCGAGTAAGAAGGTGACTTTACTCCAGCCATGAGGAAATCTGTTATGAACAGCGAAGTGTTATCCGCAACCAAAACGAAGACTGACATTACCGACCTGCGTATTGACGGCGAACGCCTGTGGCAGTCGCTAATGGATCTGGCGACGATCGGCGCCACGCCTAAAGGTGGCGTCTGCCGGTTGACCTTAACGGATTTGGATCGTCAGGGACGCGATCTGGTGGTGGGCTGGGGCAAAGCCGCCGGACTGTCGGTTGAGATCGATAAAATCGGCAACGTATTTATGCGCCGCGCCGGACGCAATAACGCCCTGCCGCCGGTGGTGGCGGGCAGCCATATCGATACCCAGCCGACCGGCGGCAAGTTCGACGGCAACTTCGGCGTGCTGTCCGCGCTGGAAGTGATCCGCACGCTGAACGATAACAAGATTGAAACCGACGCGCCGGTGGAAATGGTGTTCTGGACCAACGAGGAAGGCTCGCGTTTTGTGCCGGTGATGATGGGCTCCGGCGTGTTTGCCGGCATCTTTCCGATAGAGCACGCCTATGCCGCGCAGGATGTGGACGGCAAAAGCGTGCAGGACGAACTGGAGAAAATCGGTTATGCCGGTCCGCAGACGCCGGGCGATCATCCGATCGGCGCCTACTTTGAAGCGCATATCGAGCAGGGGCCGATTCTGGAAGATCAGAACGTGGAAATCGGCGTGGTGCAGGCGGTGCTGGGAATTCGCTGGTATGACTGCGTGGTGACCGGGATGGAGTCGCACGCCGGGCCGACGCCGATGGCGCTGCGTAAGGATGCGCTGCAGGTCGCCACCCGGGTCATGCAGGAGGTGATCGCCATTGCCGATCGCTTTGCGCCGCACGGTCGCGGTACGGTCGGTATGGTGCAGGTGCATCCCAACAGCCGTAACGTGGTGCCGGGCAGCGTGAAGTTCTCCATTGATTTCCGTAACCTGACCGATGAATTGGTGGACGAGATGGATGCGGCGCTGAAGACGTACCTGGCCGAACTGAGTGCGGAAACCGGGCTGGATATTCAGCTGACCCAGGTGTCGCAGTATCCGGCGGCGCCGTTCCACCCGGACTGCAAAGAGGCGGTGCGCCGCGCGGCCGATACGCTCGGCTATTCCAGTATGGATATCGTCTCCGGCGCCGGACACGACGCGGTGTATATGTCCGGGCTGGCGCCGACCGGTATGATCTTTATCCCGTGTAAAGACGGCATCAGTCACAATGAGATCGAATACTCATCGCCGCAGCAGGTTACCGCCGGCGCCAACGTGCTGCTGCATGCGGTGCTGGAAACCGCCGGCGTGGCGGGTCGCGGCGCTTAACGCGCCGGCCATTCAGCCTTCCCGCGCCTCCCGGTTCATGCCGGCGGCGCGTCGATGATTTAAGCGACACGACGGGGAATTCAGCGATGAGGCGCCCGCGGGGCACTTCGTCCCTGCCGGGCGCGCATCCGGCTAACGCCGCAGCTGCCGCTCAAACATATCTATGTCATCATCAAATAAAAAGAGGGTGACTGTACGGCCAGATGGTTTTTCTGACGGGCCGGCGATCGCGGGTCGTTGCGCCGCCAGGCCTCATCCTCAATTGCCTGCTGTCATCGCGCGTGACGAGTCTGTTCGTTTTGGTCTATCTATACTCTTGCTGAGAGCATTCCCACAGGCGTTCCTGCCGCTAAGGCAATTGCGCGATTTTTTGTGGATACCCTTCGATGGATCTCCGACGGGACCGAGACTTTTTTTAGCGCCTGGCGGCCTCTTTAGTTCGCGCCGCGGTTATGTCCGATCTGCGGTGTTTCTTCCCCCGATAATTTCGCCATCTGTTATGCCCAGGAACGCGTCGATCTGTGTCTATCCGCTCACAGACTTTGGCCGTATTGTTGCCGATACGGGCGATACCCGCGGTGGCCGTTTGAGGGAGAAGGATAATGTCGGCAAAAGATCGTTTACTTGCACTCTGTGTGGTGCTCGTCTGGGGCATCAATTTTGTGGTGATCAAAGTCGGCCTGCACGATATGCCGCCGTTTCTGCTGGCGGGGCTGCGCTTCACCCTGGTGGCCTTGCCCGCCATCTTTTTTTTCCCCAGACCCGCCATTCCGCTGCGCTGGCTGCTGGCCTACGGTATGACGATGAGTTTTGGCCAGTTCGGCTTCTTATTCTGCGCGATTAAACTCGGCATGCCGGCCGGACTGGCTTCGCTGGTGATCCAGTGCCAGGTGTTCTTTACTCTGCTGATCGGCGCCGGCCTGCTGGCGGAAAAACTCAGGTGGCACCATATCGCCGGCATGCTGATCGCCACGCTGGGCATGCTGCTGCTGGCTGAAGGCGGCATGGCGGGCGCCACGGCTGCGGGCATGTCGCCGCTGGCTTTTATGCTGACGCTGGGCGCGGCGCTGTGCTGGGCGTTTGGCAACATCAGCAATAAAGTGATTCTGGCCGGCAACGGCAACGGCGGCGTGATGTCGTTGGTGGTGTGGGGCGCGCTGGTGCCGATCCTGCCTTTCCTGCTCTGTTCATGGCTGTTCGAAGGGCGGCAGGCCATCGTGGCCAGCCTGATCCATATACGGTTCGCCACGGTATGCGCCTTACTTTATCTGGCGTTTCTCGCCACCATTCTCGGTTACGCCATCTGGGGCGATCTGCTGGCGCGTTATGAAACCTGGCGCGTGGCGCCGCTGGCGTTGCTGGTGCCGGTGGTCGGGTTGATCAGCGCCGCCCTGTTGCTGGGCGAGCGGCTGTCCGCGCTGCAGATCGCGGGCGCGCTGTTCATTATGTCGGGGTTGCTGGTCAATCTGTTCGCCGGACGCCTGTTGGCGCGGTTGCCGGCGCGTCAGCACTGAATGCCGGACGCCAGGACAACCGGTATTGCCTTGAAAACGAGCAATTCACCCGTTCCGGTGCAGGCTGCGCCGGCGCGCCATCGCCGTTGTGCCGCCTAATCGATGTTCCGGCTAAAATCGCCGCTGTTTTAGCGATTAATTCCCGCCATTCGCCGAACGGAAAGATAAAAGTCTGCCGGATTTCGATAGGGTTATGGCGCGTTTTTTGCTGCCTGTGATTACCCTTCCTCCCGCTAAGGACAGATTATGCAGCTCAGCTCTTATGCCGGCCATCAGAACGGCTTTCGTTGCGCCTCGCACATTCAGGAACTTGCTCAGCACAGTCAGCTCATTACCGGCTGGTCATTGCGTTATGACCAGATTTCCCGCGGGCGCTTTGAGGGGAATATCAAAGAAGCGTGGCTGGATGGCGTGCAGTTTTATGAAGAACGGCTGTCGCAGTCGGTGTTCCAGAGCGGAGAAGGGCGCGCGGACACGCTCTGTTTAGGTATCTTTAATGCCCTGTCGGGCGAGACGCGCTGGATGGGCAAAAACCTGACGCTGCAGGATGTCACCTGGTCCTGGCACCGCGGCGAGCTAATGCTGCAGACGCCCGAATATTCCTCTCTGCAGGTGTTAAGCATCCCGTTTCCGCTGATTGCAGACATCCTTGATGAGTTGCCGCACGCTGTGTCGTCCGTGCGACACGACGCGCTGGCGTCGCGCATCCGCCAGCAGGTGACCGCCATGCTGTACAGCATGATTGAGCACCCGCTTCAGTTGGCGGAGCGTCAGGCCCGGCGCCAGTTCGGCAGCGACGTCAGGGACCTGGCGTTCTCTTTCTTCGGGGTGGCCAACGGTCAGCCGCAGCGGTTCAAACCGTCGCTGCAGAAGGCGCAGCGCGTGGTCGCTAAGGCGCAGGAGGCTCTGATGGAAAGCCGGGACGGGCCTCTGACGGTGGATGAGCTGTGTCTGATGACGCACACCTCGCGCCGCACGCTGCAGAACTGTTTTGAGACGGTCACCGGCCAGAGTCCGGCGGTTTTTCTGAAACACATGCGGCTGAACGGCGTGAAACGGATGCTGGTGACCGGCAATGAAAGCGACAATATCAGCGAAATCGCCTCACAATGGGGGTTCTGGCACCTGTCGCAATTTACCGTCGATTATAAACGGCTGTTCGGTGAATTGCCCTCTCAGACACTGAAAGCGATGCGTCAACTCAACTGAAAGGTTTGCCGGATTTCGATAACGGCGGCGTCCGCCGACTCCCTAGACTGGCTGTGATCCATCAGTGAGAGGACTGAAATATGGCACAGCGCAACTCCCGGCAACAACATCAACTGCAGAAAGGCAGCCTTGGCCTGTGGTCGGTGATTTTCTTTGTGATCGCCGCCGCTTCGCCGCTGACCGGCGTGGTCGGCGGTTTGCCCGTCGCTTTTATGGCCGGCAATGGCGCCGGCGTACCTGGCGTCTATGTCCTGGCGGGCATGCTGCTGATCGTATTTAGCTTCGGCTTCATTGCGATGAGTCGCTATGTGGTGAACGCGGGCGCGTTTTATGCTTATATCGCCCAGGGGCTGGGCACGCGCAGCGGCATCGCCGGCTTAGGCGTGGCGTTGCTGGCCTACACGGCGATACAGCTGGCCGTCACCGCGATGTTTGGCTTCTTTTTCTCGCAGTTTCTTCAGGCGCAGATTGGGTTCGCGCCGCCCTGGTGGCTGCTTTCGCTGGCGATGCAAGGGATGGTGGTCCTGCTCGGCATCGCGAAAGTGGAGCTGGGCGGTAAGGTGTTGGGCGTCCTGATGTTGCTGGAGGTGGCGATCGTACTGCTGCTGGACGTCGCCATCCTCGCCCGGCCGGCGCCGTTCGAACTGCGCTCATTCAGCCCGTCCGGCATACTGCAGGACGGTATGGGGATCGCCATGATCTTCGCCATCTGCTCGTTCGTCGGTTTTGAAGCCACCGCCATTTACTCGGAGGAGTGCCGCAATCCGGGCAAAGTCATCCCGCGCGCCACGCTGCTGGCTGTCACGCTGATTACGGCGTTTTTCGCCCTGACCGGCTGGGCGTTGGTGCAGTATGCCGGCGACGATCACGTCGCGGCGCTGGCGGCGCGCGACCCAGGCGCCTTCATCTTCAGCATCACGGAGAGCGTACTTGGCGCCTGGGCGATTCATGTCATGTCCATTCTGCTGCTGACCAGCCTGTTCGCCGCCGCCCAGGCGTTCCATAACACGCTGGCGCGCTATCTGTTCGCCATTGGCCGCGACGGTCTGATATGGGCGAAAATGGCCAAAACGCACCCGATCCATCAGACGCCCTGGGTGGCCAGCCTTGTGCAGGGCGTCTTTATGCTGTGCGCCACGGCGCTGTTCGCCCTGCTGCGGCTTGACCCGATGGCTGAGGTGTTCTCGTGGGCCTCGGCGCTCGGCAGTATGTCGATACTGCTGCTGCAGTTCAGCGTTTCCGTTGCGGTGATCCTGTACTTTCAGCGCCACGCCGCGCTGCCGGTATCGCGCTGGAGTCGGCTGTTCGCGCCCGCTATTTCGGCGGCCGGGATGCTCGCCGCGCTGGTGCTGGTGGTCGGTAATCTTGACGTCCTGAGCGGGTCCTCATCGCCAGTGGTGGCCTCTCTGCCTTATCTGCTGCTGCTGGTCGCCGGCGCCGGCTTCCTGAGCGCTCATTTTCTGCACCGATTGGACCCGGAGCGCTATTCGCGCGTTGGTCAAATCGTCGAAAGCCTGTAATCCCCTCATTTTCAGCGACTGTTATGGAGTACCGCTATGACTCAGAACCAGAACAACACCTATCGTTTCTGGCACCCGATGGCGCACCCGAATGACTGCGCCAGCCGTGAGCCGCTGCGCATTGTTAAGGGCGACGGCCTGTACGTATGGGACGACAAGGGCCGTAAAATGCTGGATGGCTTTGCCGGCCTGTGGTGCGTCAATGTGGGGCATAACCGGCCGGAGGTGAAGGCCGCCATTAATAAACAGCTGGATGAACTGGCCTACTATCAGCTGTTTGACGGCGTAAGCCACCCGGCGGCGGAACGGCTGGCTGATCGCATCATCGCCATGACCCGCCAGGAGGAGATGAGCCGCGTCCTGTACGGCATGGGCGGTTCGGACGGCGTGGAGACCGCGCTAAAGGCGGCGCGTCAGTACTGGATTCTGCAGGGCAAACCGCAACGCACCCGCTTTATTTCGCTGAAAAACGGCTATCACGGCGTGCATATGGGCGGCACTTCGGTATCCGGTTTGCCCATTTATCGCCTGAACTACGGCCCGCTGTTGGACGGCTGTAGTCAGATTGAATCGCCGTGGCTCTATCGTAATCCCTGGAACTGCGACGACCCGGCGCAGTTGGGGCAGTTGGTCGCCGAGCAGCTGGAGCGCGATATTTTATACTACGGCGCGGAGACGGTGGCCGCGTTTATCGCCGAACCGGTTCAGGGCGCCGGCGGCGTCATTGTGCCGCCCGCCAACTTCTGGCCGCTGGTGCGGGAGGTGTGCGATCGTCACGGCGTGCTGCTGATCGCCGATGAAGTGGTTACCGGTTTTGGCCGCAGCGGCTGTATGTTTGGTTCGCGCGGCTGGGGCGTTAAGCCTGATATCATGGTCTTCGCCAAAGCGCTGACCGCCGGTTACGTGCCGCTTTCCGCCACAGTCCTGAATCAACGCGTCGAAGCGGCGTGGCGGGAGAATCGCGACGCGCGCGGCATGCTGATGACCGGCTACACCTACGGCGGTCACCCGCTGGCTTGCGCCGCCGGCCTGGCGGTGCTCGATATCGTGGAAAAAGAGGATCTGCCCGCCAACGCGGCCCATATGGGCGAGTATTTACTCGGTCAGCTGAAGCCTTTCGCGCAGCGTTTCCCCTCTGTCGGCGATGTGCGCGGCAAAGGGCTAATGGTGGCGATTGATTTAGTGGAGGATAAAGCGACGCGTTCCTCGCTGGCTCCGGATAATAATCTGGCGTTTCGCATTGCGGAGGCGACGCGCGATGCCGGGGCGGTGGTGCGCCCGGTCGGGCCGAAGCTGGTGCTGGCGCCGCCGCTGGTGATCGACAGGGCCGGTTGCGATTTATTGGTGTCCGCGCTGCAAACCGCTTTTGAGCAGCAGGATAAATAAGCGCCGGCACCGCGTGTCCGCCTGCGGTTAGCCAGGCCGGACGCCAGTCTTGCAACTCTTTTACCGCCCGGGCATCGCGCCGCCGACAGAAAGCCGGGCGCCGCGATGCTCATACCGACCCCCTATCCCTCCCGGCGGCGTTTTTTGCGCCAACCGCTCAGTACGGAATTCTGACCGCTTAACACGCTATTCCGCCGCCCGCGCATATTGGGTCGGCGCCTCGTCCGTTTCTGACGTAATGTCCCGCCATCAGTGGTGTTGACGGCAAAGCTCGGTGACCCGCGAACTTGTCCGGATGCGCTGTCTTGCCGCTGAATCCGGCCGGCGCGCTGGCGCATCGCCTGCCCCACCCACATTCGTACGTCATTCCTTTTTATCCGAAGCCATTACGTGACAACGCGCGTTCGCGCCTCAGGTTGTTAAAAAATCAGTCTTAAACCATTAATTATGACTTGTTAATGAAGGACGTCTTATGAAGAGCAACACCATTATGAAACACCTCCCCTGGGTGGCCCTCGGGGTCATCGGGGCGGCCTGCCTGGGCGTGGTGGCGCTACGCCGGGGCGAGCATGTCAGCGCGCTATGGATAATCGTGGCCTCCGTCGCGGTTTATCTGGTGGCTTATCGCTATTACAGCCTGTATATCGCGCAGAAAGTGATGAAGCTGGACCCGTCGCGCGCGACGCCGGCCGTGGTGAATAACGACGGTCTGAACTATGTTCCGACCAATCGCAACGTGTTGTTCGGCCACCACTTCGCCGCCATTGCCGGCGCGGGGCCGCTGGTCGGGCCGGTGCTGGCGGCGCAGGTCGGCTATCTGCCGGGCACGCTGTGGCTGCTGGCCGGGGTGGTGCTGGCCGGCGCGGTGCAGGACTTCATGGTGCTGTTCCTTTCCACGCGCCGCAACGGCGCTTCGCTGGGCGAAATCGTCAAGAAAGAGCTGGGGCCGGTGCCGGGAACGATCGCGCTGTTCGGCTGTTTCTTAATCATGATTATTATTCTGGCGGTGCTGGCGCTGATTGTGGTCAAAGCGCTGGCGGAAAGCCCGTGGGGCGTGTTTACCGTCTGTTCGACGGTGCCGATTGCGCTGTTTATGGGTATCTATATGCGCTTTATCCGCCCAGGTCGGGTGGGCGAAGTCTCGGTTATCGGCATCGTGCTGCTGGTGCTGGCGATCTGGTTCGGCGGCGTGATCGCGCACGACCCGTACTGGGGCCCGGCGTTAACCTTTAAAGATACCACCATCACCTTCACGCTGATTGGCTATGCCTTTGTTTCCGCGCTGCTGCCGGTGTGGCTGATCCTGGCGCCGCGCGACTATCTGGCGACCTTCCTGAAAATCGGCGTGATCGTCGGCCTGGCGATCGGTATTGTGATTCTGAACCCGGATCTGAAAATGCCGGCGGTGACGCAGTTTGTCGACGGCACCGGCCCGGTGTGGAAAGGCACGCTGTTCCCGTTCCTGTTTATCACCATCGCCTGCGGCGCCGTTTCGGGCTTCCACGCGCTGATCGCGTCCGGCACTACGCCGAAACTGCTGGCCAGCGAAGGGGATGCTCGCTTTATTGGCTACGGCGCCATGTTGATGGAGTCATTCGTCGCCATTATGGCGCTGGTGGCGGCGTCCATTATCGAACCCGGTCTGTATTTCGCGATGAATACTCCGCCCGCCGCGCTGGGCATCACCATGCCTGACCTGCACAATCTGGGCACCGCCGATGGTCCGGCGATTATGGCGCAGTTGCGCGAGGTGTCGGCGCACGCCGCCATGACGGTCAGCTCCTGGGGCTTTGTGATTTCCCCCGAGCAAATTCTGCAGACGGCGAAAGATATCGGCGAGCCTTCCGTCCTGAACCGAGCCGGCGGCGCGCCGACGCTGGCGGTGGGGATTGCCCATGTGTTCCACCAAATCATTCCGGGCGCGAACATGGGGTTCTGGTATCACTTCGGTATCCTGTTCGAAGCGCTGTTTATCCTGACCGCGCTGGATGCCGGCACGCGTTCCGGTCGTTTCATGCTGCAGGATCTGCTCGGTAACTTCGTGCCGTTCCTGAAGAAAACCGACTCGCTGGTAGCCGGTATTATCGGCACGGCCGGCTGCGTGGGCCTGTGGGGTTATCTGCTCTATCAGGGCGTGGTGGATCCGCTGGGCGGCGTGAAGAGTCTGTGGCCGCTATTCGGTATCTCCAACCAGATGCTGGCCGCCGTGGCGCTGGTGCTGGCGACCGTGGTGCTGATTAAGATGAAACGCACGCAGTATATCTGGGTGACGCTGGTGCCGGCGGTGTGGCTGCTGATTTGCACCACCTGGGCGTTGGGCCTCAAGCTGTTCAGCGACAACCCGCAACTGGAAGGATTCCTCTACCAGGCCAGCGTGTACAAACAGAAAATCGCTGAAGGCGGCGCGGAACTGACGGCGCAGCAAATCAGCAATATGAATCATATCGTCATCAATAACTACACCAATGCCGGTTTGAGTATCCTGTTCCTGATTGTGGTCTACAGCATCATCGCCTACGGCGTGAAAATCGCGCTGGACGCGCGCCGTGATCCCAACTGTACGGACAAGGAAATGCCTTATGTTCCGGTGCCGGAGGGCGGCGTGAAAGTATCTTCCGGGCACTAAGCGGACGATATCCTGAATACCCCGTATAATGTATAAACGTTATACGGGGTCACGTTGTTGATAAACCCTCTTCGCCCGGCTATTCCGGGCTCACCGGCGACGTTGTCGGCAAATTCGCGTTTTTTCCCGGCAGGAGGTCATTATGTTTGGCAATTTGGGACAGGCGGGCAAATATCTGGGCCAGGCGGCGCGTATGCTGGTCGGCATTCCCGACTATGACACCTACGTACAGCATATGCAGACCAATCATCCTGATAAGCCGATGATGAGCTATAAAGAATTTTTCCGTGAGCGTCAGCAGGCGCGTTATGGCGGTGACGGCAAAGGCGGGATGCGTTGCTGTTAGTCAATTTCCGGAGCAACTATGACTCAACCTATTAGCGTCACGATTCTGACCGGTTTTTTAGGCGCGGGTAAAACCACTCTGCTGCGGCATATCCTCAATGCCGACCACGGCTATAAAATCGCCGTGATTGAAAACGAGTTCGGCGAGGTGGCGATCGATGACGCGCTGATTGGCGAGCGGGCGAGTCAGATCACCACGCTGAGCAACGGCTGCATCTGCTGCAGTCAGGCGAACGAACTGGCCGACGCGCTGCTGGACTTGATCGACGGCGTCGATAGCGGCGCGCTGGATTTCGACCGCGTCGTGATTGAATGCACCGGCATGGCCGATCCCGGTCCGGTGGCGCAAACTTTTTTTTCCCATGAGATTCTCTGTCAGCGCTTTCTGCTGGACGGCATTATCACGCTGGTGGACGCGGTGCACGCCTGGCAGCAACTGGACCAGTTCACCATCGCGCAGTCGCAGATTGGTTATGCCGATCGCATCCTGCTGAGTAAAACCGATATTGCCGGCGAGGACGAGGCCCTGATCCAGCGCCTGCAGCGTATTAATGCGCGGGCGCCCGTCTATGCCGTGCAGCACGGCGCGATTGATTTAAGCCTGTTGTTCAACATTGACGGTTTTATGCTGAACGACAAACTGACCGTCGCCAGCCCGGTGTTCCGTTTTATCGCCCCGGCGCAAAATGATGTGCAGTCGATCGTCGTGTATCTGGACCAGCCGGCGGAACTGGCGGCGCTGTCCGATCTGATGGAAAACCTGCTGCTGCAGTACGCGGATAATCTCCTGCGTTACAAGGGCATTCTGGCGATTAAAGACGAAGCGCGCCGCCTGCTGTTCCAGGGCGTACAGCGGTTGTATAACGCCGACTGGGACAGGGAATGGCGCGCCGACGAAGAGCGGAAGAGCGTCATGGTGTTTATCGGCCGCGACCTGCCGGAGCAGGCGATTCGCGACGGTTTTTCCCGCCTGGGCGACTAGCCCGCCGTCGGACGGATGCGGCCGGGCGCAGGTTATTGCCCGTAATAGGCATGTTTACCGTGCTTGCGCAGATAGTGCTTATCCAGCAACGAGGGCTGCATCGCCGCGGTCTGCGGCCGCAGCAGCCGGGTAAACAGGTTCATGTAGGCGATTTCTTCCAGCACCACCGCATTGTGCACGGCGTTGTCGGCATCGCTGCCCCAGACGAAAGGCCCGTGCGAATTGACCAGCACCGCCGGGATCTCGTCGGGGCTGATGCCCTGCCGGGCGAAGGTTTCCGCAATCACCCGACCGGTTTCGTACTCGTAGTCGCCGTTGATTTCCTCGTCGGTCATGGGGCGGGTGCAGGGAATTGGCCCATAAAAATAGTCGGCGTGGGTGGTGCCGATGGCGCTGAGGGGTTCGCCGGCCTGCGCCCAGACGGTGGCATGGCGCGAATGGGTATGCACCACGCCGCCAATCTGCGGGAATTCACGGTACAGCACCCGATGGGTATCGGTATCGGACGATGGTTTTTTGTCGCCTTCCACTATCCGCCCGGTGTCGATATCGACCACCACCATATCGTCCACGGTCATGCTGCGGTAATCGACGCCGGACGGTTTAATCACCATCACGCCGTTTTGCCGATCGATAGCGCTGACGTTTCCCCAGGTGAAGGTGACTAAATGGTATTTAGGTAATAACAGGTTGGCTTCAAAAACCTGCTGTTTTAATGCCTGCAACATAATATACCTCGCAGATTATAATTTTACCGGAACCGTCGCTTGCGGCGTTTAAGCCTGCTGGCGAAAAACTTATCGTTCACTCCGTCGCGCCGGGAAATATCCGGCCATGTCGTGTTTCCGCAGGCCGAATTATTCACAGAATAAATTGACGACCGAAACGTTAATAAATGAGCGCATCAGCCACCCATTGACGTCATAACGGTTTTATCGGCGCGCCGCGTTATCCCGGTAATGAAATTAACGTTATTAAGCGCGGGATTAAAGCCGGCAGGCTGAGTGACAGGGCGTGTTCGGGCTAAAATAGTCATAAACGGGCATAAATGGTCATTATTGTGATGCCCGATTTAGCCCATTTATCTCCATAGATGACCGACCAGTTGAGCGAGGCGATAAAATATTGTGATATTTATCTTATTAAAAAGTGCAAGTAATAATTTATTGCATTATAAAATGAGATTTTTATCACATAAAATAGTCGTCGCCCGGCGCCGAAGATAATACTTGCGTTCAGTCACTTTTAAAAAAATAAAAAAACATCAGGATAACAGTATGTAATTTTATGGTTTTTGGGCGAGGGATAATATGCTGCAGGCGGAACGTTATAGAATGATCTGTACGCACGTACAACAGCAGGGTTCCGCGCTGGTGGCTGAATTATCGGTGATGTGTCAGGTATCGCCCGAAACTATCCGGCGCGACCTCACCGTGCTGGAAAAAAACAGGAAGCTAATCCGTAGTTTTGGCGGCGCCGTGGCGCTGGACGCGCCGGCGCCGTTGTCGTTCGAGGCGGCCGGCGAAGATTACGGTCATACTGGCGTCGACCGCGCCGAATCCTTTCGCAAAAGAACGGAAGAACATCCTGATAATAAAATGAAAATTGCTAAATCCGCCCTGCAATTCGTGCAGCCTGGCGACTGTATTCTGCTTGATAACAGCAGCACCTGCTGGTTCCTGGCGCGTCAGATACCGGACATGGAAATCACCGTGGTCACCAATTCCGTCAAAATTATTCAGGCGCTGGCTTGTCGCGGCCGGGTGCGTATTATCGGCGTCGGCGGCGAATATTCGGAACGGCATGATGACTTCCATGGCCCGGTGGCGGAAAACGCAATCAGGAATTTTCAAATCAATACTTTCTTTTTTTCCTGTCAGGGCTTAAATCAGGAAAACGGCGTACGGGACGGCAACGAGATCAATGCTAAATTAAAGCAAGTTATGTTGCAGGTGTCGGAGAAGAAAATATTGCTGGCTGACGCGAGTAAGTTTGAACAGTATGCCTTTTGTAAAATATGCATGTTGGATGAAGTGGATATTCTGATTACGAATGAATTGCTGTCGAAAAAATATCATAACGATAATCCGTCGCTGAAAATTATTGAGGCGAACCGATAGTGAGAATTAGGCGGCAATAGCCGATGATATAACGATAATAACTACCGATACTATTTTTACAAAAATAATGTTTTTTATAAATACCCCATAGATTTCAGGCTGCGGGACGCCGGTTTATTTTTACCCTACGGATGCCGGTATACCGGCAGGCTGGCGGATGAAGGGATGCGGTCTGAAAGATTAAGGGGATAAACACTAAGGGTCTAATAATGAAAAAGCTAACGTTATCCTGCCTGATTACTACCCTGCTCGCCAGCGGCGCCGCATGGGCCGAAGAGGCCAGCGTGCCCCAGAAAGCGAATAAGCCCTTCACCATGGGGGTGGTGGTGAAAGTAGGCGGCATACCCTGGTTCAACGTGATGGAACAGGGAATTAAAGAGGAAGGCAAAGCGCTGGGCGTGAATGCCTGGCAGGTTGGGCCGACCACGCCCGATCCTGCGGAGCAGGTGCGCGCCATCGAAGATCTGATCGCCAAAAAAGTCGATGTGATCGGCGTGGTGCCGAATGACGCCAAAGTGCTGGAGCCGGTACTGAAGCGCGCTCAGGAAGCCGGTATTAAGGTGATCACCCATGAATCGCCGGCTCAGACCAACGCCGACTGGGACTTCGAGCTGCTGGACACCCAAAGCATGGGCGCCAACCATATGAAAGATATGGCGGCGTGCATGGGGGAAGAGGGCAAATACGCGATGTTTGTCGGCAGCCTGACGGTGCCGTTGGTCAATGAATGGGCCGACGCCGCGATCGCCTGGCAGAAGGCGCACTACCCGAAGATGACGCTGGTCGAGGATCGTTTCGGCGTGGCGGAGTCGGTTGATGATTCTATGCGCACCGCCAACGATCTGCTGTCGAAACACCGGGATCTGAAGGGGATCATGTCTTTTGGATCGCAGGGACCGATCGGCGCCGGCCGCGCCGTGGATAAACGCAAAAAGAACGACAGCACCTGCGTGTTCGGCACCTTTACCCCTGGCCAGGGCATCCGGCTGCTGGAAAAGGCCGCTATCGACGGCGGCTATATTTCCAATCCGATGACTGCCGGCAAGGTCTTCGTTCAGGTCGCCACGGCGATGATGAACGGCGATCCGATCGAAAACGGCGTGAAGCTGGGAGATATGGGCACCATTTCGATCAAGGGCAATACTATTTTGAGCGATAACCCGGAAAAACTGGATGTCGAGAATACCAAACGCCTGGTGAAACTCGGTCTGTAACGACCGGCCGGCCGGGGCCAGCGCGCCCCGGTTCTGTTAATCACGTTGCGGGGAAAAGTATTATGACTCCGGTTTCCGACACAGAGAAAGACACGCCGCTGCTGGTGCTGAAAGCGCTTTCGAAGAGCTTCGGCGGGCACCAGGCGCTCAAAGGCATCGACCTGACGCTGAATAAAGGGGAAGTGCACTGTCTCGCGGGGGCGAACGGCTGCGGCAAAAGCACCTTAATTAAGGCCATCAGCGGGGTGTATACCCCGGACGACGGCAGCGAGATCATTATCGACGGCGTCAGCCATGCGCGCCTGACGCCCGACCGCGCGCGAGATTTGGGGATTCAGGTGATTTATCAGGATTTGTCGCTGTTCCCCAATCTGAGCGTGGCGGAAAATATCGCCTTCGAGTGCAACCTGACAGGTTATTTAGGCTGGTTCAACAAGGCGAAAATTCAGCGCGAGGCGCGCCTCATCCTGGATGAGTTGAAATTTCATATCGATCCCGACGTGCTGGTCCAGCACCTGCCCATCGCCCAGCGCCAGCAGGTGGCGATTTGCCGCGCGCTGGTGGCCGACGCGCGGCTGGTTATTATGGATGAACCCACCGCTTCGCTGACCCGCACCGAGGTAAATCAGCTGCTGCGCACGGTGAACTATCTGCGCAATAAAAATATTACCGTGGTATTTGTCAGCCACCGTCTCGACGAGGTGAAAGAGATCTCAGATCGCATCACCGTGATACGCGACGGCGAAAAAATCGGCACCTGGCCGGCTCAGGCGCTGACGCCGCTGCGTATCACCGAGCTGATGACCGGGCTGTCGATTGTGCATCAGAAAAAGCTGCCCAACGCGGAGAACGGCAAGGTGGTGCTGCAGCTCAATGGGCTGAGCCGCAAAGGCCAGTTCGAAGATATTTCCTTCAGTCTGCGCCGCGGAGAGGTGCTGGGCATCTGCGGTCTGCTGGGCGCCGGACGGACGGAGCTGGCGCTCAGCCTGTTCGGCATCACCCGGCCCGATCGCGGCGCCCTCTGGCTCGACGGCGAGCAGGTGCGCATCAGGGACAACACCCACGCCATTGAACTGGGCATCGGCTATGTTTCCGAAGACCGTCTGACGCTGGGCGCCGTGCTGCAGCAGTCGGTAGCGGACAACATGATGCTGTCGATTCTCAAACGCATCCGTACGCCCTGGTGCCTGATTGATGAAGACCGCAAAGACGCGCTGGTGCAGGAGTGGATCCACGATCTGGACATCAAAGTGACCGATCCGGATAACCCGCTCTCCACCCTGTCCGGCGGCAATCAGCAGAAGGTGGTGCTGGCGAAATGGATCCTGACCCGGCCAAAGGTGCTGATTCTCGACGCGCCGACCGTCGGCGTCGATATCGGTGCCAAAGACAGTATCTATAAATTGATTCACCGGCTGTCCGGCGTGGGTATTTCCGTACTGCTGATCTCCGACGAGGTGCCGGAAGTCTATTACAACTGCGACCGTATTCTGCATATGAAGCAGGGCAGGATCATCAATGAGTTAATACCCGGCCAGATTACGGAACAACAGCTGGCGGAGGCGATCAATGGCTAATTTAAACAGGCTTAAACCACAATCCGTAGAGGGGTGGCTGTGCTGGGTGATTGTCATCATGCTGGCGCTGTTTTCATCCCTGAGCCGCGAATTTCTTTCTATCCAGAATTTGCTCGATTTAGCCGAGAGTTACGCGGTGACCGGCGTGTTCGCGCTGGGGTTGTTTGTGGTGCTGGTGACCGGCGGGATCGATATCTCGTTCGCCGCCGTCGCCTCGGTGGTGCAGTACGTGGTGGCCTCGCTGCTGCTTAATCATCTCGTCGCCAGTCCCGCCCTGTGCCTGGCGGTGGCGCTCGGCGTCGGGATTACCCTGGGCGTAATCAACGCGGTGCTGATTCATTACCTCAATATTGTCTCCATCATTATCACCATCAGCATGCAGTCGCTGCTGTTCGGCATGCTGATGTGGCTTACCGGCGGTCACAGTATCTATGACCTGCCGGACTGGTGGATCGACCAGCGCACGGTGCTGCCGTTCACCTACGACGGCGAAAGTTACCAGCTCGGGCTGCCGCTGCTGGTCATGCTGAGCATCGCCGCGCTGACCTGGCTGCTGCTCAACAAGACGCATATCGGCCGCCAGCTGTACGCCGTGGGCGGCAGCCCGGAATCGGCGCGGCGCATCGGCATCCGCGTGGCGCTGATTTATCTGTTCGCCTACGGCTATCTCGGCGCGACGGCGGCGATCGGCGGCATGCTGCAGGCGTATCGCATGAGCGAGGTGGTGCCGAACGCGCTGGTCGGCGGCGAACTGGACGTGCTGGCGGCGGCGGTGCTGGGCGGCGCCAGCCTGTCCGGCGGGCGCGGCTCCGTGGCCGGCACGCTGATGGGCGTTTTTCTCATCGGCATCCTGAAAAACGGCCTTAACCTCGTCGGCGTCTCAAGCTACTTCGTCAATATTGTTATTGGCGTGGTGATTGTCGCCGCAATTTGCGTAACGCATTACAAGAAGCGCAAAGAAACGGATGTTGGCTTTGTCTGATGAGAGCGTCTGCTATGAAAAAAAATCGATATTTACCCGTTGACGGCACGATATCCGGGCTGCTGGGCATTTGCTGCCTGGCGACGCTGGCCTTCACGCTGGCGATGCCCGGCCGCTTCTTCAGCGAAAATACCTTTCTGAGCATCGCCTTTCAGCTGCCGGAGCTGGGGCTGCTGACCTTCGCCATGTTCGTACCGATGCTGAGCGGCGGGTTGAACCTGTCGATCATCGGCACGGCGAACCTGACCAGCCTGTTTATGGCGTGGTTATTGATTCGCTATGTGCCGGCGGATGCCGGAACGCTGACGCAGCTGGCGTGGCTGCTGATCGCGTTGGCCGGCGCCGCGCTGATCGCCATGGTGATCGGCACGCTGACCGGGCTGATGATCTCGCGCATCGGCGCGCATCCCATCCTGGTGACGCTGGGCAGTATGACCATTATCAGCGGCATCGGCGTGTACCTGACCAAAGGCGCGGCGCTGAGCGGCATGCCGCCGATCGTGCGCGGCATCGGCGCCGAAGTGGTGCTCGGCGTGCCGGTGCCGATGATTATTTTCGTCGTCGCGTCGCTGGTGCTGGCCGTGTTCCTCGGCAGAACCCAGACGGGGAAAAGTATTTACATGTGCGGCAGCAATATCAACGCCACCTGGTTTAGCGGGATACGCACCGACCGCGTGATGATCGTGATTTATGCGATCTCCAGCCTGCTCTGCGTGCTGGCCGGTTTAATCATGATGGCGCGTTTCAATTCGGCCCGCATGGGGTACGGCGACTCTTATCTGCTGTTGACCGTGCTGGCGATTGTGCTGGGGGGAACCAACCCCTTTGGCGGCCAGGGACGGGTCAGCCATGTGTTCTGCGCGCTGCTGGTGCTGCAGGTAATCGCCACCGGTCTGAGTCTGCTCGGGGTGAGTCTGCACTTTAACCTGGCCGTCTGGGGCATCACGCTGATCTGCTCGCTGGGGTTCCGTTTCCTGAAGGATAAGTGGCTGGCGAAGCGCGCCATGAAACGCAACCGCATCAAATATCTGCATCATCTGGCTACTCGCGAGGGAAAATAATGCGCAGTCATCCATTAGGTATTTATGAAAAGGCGCTGCCCAAAGAAACAAGCTGGCTGGAGAAGCTGGCGATCGCCAGGTCCAGCGGGTTTGATTTTGTCGAGATGTCGGTGGACGAGAGCGATGAACGCCTTGCCCGCCTGGCGTGGACGCCGGCCGAGCGCATGGCGGTGATCACCGCGATTCAACAGACGGGCGTGCGTATTCCTTCGCTGTGCCTGTCCGCGCACCGGCGCTTTCCGTTCGGCAGCCGTCAGCCTGAAACGCGCGCCCGCGCGCGGCAGATTATGCAGCAGGCGATTACGCTGGCGCAGGATCTGGGCATCCGCACCATTCAACTGGCCGGATACGATGTTTACTATGAGCCGCAGGACGCCGGGACCATTGCCCGTTTTGAGGACGGGCTGGCCTGGGCGGTGGAGCAAGCCGCCGCCGCCCAGGTGATGTGCGCGCTCGAAATCATGGACACGCCGTTCCTCAATTCGATCGGCAAATGGCGGGCGCTGGACGCCAAAATCAACTCGCCGTGGTTCACCGTGTATCCCGATATCGGCAACCTTTCCGCCTGGGGAAATAACGTGGAAAGCGAGCTGGAGCGCGGCATCGATCGCATTGCGGCGTTTCATCTCAAGGATACGCTGCCGGTCACCCGCGATTCCCCCGGCCAGTTCCGCGATGTGCCTTTCGGCGCGGGCTGCGTCGATTTCGTCGGCCTGTTTAAAACGTTGCGCCGCCTGAACTATCGCGGCGCCTTTTTGGTTGAGATGTGGACGGAAAAGTCCGCCGAGCCGCTGCTGGATATTATCCATGCCCGTTACTGGATCGAAGAGCAAATGCGCCTGGCCGGCTGGCAGACCCGCCATTCGCCGGACGCAGGCTGAGGAGCACACATGAGCCACTATTTTTTGGGCATCGACCTGGGCGGAACCGTCACGAAGGCCGGCATCTATACGCCGGAAGGGCGCGAGATCGTGGTGACAGAACGCCAGCTGCCGCTGCTGAGCCCGCAGATGGGGTTCTGCGAACGGGATATGACGCAGCTGTGGCAGGCCACCTGTCAGGTGATCCGTCAGGCTCTGAGCGAAGGCCGCATCGCGCCCGGGCATATCCGCGGCGTAAGTTTTTCGGCGCACGGCAAGGGGCTGTATCTGGTGGATAAGCAGGGCCGGCCGGTAAGAAACGGCATCGTCTCTTCCGATTCGCGCGCCCAGGCGCTGGTTAAACGCTGGCGCGACGAAGGCCGGGAGCGCGAGGCCTGGCCGGCCAGCCTGCAGCAGCTGTGGCCATCTCATCCGGCGGCGCTGCTGCGCTGGCTGAAGGAGAATGAAGGCGACAGCTATCGACGCGCGGGCTATGTGTTGATGGCGCACGACTACCTGCGCTATTGCCTGACCGGTGAGTTTGCAGTTGAGGAAACCAATATCTCCGGCAGCAATTTGTTTAATCAGCGCAGCGGCGACTTCGATCCCCATCTGCTGGCGTTGTTTGGCATCGACGACGTCGCGGATAAAACGGCGCCGATCCGTCATTCCGCCGATCTCGCCGGCTATGTCACCCGCCCGGCCGCCGAGCTGTGTGGTCTGCGGCCAGGCACGCCGGTTTTTTGCGGCATGTTCGACGTGGTGGGCGCCGCCCTGATCTCCGGCGTGCAGGACAGTCGGACGCTGAGCGCCGTGGCCGGCACCTGGTCTATTGCCACCCGCGTCTTTGACCGGGTGGTGCCGTCGGAATATCCGTATGTCTGGGGCAAATACTGCATTCCTGGGCGTTATTTCGTCCACGAAGGCAGCCCCACATCCGCCAGCAATCTGGCCTGGTTTGTTAAGCAACTTCTGCCGGCGTTGCCCGACGGCTATCAGACGCTGAACGGCTGGGCCGAGAGCGGCTACCGGAAGAATGAGGAGCTGCTGTTTTTCCCGTGGCTCTACGGTTCAAACTTTGATGCCCGTCTGAACGGCGGCCTGCTGGGATTGTGCGGGCACCATGTGACGGCGGATATCGTGTACGCCATTTATCAGGGTATTGTCTTTTCACATCTGCTGCATCAGGACAGGATTCAGGCGCTGGACGGCGGGGCGGAGGTTGTTCGGTTTTCCGGCGGGCCAACCCATTCGCCGATCTGGATGCGCATGTTTTGCGACGCCGGCAACCTCCCGCTGGAGATCGTCGACGTCCAGCAGTCGGGCTGCCGGGCCGCGGCGCTTTGCGCCGCCGTGGGCAGCGGCTATTTTACCGATTTCGCCGGCGCGATGCAGGCCGGCCGCGCGCCGCTGATCCGGCTCGAACCCGACGCGGCGAAGCACCAGGTATTGAGGCAGCGTTTTGAACGTTTCAAGCGCGTGGCGCACGCGTTGAGCGAGGTTTGAGCGTCGGGGTAGTTTAGGATACAAGCGCCAACTGGTTGCAGGATGAAGGGGGGGTTATACAGCACGACGGTATGATAGCCGGATATTCGCTGAGAATTTTCGTGCCAGAAATGGCCTATGTTGTATCCATCATTTGGTTAGTCCGATTCTATAATAGAAACGGATGAATTGATTCGTTATTAAATCTGCTAAATTTAGCAAAGCTGACAGTTTGTTCGCTGATCATGCTATCCTGCTTTATGCGTCTTTGTTGGCCGTATATTTTCCAGATGCGCGACTGGAGCGGTATTCATATAACCTCTTTAGTGGTAGTGCTGTGAAATTGGGTTACGTTATCATGTTCGGAGGTTGTGGCTCTATGACCACTTTTCTCGCCATGTTCCTGTGTAATGGTGAGAATATGGTAATTTCGATAAATGTCAGATTTTTTTCTGTATGTTATGTCACCGGTATTTTTATTTGAGCGGCTGGCAAAACGGTATGTATTACTAAAAATAATGAAATTCACAAAAAAATCAAATAATACCTTTACTTTGAGGGATTTTAGCCGCCGGATGTGGGATATAACAGTGTTATAATGTGTCGTCATGAGATGACAGAGGGGGGTTTTTTATCGCATCTATTGTTAGATTTCATGAAAAGGCATAGTGCGTCAATAATCACGTCGGGTGACAATTACATTAATCCGCTAAGTTATTCTATCTTACCATATATCAATGATGAAAATATTGGATTTAAAATCTCTCCTTTGGAGTATAGGAAATATTGCACATTATCGAAAGTGTTGTTGTCAGTATATAACCAGACTGTTTGCATCAGGGTTGCCATAACTTTCAAAGGCGTTTGGTTTGCCGGTCTTTTTATTGATAACTCAGATTTAGATAATAGTTTAATTACTTTGTGTAAAACTCTGAAAGAGCCGCCAGCAGGGAACCTGATATCATTGATGGTGGAAGGCGGCGCAGCCAGAAAAAACTATGGATGACTCTGTTTTAATTATCTGATTTTTATTACATGGATACAGGAATGATATGTATATAGATGAAGCTAAAAAGTTTGTGTTACTACATTCTAAAATACTTGGTGTATATAATGAAACAAAAGAAATATTAGAAAGAATAAAAAAACATGGAGAAGATTCAGAGGATGGATGGAGCACGATTTTTTATAAAATGGCTAATGATTGTTATATCAAAGGTGATTTTGTTAAATCAGGGGTTTTTTATAATCTTGCCAGATTCCCTTTTCCGGAAACAGAAGTTCAAAACAGAGCTTATGTGAATTATTTGGCTATATTCGATGAATTATATGTGAAAAGTGGTTTGTTAAAAAGAGTTGAGGCTTCTGATGGAAAGCAAATATTTTATCTTAAAGAGTCTTCCGCTACCGATATCGTAATTATTACCGGAGGGATTATATCACTAAAGGAGCAGTGGGTTAAATTGGTGAAAATTTTTTCTGCGCTTAAAATCACAGTTGTCCTCGCTGAAATGCCCGGTGTGGGGCAAAATAGTTTAAGTTATGGCAAGGCATCTTTTCGCATGTACTCTGATATATTAGATGTCGTATGTAAGGATAATGAAAACATAAATTGTCATTTGATGGCGTTAAGCTTCAGTGGTTTTATCGCATATAAAAATAATCTGACTGATGACAGGATAAAAGGGATAACGATGGTTGGAACACCATTAAATGCTTTGTATCATGATAAAGATATATTTGATGATTTGCCCAAAATAACTCAAAAAACGATATGTTATAATATAAAAAAGGAGATAGGTAATGATGGCGATATTTTTGATTTTATGGATGAAAATTTTCACCTTACTAAAGATGAGACGACATATTCAAAAATATTTTACGTTCAAAGTCTAAAGGATGAAATAATTTCATGTGATGAGGCGTGTTTTTTAAAAAATTTAGCAAAGAATTCTGACGTTCTGTCGCTGAATGATGAACATGGTTCTCCCCACTATCATAAAGTTGTGGTGAGTTATTGTGTGTGGAGCGTGTTGAACACTTTGTCCAAACATAAATTTATTCAGATCTTACTTAAGTTTTTTATTTTTTTGAAAATTAAAGGCTGACCAATATCCATACCTAATAGATGTCTGGTGGTCGACATTGCTCTCTGTTATTCACGAACGATGTGATACAGGCAAGGCGCAACAATTCGCAATAGATTTCGGCAACAGAAAAAAGATAAACGATATTGGGGGGGCGCTGAGCCTGGTCAGCCTGATCATAGTATACATTTTATCAAACCAGCGATCTGTCTTGCCGACTGAAAAAACAGAAAATCCGTTCTGAGTATGCCGACTGTTTTATTGTTTATGTTTGTACCCGACGTCTTTCCGGCAGGTGGATAGTGCGTTATGGGGCGGCAGAGGTCTCCGTGGCTTCGTGGACGGTTTATGCGCTGAGACTGGGTTTGTCCTGCGGCATATCCTGCCAGAAATATGCACAGAGGTTAACGCCGATTTTTCCTTATCTGCCAGACAGCAGCGGGTCTGTCGATAAATCGGCATTTCTCATTTCGGTTTGTTGAAATTGGCTAGCGGATCGCCCACCAGGCCAGCAGATGCAGGCTGGCCGAATAGTAATCCTCTTGCTGCTGCAGTTGGTCGCTGACCTGGCTATCCTGCCCCAGCGTAATGTCGCGAATCGCCATCATCCCGACGGGAAGCGGGTATTCCGCCTTTCCTCCGCTGGTCACATCGATCCACGCCGGCGTTTTCTCGCGCGTGAAGCGCTGCCAGTAAAGGCGGAACGGCGCCAGCGCGTGTTCGTCGGCCCGTGCCCAGCGAAGATAAAGCGGAATGCGAACCGCATCGAAACTAAAACGGGGCGGCCAGCCGGCGGCCGGCGTCATCTTGCCGTCAATACTCAACGTGACCCAGTCGGCGGGCAATGGCGGCTGTCCGAAGGACATCTGGCTCAGCAGGCGCAGCGCATCCTGCTGCAGGTCATGCCACACTTTCAGGTGGCTGTCGCGGTAGAAGGCTTGCCAGGCGGGAAATAGAAAATAGGATGGATTGAGAACGATCGTGCTGGTGTGGTTAAAACCGTTCATGCCGGGCAGCATGACCTGATAGCCGGCGAACGAGATCACCGTATGTTTAATCAGCGCCACCTGAATCTGGCGCGATTCGCTGCGGTATTCCGGCACCTGCCATTTATCCGCGGCCAGCAGCAGCGCCCATGCAATCAGCGTATCGCCGTCGGAGGCGTTGTTCTTATCGGCGATTTTTTCTTTCGCGCCAGGCTCGTAGCGCCAGTAAAACAGGCCGCTGTCCGGCTGGTATAGCGTGGTTTTGGTCCAGCGCCACAGACTGTCGAAAGTGGACGGGTCGTCATTAAAGACCGCCAGCAGCAGGGTGAAGCCCTGTCCTTCAGTATGGCTAATGTTATTATTGCCGGTATCCACGACCCGGCCTTCCGGCAGAATAAAGCGCTGCTTAAACTGGCTCCAGCCGTTATCCTGAGCCAGAGCGGAACAGGACAGGCAACTCCACAACAGTAATAACGAAATTGCTTTTATCCATCGCATGGGCATTACCATTTCTCCCGGCGTTACAAGCCGCTTTTGTAAAGGAAGATTAAAGTATGCCCTGAAACGTTACCCGGTTGCCAGCGTACGGCGACATGCGGATGGCCGCCCTGGGATTGCAGCCACTCGCTATAGATGCCTTCCAGCACGCAGGTGAAAGCCCGGCGCCAGCTCTGTTCTTCGTTTTGCTGCTGGTCGAACGGCAGCAGCGCCGGCCACGCCTGGTGCAGCAGCGTTAATTCCTGCTCTGCCGGCTCGAGCCTGATAAATCCCCAGTCGAATTCGGCCAGCCGCTGATTGATGCGATCTTCCAGTTCGCCCAGCGTCAGACTGGCGGCAAGCGGATAGCGGCGGGCAAACTGTTTACCGGTCAGACGCAGAAAGGCGCAGGCGTCGGCTTCGTCCGCATCGGAAAAAATGCCCGAGAAAACGACCTGCAACAGATCCTGCCAGCCAGGCTTCTGCTGTCTGTATTGATAATACTCAAGCTGCTGCGCCACGGGGTCATACGCTTGCATAGTTATTTCCCATCCAGTAAGTACCTGAAATAGACCAGGGCCGTGCTTTCGGAGTAATCGCCGAAGGTGTCGTAGCCGGCTTGCCCGCCTATTATCATATTTTTATTGAGTTTGTAGCTTCCCTCGGCCTTCAGGTTATAGCCAATCCCGCTCTGACTCTGGCCGGGATACCAGGCTTCCGAGCCATAACCCGCGGCGACCAGCGTCTCCAGTTCGGACTGTAGCGCCGGATTGTTCGGGAAGTACGCGCTCTCTTTCTGAGAGTATGACTGATAACCGACGGACCCGCTGAGTTTATAGCTCCAGTTATCGTACCGCTGGCTGTATTCCATCGGGAACGATACGCTGATGTAATCCTGCGGGCTGAAGTAACCTCCCTGGCCGTAGCTGAAATAGCTCAGGTTTTTGGAGAAATCCATATAGCTGACGTTGACGCCCAGTTT
This sequence comes from Affinibrenneria salicis, assembly GCF_008710095.1. The sequence goes on from NZ_VYKJ01000008.1 coordinate 141,426, forward strand.
GAGTTCGCGGTCGTCATAGCGGTAAGGGCGGATATAGACGCCCGATGAGGTGGTCAGGCCCTTGTTGCCGGCGACGTTATCGCCGAGGTAGCTGTAATAGCCCAACCCGGTGTAGAAGCCGGCGTCGCCGTTGTCGTAGCCGAGGTTGACGCTGCCGCCGTTGCGCGTGACCGCGCCCCATCTTTTTCCGCTGATTTTGTCGCGCACGCCGACATATGACAGCAGACTATCGGTAATCGGGCGCCGCTCGGCGTTCAGGGTGAGCGTGGTGTAGTCGCTCAATTTCGGCGACCACTGCGCGCCGCCCACCAGAGAACTCATCTCCTGTCCCAACGGCGTGGTGCCGATATCCGCCTTATAGCTGTCCCCGGCCAGCGCCAGACTCAGCTCAACGCCATTGGCTTTTTGCGCGCCGGGCGAGTCGGCGTTGAAATCGTCGGGACCAAATGTTTGCGCGGTGGTCACGTTACTATCAGCCAGCTGTTTAGCTATATAGGCTGTACTTGCTGCACTGGTTGCTTCCAGACATTCAGTCGATGTGGAACTGGTCGCGCAGAGCGTATCCTGGGTGCTTTTTAGCGTTTGATACTCGGTATCCGCCGCTACGGCTGCCTGCGCCGATTCCGTCGCCGCCAGCGCAGAGGCTTCAGTCGCCGATTCCGCCATCCTGGCCTGCTGCAGCGCGCCGGTGCCGAAGCGGTTGCTGGTGGTACCGGTCGGCGTGCCGGCATTCAGCGTCACCGGCGTAACGGTAAAACTCAGGCGCGAAGTGTCGAAAGGCACGCCGGATAGCGTGAGCGGCGCTTTCGCTTCCGTCAGCTTGCTCAGGCCGTTTTCCCCGTCGCGCCCGCGCACGCTGACGTTGCCCTGCGCCCAGCTGGCTTCGCGTCCCTGTACCTCGTCAAGCAGGCGATCGACCTGGCGCAGCGTTGAGTCTTCCGCGCTGCCGGCCGTGGTTTGCGGCGCGCCGCTATGCAGATCGTAGCGGCTGTCCGCCTGGCGCTGAGACAGCTGCCAGGGCAGCACGACGCCGTAGGCCGACGGACTGCGGCTGGTGCGGGTTTGCTGATTGATGAACGGGTTGTCGGTGATCGGCAGACCGGCGATGGTGGCGTTGCTGTCGGCGCCCTGCAGCCCAATCATCTGTCCTTTAGCCGAACGCAGCAGCGCCAGCGCCTGTTGACGGTCGCCTTCCGCCTGCGCCACGCGCGCCGCCAGCAGCAGACGTTCCGGCGTGCGCGGTCCGCTCATGCCGGCCATCAGCGTTTTCGCCCGCGCCGTATCGTTATTGGCCAGCGCGACGTTCACCGCGCCTTCGCGCGCCTGCTGATTTTGCGCATCGCGCTGCAGCAGGTAATCGTAGACCTGGCCGGCCTCCCGGTTCATTTTTCCGGACTGATACAGCCGGCCCATCGCCAGCATCAGGTCATCGTTTTGGGGATCCTGCTGCAGTGCGACGATCAGTTTGTCGTAGGCAAGAGCGTATTGCCCCTGCTCGCGCAGCGTATCCGCCTCGTTGATAATGGAGCCGGTACGCAACCGGCTGATATCCACCGGCGAGCTGCGGCTCTGAATGGCGGGGTTGTTCAGCCAGGCGTCGGCCTCCGCGGTCAGACCCGCCTGGTTCAGTACGTTAAGCTGGGCGGCATAGTCGCCGGCGTTGCCCTGCACGCCGCTCTGCATATTTTGCCGCACCAGCTGTACCGCGCCGGCGCTGTCGCCGGCCTGCTGCAGCGCCAGCGCCAGATTACCGAGATCCGCCGGCGCGTCGGGCGGCGTCCGGGCCAGCTCGCGCAGGAGCGCGGCGGCGGCCGATCGGTTGCCCAGCTGCAGGTAGCTGCGCGCCTGCGCCATATTCTGATTAAATTGCACCCGTCTGGCCAGCGCCGTCATTTCCCGACTGCGCCGGGCGGGAGCGATGCGTTCCATGAGCGCGCTGGCCTGCGGCCAGCGCGCGTTTTCGGCGGCGAACAGGGCGGCCACGTACAGGCTTTCGCCGGCGGCGCCTTGCTGGCCGAGCGGCATAATGATGGCCTGCGCCTGCGCGTCGTTGCCCTGCCGCTGTAGAATACGGGCGATATCCAGCCGCACCCACGGGTTGGCTGGCTGCCTTTGCTGCGCCTGCTGCAGCAGCGTCAGCGCGCGTTCGACGTTGCCGGACTGCAGCGCCAGCGCCGCGTCCCGGCGCAGCGGTTCAACGCTGACGGCGCCCGCCGCGCTCTGCGGCCGCAGGCTGGCGGGAATGCTTTGCAATGCCTGCTGCGCTTCGGCCGTTTTCTTCTGCTGCTGCAGGCTGTAGTACAGGCCGAGACGCGCATCGTTATTGCCGGTCGAGTCGGCAAGGATCGTTCGGTAGATTTGCTCCGCCGCTGCCGCATCGCCTTTGCGCCGCAGCAGATCGGCCCGCAGCAATTGGGCGGCGACGCCGTGCTCGCCGCTTTGCTGGCTGAGCGGGACGCTGAGCGCCAGCGCCTCATCCAGCGCGCCGCTGGCCGCGGTCATTTTCACCTTATTAAGCTCGGCGTAGAAGCGCGCGTCCTGCGCCAGCGCCAGCCAGCGTTCACGGTTCGGTCCGCCGATGTTAATCGCCTGGTTGAGATAATTTTCCGCGCCGATAAAGTCCTCGTTGCGCAGCGCGATAAAGCCCAGCCCGGCCAGCGCGTCGGCGTCCTGCGGCTTCTGCGCCAGCAGCGCATCGAACTGGTTCTTCGCCGAACGAAGATCGCCGCTCTGCAGCGCGGCGTACGCCTGTCCCAGACCGATGCCCGCCAGATTGCGTTCATAGTGCGCCAGGACGTCCTGATCGCCGGGGTTACGCCGCTGGTAGTCGCGATAAAGGGATTCGTCGCCGGCCTGCGGCGTCATCCACATCAGCGCCTGCTTCAGCGCAGGATCGGCCCCGGAAACGTTTTGCGCCGCCAGCGCGGCTAAGCGGCCGACGCCGTCGCGCCGGGTTGTTTCGTCGTAAGTCAAGATACGCGCCAGCGCCAGCTGGGCCGATCTGTCGCCGGGGTGGGCGGTCAGCCAGCGCTGCAGGCCGCTGATAGCCTGTGGTCGAGACGCGGGCAGGCCGGCCATCGTCTGATAATATTCGACCGCCAGACTATCCAGCGGCTGGTCCCCTTTAAACAGGGCGCGATAGCTATTGATGGCGCGGGCGAGGTCGCCCTGAGCCGCCAGCTGGCGGGCTCTGGCCAGCTGAGCGGGCGGAACCGAGGTCAGCGCGCGCGCTTTATCCAAATCGTCCAGCCGGCTGTCGCCTGGCGACAGCGCGGAGAGCCGTTGTCGCCAGGACTGCGCCGCGGCGCTGTCGCCGTTTTGCTGAGCGTACAGCGCCAGCAGGTACAGCGCATCGGTGTTCTTCGGCTCCACTTCCAGAATCTTATTCAGCGCCTCATTGGCCAGGTCGCTGTGGGTCTTTTCGTGCCAGTACGCCGCCTGATCCAGCAGCGCCTTAATCGCCGGGCTGTTCTCCGCGGCCGGCGCGATAAGCGGCAGCATGACCATGCCGGCCATCGTCAGACAGCGCGCTTTCCATCCCATTTTTTGCTTCGCTTTTATCATTATTGGCACCTGCGCGTAGGCTGATTAAACGGGCCGGTCGGGCGTATTGTTATGATCCTGCCGGGCCAGGCGCTGTTGCGCATGGTGACTCAGCAGCCGGTACAGCGGAATGCCGAGCAACACGGAAATCAACACGGCGAATAATGACAGGATCACCACGTGTTGATTGGCATACCAGATAATCATTAGATACCAGGGCATTTGTCCGCCGGGGTACTGCGGGCTGACGCTGAAACTTTTAACGCCGCCATCGGCGGTGATGACCGCCATGTCGCCGCGGATGCCGGCGTTAATCTTCGTCAGATTAAGATCGTTATCGATCTGCTCGATCTGCTCATCGTTGCTGCCGGTAGCCACCACCACCAGGCGATTCTTCGCCCAGGGCGATGGAAAGCTGAGGAATCCGCGCCAGCCGCCGATTGAAGAGAGATAGCGGTCGGCGGTCAGGTATTGCTGCGACCACTGGCCGGATAAATAGCGCCTGAGTTTGTCGTGCATCGACGGCGTTTTCAGGGATAGCCGCGCATCACCAATATTATAGGGCGACTGCTGTAGCAACTGACGCATTAGCCCGCGTTGAGTCAATGAGGCCACGACCAGCACATCGCTATCGGATAGCGTGGAGAGATTGCCCGACAGGCCCAGGTTTACCTGTACATGGTTAATGGCAAGGCCGGTCGAGTTGCCCGCGCGCGCGGCGAGATTGAGCAGGGTGCTAATCTCCGCCGCGCTGGGCTCTGCGGCCAATACCACCTGAGTGTGGGAAAAGTCGGCCATTTTGCTGAACGGAAAGGCCGCCCCGACGTAGTACGACAGGTTAGGCAGCATAGAGAAGTGGTGGGAACCCGTCAGGTCTATCGAGGAACTGCCGTCTATCGTGCTTTTAATGTTGCCGCTGCGCAGCACTTCGCACGGGGTGCCCGGTTTAGGTTTGATGTTGTGGTACAGCTCCATCTGGTTGTCGCCATAAATCAGGTATGGCGCCAGCTCCAGCCCATAGCTTTCCTGGCGGGTATCGCCGCCCAGCCGGCGCCAGGCGGATTCCAGCAGACCGATTTTATTCACCGGCAGGTTGCGTAAAAAGGTGCCGTTCAACGAAACGTTGAGCAGCGACGCGTCTTCGTCGATCCAGCTTTCGGTCGGGAAACGGTAATTGATGCGTACCGGAATATTTTGTCCGTCCCACATGAACAGATCGGGCGCGGCGCGGAAATTGATATGGATGCTGTCATGATACAGCCCCTCGGCGGTCAGGTCGTCCGGCTGGTTGACCAGTTCGCGAAAGGTGACCGGTCGTTCGGTATTGATCCAGCGCGGCGCGTCGTAGGGCTGGCGCTGCGGGATGGTTTGGCTTTGGACCCGCAGGCGGTCCTGACCGGACGGCAGCCGCGCCGTGCTCAGCCGGTAAGCCGCCTGGCGAAGCTCTTCCTCATTGCGTCCGGTGACCAGCAGCAGTTTATAAATCGGATTGATCGGGTTATCGATGATCTGAATCGCCGGACCGTCGCTGGCCGGCATGGTCAGATCGGCGACTTTTTCTCCGGGCATCGCGAAGACAATGGCGTTGTTTTCCGGCAGCCGGTTCTGATAAATCGGGAAGTAAACATCGCGATAGTTGGCGTGAATGCCGAGGAAAGACGCGACGATCGTCGCGGCGGTGATGGTCGACGCGGAGGGATGAGCGCCGAACACCACCGGAATCGCACTTTTGCCCATGACCATCGGATCGAAGAAAGGTCGCGGGAAGTAGCCCAGGTCTTTGTCGATATTCAGGAGCTGGTTGGTCAGCTCAATGCGGGTTTCCGGCAGGATACTGATCTGGTGCTGAGCATCGTCGCTTGTTGCACACAGCAAATCGGTCTGATTATGCAGGCTGAAGCTGAGATTGTTATTGCTGACCACCATTGCCGCCGGAATATCCAGCTCGTAGGTGTTCGGGGCGGATGAGGACTCGGCCAGCGGGATGCTGCCCAGCGGCTGGCCGTTGAGCATCAGATACAGCTGATTCCCTTCCTCCGCCAGCGTGGAGGAGGCGCTGAATACCAGATAAAGCTTCGCCTGGGTTACCACCTGGCCATGGGGCAGGGTGAACCGGATCCCGGACTGAATCTGGCCGCCGCTCAGGGTGAGGCCATCGCGCTGTCCCATATCGGCAACGGTAATCGTATAGTTGTCGATTTGGCTGAGTCGTTCCGCGCCCGCGCCGTCGTTGCTTTGCGTCGCCGGGGCGGGCGGCGTTAGCGGCGCGGCCGGGATGACGTTCTTCTGCAGACTGTCCGGTTGCGCCGGCGTTTGCGGGCTGCCTGGGGTGTCGCTAAGCGGCGGCAGCGGCGGAAAATCGGGCGGCAGGGTTGGCGCGACGGCCGACATCGTCTCGGGCGGCGACGCCGGCTGTTGGGCCGGCAGCAGCGGAGCGCCGACTAGCGTGCAGACTGCCAGCAACGTGCGGCACAGCCGCGATGGGTGCGGTCGTCCGCTGAACGGTAGTCGATGCCCCTTCATACCGTATCACCCTGCGTGCTGGTTTTAGCCGTCTGGCTGGCGGGCGTCGCGGGATGTTTGTTGCCGCGAATGGCATACCAAAACAGTTCCAGCACGCAGCGAATAATGCCGAGCAGCGCTTTGATCGGGTTATCCGGCGGATAGGGAGGCGCGAGCCACGCATCGGCGCGAGTCAGCACCACGCGCACCAGCTCCCGCCGTTTCGACAGCGGCATATCCTCAAACTTCAGCCGCAGGATCTCGTCGGTGGCGTCGATAACCTGCACCGGAATACAGACGGCGCCGGACTGCAGCAGCAGTTCGACCTCTTCGATCTCGTCCGTCTTATAGCGCCCGTCGGGCGTAGCCAGCCGGACGCCGCCCATGGAAAGATTCAGGCTATGCGTGCGCAGCGAAATGCCGCTGGCAAAATGGACAATGGCCGGGATTTGGGCATCGATACGAATGGTCTGCCGCACCTGACGGGTTTCACGCGCGACGGCGATAGCGGCCAGCAGGATCAGCACATTGAAGCCAGCCCAGAATACATTGAGGAAAATCACCTGCGGATTCATGCCGATATAGTGATCCATCAGGGTACGCACGCCGCCCCAGATAATCCCCAGGATCAGCAGGGCGGTCACGATGATGTGCGGCCGCACAATATTGAAGTCGAAGTAACCCTCCTCCAGCAGCCTGCCTTTATCGGTGACGTTGAACTTGCCGCGTTTGGGCGAAAACAGCGTGACCAGCGTCGGGATAATAATATGGAACATGATCACCGTGTCGTAGATTTCGCCCCAGAACGAGTAGCGATGGCGCCCGTTGATGCGCGAGTTGGCGTAGATCGATAGCACCAAATGCGGCAGCACATAGGCAAAAATCATGGCCGCGGAGGAGGCGATAATATTCTGGTTAAACAGCAGGTAAGCCAGCGGGGCGGTGACGAACACCAGCCGCGGCAGGCCGTACTGAAAGTAGAGCATGGAGTTGAGATAACAGATGCGTTGCTGCCATTTCAGCCCGCGGCCCAGCAGCGGGTTATCCAGCCGGAAGATCTGCGTCATGCCGCGCGCCCAGCGGGTGCGCTGAATGATATGCAGCGCCAGGCGTTCCGTCGCCAGCCCGGCGGCGAGCGGAATGGCCAGAAACGCGGCGTGCCAGCCGCGTCGCTGCAGTTTGAGCGAGGTGTGGGCGTCCTCGGTAACCGTTTCAACGGCGAATCCGCCGATTTCTTCCAGCGCGCTGCGGCGAATGACCGCGCAGGAGCCGCTGAACGAGGTAGCGTCCCAGTTATCGTTGCCCTGCTGAATCGGGCCGTAAAACAGGTCGTTTTCGCCGGGGATGTGGCGCGCGACGGACAGGTTGCGTTCGAACGGGTCCGGCGAATAGAAATAGTGCGGCGTTTGAATCAGCGCCAGCTTCGGGTCGGTCAGAAAGCCGCCCAGCGTGGCCTGCAGAAACGCACGCGTGGCGACATGGTCGCAGTCGAAAATGCAGATCAATTCGCCCTGGGTCAGCGTCATGGCGTGATTCAGGTTGCCGGCCTTGGCGTGTTTGTTATCGTTACGGGTAATGTAGCCCACGCCGGCATCGGCGGCGAACACGGCGAACTCGCTGCGCTTGCCGTCGTCCAGCAGATAGACCTTGATTTTATCCCTGGGGTAATCAATACATTGCGCAGCCAATACGGTATCGCGCACTACGCTCAGGCTTTCGTTGTAGGTGGGGATATAAACATCGACCGTCGGCCACAGCCGGGTGTCCTCCGGCAGTGGTTGAATGGTGCGCTGCAGGGGCCAGCTGGTTTGCACATAGCTGAGGATCATCATGGTCCACGCGTACAGCTCGGCGAGGAATAGCCCGATCCCCAAAACCGTTTCGATCAGGGAGTTGAAATACAGCGTCTCGGTCGCGCGCCAGTAGATATAGCGCGAAGACATTAAAAAACACATTACCATGATAATGATATTGGTTTTTCGACTGCGCGACCGCCCGAGAAAAAAGACGGTGACAATCGCTATAATCCCGAAAACGAACTGTTTGTCGCTATCCATTGGCGTGATAATAATGACCAGAATGAGCGGCGACAGCAGCAGTATCAGCAATGAAAAAAGGAATTTATTCATTTTTTGACTTGCCTGATAAGGTAATTAGTAAAGGCTGTGTTTTGGCGCAGAATAAAATTCCCCACCCCCGACATTGACGCCCAGAATGGCCGCGACTTTCTTGCTGATCAGATCAATATCGAAGGCGGCCGCTGACACCGGGCTAAATTGGTGAATGGATTGCTGTGAGGCATTGGCTTCCGGTACGCATTCATCACGGTGGATGGTGCCGAGCAGCTTATCGCCCAGACGCTGTTCGAAAAACAGGGTGACATCGCGGCTGAGCGAGCGACGCATGTCGCTCTGGTTCACGATATAATATTCCTGCCCCTGGCTATTGAGGGGCGAACCGAGAAACTGGTGGTTTTCCATCTGCGGCAACAACGAGAGAGAGGCGGTGTCCGCCAGCATGACCACGATGTGCATATCGGCCAGTTCGCGAGTCGCTTTCAGCGCCGGCGCCGGGCCGGGGGGGAAATCGGCGATCACCACCATATCGGGGTAGCTCAGCACGCTGTTCAAACCGCGCTGGATAAAATGTTCGTCGCTGCCGATCGCCTGTTCGAAGGTTTCCCGCTGCTCTTGCGTGGTTTCACCGTAGGGCAGAACGAACAGGTTGGAGTGCGCTTTGAGGATAAATTGCCCCCAGTCGGAGGCGGTCGTGGCCTGCGCCACATATCCGCGCCCGTCTGACATCGGCACGCCAAAGTGCAGACGCAGTGCGTTCTGTACGTCAAAATCGACGGCCAACACCTTGAGTCCGCTGCTGGCCAGCGTCCATGCCAGATTGGCGACAACGGTGGTTTTCCCTACGCCCCCTTTGGGAGAGCACACACACACTAACGGCATAAGGCAATGGTCTCTAACAGTGATTTCAGCGGCGTATTGCGTCGTTTGTCATTTTCATCTACCGCGCTGCTTTTCTGTCTGAACAGGCGCCGAAAACGCGGTTTTTCATCGGCGTTATCGGCGTTGCGGGGGGCTGCGTCGGTTGTTGCCGATGCCGGCGCGGGTTGGCGTGACGTTATCGGCGCCGTTGGCCGTTCGGCGGCATGAGCGGCTGCATTCCGGTCGGCCGGCAACTGCTGACTGACCGCCTGCAGCAGGGACGCCGAACGGAATTCTTCCTTATTTACCGGAACCGGGATCGCCGGGAATCCCCCTGTTCTCTGCCGCGCCGCGTCATCGGCGACGCCGTTCGCGCCGGCAACCTGCTTTAGAATCGCCCACTCTTGTGACGGGGCATGCACATCGTTTTCCGATGTGTCTTTATAATCAATATGTTCCAGATTCAGCTTTTCTTTGAATTGCTTAATATCGTCATATTTATTCATATGCCATCCAGAGAAGCATGTATAGATTATCATTAATGTCCTATGCAAAGGATGGGATATAGCAGAGCTTTATATTTCCCTGCAGTTTTATTTTCTCAATCCTTACAAAGAAACATGATTTTATATATATCAAAACATAACATACATTACGGTTGAACCTCTGGTGCTTAATGGTGTGATAATTCTGATTTTTAGCGCGCTGGTCTTTATCTTCAGACCGTGATTGTATCGGCTTAACTTATTATTAGTGCCGTTCCTGCCATCGTTCGCTGGTTTAAAATCTCCCGGCGGATTTCGTCAGTTTGTTCACATATTCTAATAATTGAATGAAAATTTTTTCATCCGTCGCCTGCCTGTATCCAAAAGTTCACTGAATATAAGCATAGTCAATAACCTGTTGTTTTGATAATCAAGGCCGGAGACTTTTCGGCTTTTTTATCGCCGGCGCGAGGGGTTGACCGTTTGATTCTGATCGGTCGGTTAGGATTAAGATGAAATCCTGCCGATAGGACGAGAAAACTACGCGATCCGCAAGGTATACTAGCGGGGTTTGTACCTTATCACTTTTCAGGTTGCAGGCGTGTTGGCTCGTCTCGCTCGCTCCCGGTTACGTCGTTAGCTTAGCGCTCTGGGGAGGGCGGTCGTCTCGCCTTCCTGCTGTCAGCCTTTGGGTATAGACGGGGGCGGGCCGGCGGCGCTGGAGTCGCTGTCAATATATTAGCGCAACAAACCGGTCGGCGGGCGAAGAAGCGGTCGGGCGCGCTATCTCAGCGTTTTACGGAGGATATGCTTGCGGATCAGACGTTCCTTAACCATTAAACAGATGACGCTGGTCTCTGCGGTGGCGATGGTGACTATTTGTTTTTTCATTATGATCCAACTGCTGCATTTTGTTAATCAGCGTCGGGATGACTATGCCCGCCAGCTGGAGAATGTCGCCTGGTCGGTGCGTCAGCCGTTAACCGAAGCCATCCTGCAGGGGGAAGTGCAGCAGACGGAAAATATTCTGAATACGCTGTTGCCGGTGAGTTTTCTCGGTCGTGCGGAGGTGGTTTTGCCCGGCGATTTCCAGACGCTGCACGCGAATTTTCCCACCGAACGCCCGGTGCCGCGCTGGATAGCCCGTTTGTTCCAGCTGCCGATCCGTATTTCCGTGCCGCTCTATTCGCTGCCGCCGGCGGTCAATTCGGCACCGCTGGCGCATTTGGTGCTGCAGGCCGACTCATACCATATGTACCAGTTTATCGTCAGCACGTTTTCCACCATGCTGGCGACCTATCTGCTGTTGGCGCTGATTCTGACCGTGGCGATCTCGTGGTGCCTTAACCGTCTGATCGTGCACCCGCTGCGGGCTATTATCCGCGAACTGGAAACGCTGCCTGCCGACGCTATCGCATCGCATCAGCTGGCTTTGCCGGCGTGGCACCATGATGATGAACTGGGCAAGCTGGTGCGCAACTATAATCGCAATCAGCAAACGCTGGCCCGACGGTGCGAGGCGGTTCGCGGGAAGCCAGGCTATCAGCGTTTGCTGTCGCACCGCTGGGCGCCGGCGGCGCCATATCCGTCGGACGGCGTCGCGCTGACCGTTCGTCCCGCGTCTTATACCGTTAAGCATACCTCCTGCGCGACGGATCGTTAATCTGGCCGGATGAGAGCTTGCCGCCGGCGCGTAACGGGCTGGCCGGCAGCGCGCCGCGAAAAGAATAATTTGCTTGTCTGTTACAGGGAAATTTATTTATTGTTGCTAACTTTGGTGTGAATGATGCGATTCAGCTCTTGATTTTAACCTTATGTTCACAAACTAAAGTTAGAAAACATTCCCATGTTTTTTTTGCGGTGTTATTTTCCGGCGCAACCACAAGGGGTGGTTCGAAGGAACCCGACTCACCTGCTTGTGTCTCCAGCAAAGGAACACGCCTATGAAATTATCAATATTTAAAAGCTTATATTTTCAGGTGCTTGTGGCTATTACCGTCGGGATCCTGCTAGGTCATTTCTATCCTGAGCTCGGCACGCAAATGAAGCCATTAGGCGACGGATTCGTCAAACTGATCAAAATGATCATTGCGCCGGTTATTTTCTGTACGGTCGTTACCGGTATTGCCGGTATGGAAAGCATGAAATCGGTCGGACGTACCGGCGCCGTGGCATTACTCTACTTTGAAATTGTCAGTACCATCGCGCTAATTATCGGCCTGGTGATCGTTAACCTGGTTCAGCCCGGCGCCGGCATGAATGTCGACCCAGCCTCGCTGGATGCGGCGGCGGTGGCGGTCTATACCAGCCAGGCTTCCCAGCAGGGTCTGGTGCCTTTCCTGTTGGATATCATCCCGGCCAGCGCGATAGGCGCTTTCGCCAGCGGTAATATTCTGCAGGTTCTGCTGTTCGCCGTGATGTTCGGCTTTGCGCTGCACCGTCTGGGCAACGCCGGCAAAATCATTTTTAATGTGATCGACAGTTTCTCGCGGGTTATTTTCGGCATCATTAATATGATCATGCGGCTGGCTCCGCTCGGCGCCTTCGGCGCCATGGCGTTCACTATCGGCAAATATGGGGTAGGCACGCTGCTGCAACTGGGCCAGCTGATCGCCTGTTTCTATATTACCTGTCTGCTGTTCATTATCTTCGTGCTGGGCAGCATTGCGCGCGCCACCGGTTTCAACATCTTCAAGTTTATTCGTTATATAAAGGAAGAGCTGTTGATTGTGCTGGGGACGTCATCGTCCGAGTCCGTCTTACCGCGCATGCTGGAAAAGATGGAAAAAGTGGGCTGTAAGAAATCCGTGGTTGGACTGGTGATCCCTACCGGCTACTCATTTAACCTGGACGGCACCTCGATTTATCTCACCATGGCGGCGGTGTTTATTGCCCAGGCGACCAATAGCCACATGGACATCTGGCACCAGATCACGCTGCTGGTGGTGCTGTTGTTGTCTTCGAAAGGGGCGGCCGGCGTAACGGGCAGCGGCTTTATCGTGCTGGCGGCGACGCTATCCGCGGTGGGCCATCTTCCGGTGGCCGGCCTGGCGCTGATTCTCGGCATCGACCGCTTTATGTCCGAGGCCCGCGCGCTGACCAATCTCATCGGCAACGGCGTGGCGACTATCGTGGTGGCCAAATGGTGTAATCAACTGGATGAGAAACAGATGCAGATAACCCTTTCCGGCCATAAATTAGCCAAAAACACCGAAACCCCCGCTCCCTGATCCTGCTTTTTCACCCCGATGTTTATCTCCACCATGGTCGACTCCATGGTGGAGAACACCGCATAATGTAGGCTAACTCTCTGCTTTTTTAGTAAATATACGATTATTTCGTCTCGCCGGGTGACATAGATAAAAGCGCGCGGTCAAAGGGAATGGTACACTTCGCCCTTTACGTCGATTGACGACGTGTTGAAATGGCACGCAGTGACGAACATAAGGTAACTGTTTTCGATACAACCATATACTCTAAATAATTCGAGTTGCAGGACAATACGTTATCGTTTTGCACAACGCAAAGCGTTGGCCTTTTACGGGCGAGGTTCGTTTAGGCGTCGCGTCACGCGGCAGGCGAGTGATAACGCCGCCGGGGGCGGATTTGCGCGCCGCTGGCGGTTGCCCCGCGGGAGGGCGGCCCGGGATGGGCCGAATAATTGAGCGCAGCCAACGCACCCGCAGCTTGAAGTCTGACGAGTATAGTCATTTAAGTAGGGGTTTACATGCAGGGCACCAAAATTTGCCTTTTAGCGGGGGGGTTGTGGCTGGCCGTGGCCGGCGGTAACGCACAGGCCGAAGCACTGCAGCCCGATCCTGCCTGGCAGCAAGGTAAACTGGATAATGGTTTTACCTGGCAACTTCTTGCTACGCCGCAACGCCCTGGCGATCGGATTGAATTACGTCTGGTGGTGAATGCCGGTTCGCTGGTGGAGAGTGCGCAGCAAACGGGTTTCGCCCATTTTCTGCCTCGGCTGGCGCTAACCCACAGCGAGCACTTTACGGCGACGCAGCTGTCGGCATTATGGCCGCCGGAAAACGGCCTGGCGCCGCCGCCGGCGATCGCGTCCTATGATTTTACCCAGTACAATCTGAGCCTGCCGAATAACCGTCCGGAGTTGTTGAAAGAAGCGCTGAACTGGCTGGTGGAAACGGCCGGGCAACTGCCGATAGAGCAGGGCAACATCCAGGCGGCGCTGGGCGGCCCGGACCGCGTGGAGGCCTGGCCCGCCAATCCTCAGGACCCCTGGTGGCGCTATCGCTTGAAAGGCTCCACGTTGCTGGCGCATGACCCAAGCCTGTCGATCAAAGCGCCCGTCGATGCGCAACAGCTGCAGCAGTTTTATAAAAGCTGGTATACGCCGGATGCCATGACGTTGTATGTGGTGGGCCACGTCGACAGTCGTGCGGTTACCGACATGATCAGCAAGCGTTTCTCCGCGCTGAGCGGCCAACGGGACGCGCCGGCGCCGGTGCCCACGCTGTCGCCGCTATTGCCGCATCCGATCAGCCTGATGAACGAGAATCTGAAGCAGAGTACGCTTTCGCTGGTGTGGGACAGTCCCTGGCAGCCGATCCGTGAGTCGCATGCGCTGGTGCGTTACTGGCAGAGCGATCTGGCGCGCGAGGCGCTGTTCTGGCATATGCAGCAGTCGCTGGCGAAAAATCAGCAGAAAGGCAGCAACCTGCGTTTTGACTGCAATGTACTTTATACCCGCGCCCAGTGCGCCATTCATCTGGATATGAACCATAGCCAGATACAGCCGGGGCTCACTTTTCTGGCCCGCGAACTGGTGAATTTGCGCGATAACGGTCTGGCGCAGCAGGAATTCGATGCGCTGATAGCGCGCAAAAACGATGAGCTGAGCAAGCTGTTCACCACCTATGCCAGAACCAGTACCGATATCCTGATCAGGCAGCGTATGCGTTCGCAGCAGAATGGCGTGGTGGATATCGCGCCAGAGCAGTACCAGCAATTACGCCAGGTTTTCCTGTCGGGCCTGACGCCGAACATGCTCAATCAGGCACTGCAGCAGCAACTGGCGCAGGATGCGACCCTGCTGCTGTTGCAGCCGCAGGGGGAGCCGGAAGTGGATATGAAAGCGCTGCAGGACCAGTACCGGAAAATCATGACGCCGGATCCTGCGGGGGCCGCGCCGACGCCGGAAGCGCCCGACGCGACGGACACACCGGAAGCCGCCGGGGATACGCCGCCGCCGGCCCAGCCGGCCGGGCCGGAAGCAAGCGCGCCCTGATCGGCGCGACGACGCGCGGCGGCGGCCATAATGCTCAGACCGCGGGCATGGCGCTCTGCGGGATGATGGCTCCGCGATGCTGAATGACGGTGCCGGCCAGCAGGTGGCCGCGGCGGGCGGCGTCCTGCGCGCTGCCGCCGTTCAGGCGCACCGCCAGGTAACCGGCGCTGAATGAATCGCCGGCGGCCGTGGTGTCGATCACTTTTTCCGGCGACAGTCTGACGGACGGCACTTCCTGACGTTGTTCTCCGGCGACTGAGACGATGCAAGCGTCGGCGCCGCGTTTAATCACCACCTCGCGCACGCCGGCCTCATGGGTCCGCGCAATTACGGCGTCCGCCGGCTGCTCGCCCCACAGCATATTCTCATCGTCCAGCGTCAGGAACGCGATATCCGTGCAGGCCAGCATGGACCGCCAGGCGTGCTGGGTTTCATCCCGGCTGCGCCATAGCCGCGGGCGATAGTTATTGTCGAAAATCACCTTACCGCCGTGGGCCCGGCATGCGCGCAGCAGCTCCAGCAGACGTTCGCGGCTGGCGTCATTCAGGATCGCGAGGCTGATCCCGCTCAAATACAGATAATCGAATTGTAGCAGACGGGCGATCGTTTCGGCCGCGCGTTCGCTCTCCAGCCAGTAGCGTGCGGCCGCGTCGTTGCGCCAGTAGTAAAAAGTACGCTCGCCGCTGGCGTCGGTTTCGATAAAATACAGGCCGGGCAGTTTGTCGTCGAGCTGCTGCACCAGACCGGTTTGCACCTTTTCGCTCTGCCAGGCGGCAAGCATTTGCCGGCTGAAGCTGTCCGAGCCGAGCGCGGTAACATAATGGACGGCCAGCGCGTCGGGATTGAGCTGGCGAGCAAGATAAACGGCGGTATTCAGAGTATCGCCGCCAAAGCCACGGTGGAGAGCCGCACCTTGTTGCGACAGTTCGATCATACATTCGCCGATCACGGCGATATTCCTGGTTATCATCACAGAAGGCCTGTCTGAAAAGGGAAGTGGAGAATACCCTGCAGCTTTCAGCGCGCCAGCGGGCCTGTAGCTGAACGCCCGGGCCTTATCCCTGAGGCTCGCCTTTCGGGGTAGCGCTTGCCGCCGTGCCGCTACCTGAAGTCTGTGGGATATAGCGTCGCCAAAACGGCGACTACCGCAGCATAATGCGATGGGCTATCAAGATAAATGGAACGATGTTTTATTTATGATGCGGATCGTAAAACAGCTGTCTCCCAGACTGACGACAACGTTCGTTAGCGGGCGTGCGCGGCGAGAGAGCACAGCGACGCGAGCCGCCGACAAATATGCCGGAGAAGGTTTGAACAATGCCGGCGTTAGCCCGCAGAGCGGGGCGCAGGGATGCGCCCCGTCATCGTCCCCGGCGCGCCAGGCTCGGGCATCCCGGGCTCATCGGCGATGTTGCCGGCAACCTTTATCGGGCTTATTCGGCGCGCATCAGGTTTTTTTCGCGGCGCGCAGATGCGTGACGCTCTCTCCGCCGATGCCCCAGTTATCGGTATCCACTTCATCAATGACCACCACGGTGGTGGCCGGGTTTTTACCCAATGTCTCCGCCAGCAGCCGGGTGACGCCGGCAATCAACAGCTTCTTCTGCTCCGCCGTGGCGCCTTCGCGGGTGATTTTAATATTCACGTAGGGCATATCGTTCTCCTGTCAGGGTAAGGAAATCAGGCCGCCGGTGGTTTCTCCTGACGCCCATTATCATCCGGCGTTTCATCGCCGGAACTATCGCCTTTATAATCTGCTGTGGCAATCCAGGCGGCGCAAAATAGCGTCAGCCGGGCGAACAGGTAGAAGAACGCCATCAGGCCGATGACGGAGCCAAACGCGGCGCCGGAAGGCGAACCGGCCAGCCGGGGGAGCGCGACCGTCATGGCGAATTTAATCGCCTCAAAGCCGAACGCGGCGATCAGCGTGCCGCGAAACAGCGCCTTCTTTTTGGGCTTATGACGCGGCAGGATCCAGAAAATCCACAGAAAAAGCAGATAGTTGGCGAGTATGGAGATGGTCAGCGCGATGGAGGTCATCGCCGGGCGCAGCCACTCAATCCCGTCCAGCCCCAGCGCGTGGACAATGGCATTTTGCGCCGCGCCGGCGATAGAGGTCAAAAATAGCGTGACAATCAGGGCGATCACCAGCCCGGTTAGCGAGATAAAATCCCGCGTGTATTTAAAATAGATTTTCTCTTCATCGCGCGGATTGCGCTCCCAGACATCACGCGACTGCGCCCGTATCGCTTCGCGCAGGTTGCCCATCCAGCTGATCCCCGAATACAGCGCGATGAGCAGGCCGGTCAGGCCGACGGTGGTGCGCTGCTGGATCGCCGTGTTGACGGTGCTTTTCAGCGTATTGGCGAGCGTGGGATCGCTGATGCTGTTGACGATTTTATTAATCAACTCCGTCAGCAGATCGGGGTTTGACGCCAGCACAAAACCCACGGCGGCGAAAGAGACCATTAAAATGGGAATGAGCGACAGAAATGAAAAATAGGTGATGGCGGCGCCGAACTGGTTGCCCATGCGGTCGTTAAAGCGTTCGCCCGCGCGAATAAAATGCGCCACGCTGGGGATGGCCCGAATTCGGTCCACCAGGCGTTTGGTCTGCCTGAGCGATTTATTGGCTTTGCCGACCAGCGAGCGGTCGCCGTTGGCGCCGGACTGTGACGGTCGGCGCGGTTCTGCCGGTGTTGGCATCAGTGTCCCCCGAAATCAGGATAGTGAATGATTTACGCTTACTGATTGATTATAACCGACAATCTGAAACCGCGACTAATGCGTCCGCCCGGGCGTCGGCTCGCCGTCGCCCAGTAAAACCGCAATCCGCCTGCCCACCGGCGTCAGCTCCAGCAAAATCTTCGCCACGCTGGTTAGCGGCACCGACAGCAGCATCCCGACCGTACCCAACAGCCAGCCCCAAAAAATCAAGGATAAAAATACCACCAGCGTGGAGATCCCCAGCCCGCGGCCCATCACGCGCGGTTCGAGAATATTGCCCAGCAGCATATTGATAATGATAAAGCCGGTGGCCACCAGCATGCCGTCGTAAAAACCATTAAACAGCAGCGCCTGGATCACGGGCAGAATGGCGGCGATGACCGAGCCGATATTCGGAATGTAATTGAGCAGAAAGGCAAAGACGCCCCACATCAGCGAGAAGCGAATGCCGAGCGCCGCCAGCATCAGCCAGACCACAATGCCGGTCAGCAGACTGATAGCGGTTTTAATCGCCAGGTATTGGGTGATGCCTCTGACCGCCTGTTGAATACTGACGGTGCCGGCATCGGGGTCCGCCAGCGCGTTTCTGAGTTTGTAGGGAATATGTTGTACTTCGAACAGCATAAAGACCACGGTCATCAGCAGCAGAAACAGGTTGGTCATGGCGCCGGACAGATGGCTGAGCAGCTGCGTCGCCAGATTCATCAATACGCCGGGATCGAAATTGCGCGCCAGCGTATCGGCGGAAAAATGGATATCGAAACGGGCGGCGAGATCCTGCAGCAGGCGCAGTTTATCGAACAGCAGGCCGCGGAATTGCGGCAGCATGCGGCTGAAATCGTTGAGCGAGGCGCCCAGCACGCCGAATAGCAGAGTGATGACGGCGATGATCACCAGTATGATCAGCGTAATCGCCAGGGCGCGCGGCAGACGGAAGCGCATCAGCGCGTTGACCACCGGGTTGAGAACGATGGCCAGGAACATCGCCAGTAAGAAAGGCACGACAATACTGGCCGCCGCTTTAATCCCCGCCAGAATAATGACAACGGAAGCCAGCATAATGGCGATTCGCACGCTTTGTCGGGTCAGCGTGGTATGAATGCTGTTTCTTTCCATCGGGTTCCGCTTAGTGGTGAAGGAGTTATTGCGCAGTTTAGCCGGTTATGACGGCGGCCGGTGAGTGTTTCCTGTTCAGATGAGTATGCAAAAACGTTATCAAAGCGCCGTTTGTCAGACTGCTTTATCATCAGAATGCGGTTTGGCGAGGATTAACGGTGAATCTTTCAGCAGCCTTGTTTATACTGCACCGTTCGAATTATGCCCTTCATCTTTCAGGTTCAGGCGCGTCGGCTTTTTCCCCGACTCTTCGCTTACTAAGCTCCGGCGATGTTGCCCGCCGTCTTCCTGCCCCTGAGGCGACCGGGCGTAAATTCTCTTGCCCGATCGCGGCGATCCCTGTAACGCTGTTAAGTGAGTTAATCCCTTCATGCCCGTTTCACCAGTTTCGGAAAGCGAACCGAGTTCATTACGCCTTAACCTGCGTATCGTGTCCATCGTCAGCTTTAACTTCGCCAGCTACCTGACCATTGGGCTGCCGCTGGCGGTCCTGCCCGGCTACATCCATGACCAGATGGGCTACAGCGCATTCTGGGCCGGCCTGGCGATCAGCCTGCAATATTTCGCCACGCTGATAACGCGCCCCCGCGCCGGCTATTACGCCGACGAGCAGGGACCCAAAAAGGTGGTCTTGTTTGGCCTGGTGGGCTGCCTGTTAAGCGGCCTGTTTTATGCGCTGGCGGCGTGGACGGAACCGTACCCGCTGCTGGCGCTGGCGCTGTTGTGCGTGGGGCGGGTCATTCTTGGCGCCGGGCAGAGCTTTGCCGGCACGGGCGCGACGCTGTGGGGGGCCGGTATTGTCGGGTCACAGCATATCGGCCGGGTGATCTCATGGAACGGCGTCGCGACTTACGGCGCGATGGCGGTGGGGGCGCCGCTGGGCGTGTGGATTAATCACCTGGGCGGGCTCTGGCTGCTGGCCGGCGTGGTGATGCTGGTGGCGCTGGTGGCGATACTGTTCGCGCTGGGGAGGCCGGCAGTCAGGGTAACGCCAGGCCAACGTATACCGTTCCGCCAGGTGTTGGGCAAAGTCTGGGTATACGGCCTGGTGCTGGGGTTTGCCTCCGCCGGTTTTGGCGTTATTTCCACTTTTATCACGCTGCTCTATGCTGAGAAGAATTGGGATGGTGCGGCGTTTTCGCTCACGTTGTTCAGTTGCGCCTTCGTCGGCGCCCGCCTGCTGTTTCCCAACAGCATTAACCGGCGCGGCGGTCTGAACGTGGCGGCGTTCTGTTTTGTTATTGAAATCGTTGGCCTGCTGCTGGTCTGGGGCGCAGCCTCGCCTGCGTTGGCCAAAGCCGGCGCGCTGTTGACCGGCGCCGGTTTTTCGCTGGTTTTCCCGGCGCTGGGCGTGGTGGCGGTTAAAGTGGTATCCGGCCAAAATCAGGGCAGCGCGCTGGCGACCTATACGCTGTTTTTCGATATTTCGCTGGGGCTGGTGGGGCCGCTGGCCGGTATCGCCATGGCCTGGACCGGCATCCAGTCTATCTATCTGGGGGCCGCCGTACTGGTCTTCGCCGCTCTGCTGCTGACCACCTGGCTGAAAACGCGACCGCCCGTTCAGACGGCCGACGTTTAGCCCTGAGGCCGCAGGGGCGCGCAGAGCATGGCGGGGTGGCCGTGTCCGATTGCGCGCCATGCCGCCAGCCCGGCCCGTCGTTCGCCCTTCCCCGGGACGTGTCTGGCCGGGCCGTTTTGCGCGCCTGCTCCGGCGTTTTGAAATTTACCTTTCATTTTCTCCGTTGACGCCGCCGGCGTCTCCAGACAGAGCACTCCGCTTCTGACGATCAGACCCTCTGTTTTCTTTAGATTTGACCGGATGAAAAAAGATCAGTTTCTTTGTGTTTTTTAGAAATATTTATTTCATTAAATCTCATCATGAAATGCTCATCCGACGGATGCGTTAAGCGGCGAGGAGGAGATAAAACCACCGGGTAAATTGTGATTAATCCCTTATTTTACCCGGGGAGAGGGTTTTCAGGCCGTGCCTTAAGGGGCCTGATCTGGCGCGCGTGAGTGTAAAAGAACGGTTTATGTTACGACAAAATGCGATCTCCAGCATAAAAATTAAATTCCTAAATAAAATTATTTGAAATTTTTTTTTCATTAAAATAGAGTTCACCCATAGTCACCGGCTGAATTCCTGCCCGGACGGGTGCCGGCACGGCGAGCGGCGGCGCGGTGATGTATGTAACCATCAAAAGGGGTGAGAAATGAAAATCACAGGTAACTTTATCGGCGGAAACCTCTGCCAGAGCAGCAGTCAGCAGACCGTACCTGTTCATAATCCGGCGACGGGTAAAGTCGGGCGCGAAGTCACGCAGAGCACCGCCGATGAAGTGTTGCATGCGATTGACATCGCTCATCAGGCGTTTAAAGGCTGGTCGCAGACGCCGCCTCTGCGGCGCGCCAGAATCCTTTTCAATTTCAAAGCGCTGATGGAAAAACATCGTGACGAGCTGGCGCAACTGATCGTCAGCGAACACGGTAAAGTGCTTTCCGACGCGCAGGGCGAACTGACCCGTGGAATAGAGGTAATCGAATTCGCCTGCGGCATCCCGCATTTACTGAAAGGCGAATACTCTTCCAGCGTAGGCAGCGGCGTGGACAGTTTTTCCATGATGCAGCCGATCGGCGTAGTGGCGGGCATTACGCCGTTCAACTTCCCGGTAATGGTGCCGCTGTGGATGTTTCCCATCGCGCTGGCTTGCGGCAACACCTTTATCTTAAAGCCGCCGGCTCTGGATCCCACGGCTTCCGTGCGGATGGCTGAACTGCTGAAAGAGGCCGGTCTGCCGGACGGCGTATTCAACGTTGTGCATTGCGATAACAATCTCGCCAGCCTGTTATATACCGACCCGCGCATCCAGGGCGTCAGCTTTGTCGGATCGTCCGGCGTGGCGCAACACATTTACAAAACGGCCAGCGCTCACGGCAAACGGGTGCAGGCGTTTGGCGCGGCGAAGAACCACGCCATCATTATGCCGGATGCCGAGCTGGACGCGACCGTGAATGCGGTGATGGGCGGCGCTTTTGGTTCAGCCGGCGAACGCTGCATGGCGTTGCCGATTGTGGTGGTGGTCGGCGATGATACCGCCGATAAGCTGATCGCCAGACTGAAACCGCTGGTCTCTGAGCTGCGAGTCGGGCCGGGCATTGTGGACGGTGAGGAAAATGAGATGGGCCCGGTTATCTCCGCCGCGCATCAGAAAAAGGTGCTGGGCTACATTGATCAGGGCGTAAAAGAAGGCGCGACGCTGGTTATTGACGGCCGCAATTATCAGGTGCCGGGACATGAGGGCGGGTATTACGTCGGCGGCACGCTGTTTGATAACGTGACGCCGGATATGGTGATTTATCGCGAAGAAATTTTCGGCCCGGTGCTGGGCGTGGTGCGCGTCCCGGATTATCAGACCGCCATCAACGTCGTCAACGGACATGAGTTTGGCAACGGAAGCGCTATCTTCACCAGCAGCGGTCATTATGCCCGTCAGTTTGTGCAGGAGGTAGAAACCGGCATGGTGGGCGTTAACGTGCCGGTACCGGTGCCGATGGCGTTCCACAGTTTCGGCGGCTGGAAACGCTCCGTGTTTGGCGCGCTTAATGTACACGGACCGGACGGCGTGCGCTTCTATACCCGTATGAAAACAACAACGGCGCGCTGGCCGACGGGTCAGCAGACCCTGTCTGAATTCAGTATGCCAACGCTGGGTTAAGCTTGATTATCGGAGTACATATATGTCTCTTTTGCTGTCGAAATATCAGACGCCAGACGAGCAGGGACGAATTCAGCAGATTACCCCGGAGAACGCCGGCTGGCGCTATGTCGGCTTCGAGGTTTATCGGCTGCGGTCTGGTCAACGCCTGCCCTTACGGAGTGCGGATCGGGAGATATGCCTGGTGCTGGTGGCCGGACTGGCGTCCGTTTCGACCAGCAAAGCGGAATATCCGCATATTGGCAAACGGATGAGCCCGTTTGAGCGTATACCGCCGTATGCGGTCTATATACCGCGCCATAATGACATTGTGGTACAAGCGGAAAGCGATCTGGAGCTGGCGGTATGCAGCGCGCCAGGCCGTGGCGATCTGCCGACGCGTTTAATCACGCCGGCGGAAATCGGCACCGAACGGCGGGGGAAAGGGCATAACCAGCGTCTGGTGCATAATATCCTGCCGGACAGCGAGCCGGCGGACAGCCTGCTGGTGGTTGAGGTTTATACCGATGAAGGCAACACCAGTTCTTACCCCAGTCACAAGCACGATCGTGAAGATTCGCCGGATGAGACCTATCTGGAGGAAACTTACTATCATCGTATCGATCCGCCGCAGGGGTTTTGTCTGCAGCGGGTTTATACCGACGACCGCTCGCTGGACCAGTGTATGGCGGTGTACGACCGTGATGTGGTCAAGGTACCGCGCGGTTATCATCCGGTGGCCACGCTGGCCGGTTATGACAGCTATTACCTGAACGTGATGGCCGGGCCGGTCAGGCAGTGGAAATTTACCTGGGAAGCGGAGCATGGCTGGATTAACGGTCCGGACTATCCGAAGAATAAACGGTGACAGGAAATGTGATCAGGTTATACAGGGGACGTAGCTCTGGTCGGCGCCCGCAGCGTATTTTTTGCGGGCGTTTTTTGCTGTCAGTTGCTGGCGTTATTCAGCGCCAAAGAAACCGCCAGCGTTTGCGCCAGGCACATGGAGGCGACCTGAGAACGAAACCCATCCACCTGCGCTTCGCGCACGACAAAGCAGATATCGCTGAATGCCGCCAGCGGGCTAACCTGGCTGTCGGTAATCGCAATCTGCTGGGCGCCCTGTTTGGCGCCAAATTCGACCAGCGCCAGCGCTTCCTGCGAGTAAGGCGAGTAGCTGATGGCGATCACCACATCTTTCGGTTTCACCATACCCAGTTGTTCGGTGAACATACCGCCGAGTCCGTCGATTAAAAAGGCGCGACGTTCCAGATGGCGTAATGCATAGGTTAAATAACAAGCCACACTAAACGATCGCCGTAATCCAATAACATAGATATTCTCGGCGTTATTCAGTAATTCCACGGCTTTTTCCAGCTGATCGGCATGAGTCTGTACCGCCAGCTGCTGCAGGGCCTGCGCATTGACCATGGTAAAAACATTTAATATTTCAGCCGGTTTTTCCGGCGTCACATGCTCGTCGGTCGATGTCTGACGAAATAAACGCGCTCTCTCAGTATAGTTAACCGTTTCTTCCATCAGGTGTTGACGAAAAACCTGTTTCATTTCATTAAATCCGCTAAAGCCAAAAGCATTAGCAAAGCGAATTAACGTCGAAGGAGGAACATCCGCCTGTACGGCAATAGAAGCAACGGTATCAAAAGCAATATTGTTGCTGTTGTCGAGAATATAACGCGCTACCTGCTTCAGGCGCTTGCTTAAGGTTTCATAACGATTGCGAATCTCATCTTGCAGCAGCGAAAGCTGGGTAGGGTTATTATTCATTCTGTAGACTCACGGCTTGAGAGGAAATAACGTTTCAATATAACTATTCTATCAGATGAACAGAAGGTTTCATTTCTGTAAGAAATAATTATTTTAGTACAACATGAATCACTTCACAGAACGGTGGCGTGGCCTTGGAAGATGCATCTTCGGATGAAAATCCTCCCTGATCCTTAACCTTTCTGGTATTGCTCTAATCTTCAGGTCTTGCCTTAAGCGCTCGCTATTGCTCCCCGGCCGCCAGTGCCGTTCCCGTCCGGCCATCCGGTGAGCATGATGTTTCCGTCTGCGGCGGCTGTCCGTCAATTACCGATGAGAATGAGATGAGGGTGAAATAAGCGCGGAGACGATATTAGTGCAAAGCCATCGTTACCCATCATCCTGGACAGGCAACGAGAGCTGGCGTGCTGCGGATTTTATTGCGCCGGCCGGTACTGGCGCCAGTAACCAATTAAACGCAGATAATTTTGCTGTACCTGGTTAATCAGCTCCGCATCATTAATCTCGCCCTGCAGCCACAGACGCGACGGCTGGCCGAAAATGGTGCGCCCAACGGCGAATCCCTTCACCCATTTGGCGCCGGCCGCAGCTTCAAAACCGGCTTTCAGTTTGCTTTCATGGCTGTCGAGGCCGAGGATCAGAATACCGCGACACCATGGATCTTGCTTTTCAATGAGCGCGCTAATCTGCTGCCAGCTGCTGGCGGAAAGCGGCGGTAGCTTCCACCAGTCGGGCTGAATACCGAGCTGATAGAGATGCTGCAGGGTTTCCAGATAGAAATGCTCGCTTTTATCCGGCTGGTTCTCAGGCAGAATAATTTCCAGCAGCAGTTCATGACCAGACTTACAGCAACTGCGATATATGTCCAGCAGCAGTTCATCCTGCTGCTGACGCAGCCCGATCTGATCGAACGGATGATAAAATACCAGGCATTTCACCACGTGCTCCAGCGGCCAGTCGATCAGCTGGGAGCCTATGTTGCCGTGCTCCAGCCGCAGCGGACGCGAACCCGGTTGTTCGATCGGCCGGCCAATCCACCACCCCTGACCGGTAATGGCGTTCAGAGCCGATTGACCGTAGGTGCCATCCGCCAGAATGCCGCTGTTATCGTGCAGACCCGCTTTCTGCGCGGCCTGACGCGCGGCCTGCAGCAGCAGATTTTTCAGTTCAGGCAGGCGCGCTTCGCTGGCGCCGGTGTCTTGCGCCATTTCAACCAGTTGTTTGCGGTGATCGAAGGCGAATACGCACAGTTCCGGCCAGCGCTGTTTCCGGCTGGTGACCCGATGCAGATGGTTGAGCCGGACGTCGCGATCGGGACGGTTCACCTCGTTATCCCGACTGAGGTAATCATCCAGCTCGGTTTTGGTCGGCATCGCCGGTGCGCAACCATGACGCGATACCACCAGAGCGCCGCAGGCATTGGCATAGCGACAAGCCTGTTCCCAGCTTTCATTGTTCAGGTAACCGCGCAGCAGACCGGACATAAAGGCATCGCCGGCTCCCAATACGTTGAGCACCTCGACTCGTACGCCGGAGTGCAGTTTGACGTTGTCCCAGCTGTGCGGGATCGCCTCTTCGAACACCGAACAGCCCTGCGCTCCGCGCTTACATACCAGCGTGGCCTGAGTCGCCAGCCGCACATTTTTCAGCGCGGTCAGCGTATCGGTGCTGCCGCCGGCGATATGGAATTCTTCTTCGGTACCGACGATCAGATTGAAATGATGCAGTACTTCCTGCAGTTCCCGCGTCACCCGGCTGGATTCAATGAAACGCGTTTCACCGTCTCCCAGTGACGTTAGCCCCCAAAGGACCGGGCGGTAATCAATATCCAGCGCGGTGCGCAAGCCGTGGCGATGCGCATAGTCGAGCGCTTGCAAAACGGCGGCGCGGGTGCGGGGATGGGACAAGTGCGTACCGGTAATCGCCAACGCGCGCGCCGAGGCGATATAGTCTTCCTGTATATCATCCGGCGTCAGGGCCATATCGGCGCAGTTGTCACGGTAGAAAATCAACGGAAAGGTTTCCTGATCTTTAATGCCGAGGATGACCAGCCCGGTCAACCGCGCCTTGTCCGTGATCAGGCAACGGGTATCGACTCCTGCCCGCTGCAGTTCCTCCCGCAGAAAGCGGCCCATATGTTCGTCACCAACGCGCGCCAGCATGCCGGATTTCAACCCCTGGATAGCGGTGCCGTAAGCGACATTGCCGGAAGATCCGCCCACATATTTGGCGAAGGTGCCCATATCTTCAAGACGTGAACCAATTTGCTGACCGTAAAGGTCAACTGCGATACGACCGAGGCATATCACATCCAGCGGTTTATCTCGTGTAGCCATACCCGTTTCCTTCTTTAATCGCACCCTATCCGCGCGGGGCGTGATGGAATCAAAGTGTATTGTCACCGTAAGTTTTTTAGAGTATGAGGAATAAAAATTCCATTTTCAATCAATTGTGAAATTTAAAAGCCAAAAATAGCCGAAAATGTGAACTGCTTAAAACAAACACGCTGTGCGCCGCGCGCGCTTTTGCCTGATGGAGGAAGTATGGCGCTGGGTCCGTATCGCTTCGCCGGACGCATTGTCTGATTATGTTTTTGAATAAAATAAATAAATTTTTTTGATTTAACCCGTGATGAACGATTCCTCTCCGCCGGGTTTGGAACGCGACTGGCGGGTGCGCGGAAAGAATTTGATCTTCCTCGCAATGTGAAATTTTTTTTCTGTTATTTAATTTTGTGGAAAAAATATTTGTCTATAATCGCGATAACATTTCATATCGCGGCATGTGGATACGGCGAACAATCAGGCGTCAGTCTGGTATCTGCGGATGCCCGCGCAGGTATTGAAAATGAGTGCCGGATTACTCTCGGGGAGCAAGGCGTTTTTCTTTATCCCCTGACCATGTTTGTACCCAACAGTTTTCAGGGGACGGGGAGGCGGCAAGCGAACCAACTCCCGGCAGCCTGCATGATGAAGGGTATATCTCTGAAATGACGAGGTCGAAAATGAACAAGGACAATATAAAGCTGGCAATAGCTCCTATCGGCTGGACGAACGACGATATGCCCGATCTGGGGAAAGAAAATACGTTTCAACAGTGCGTCAGCGAAATGGCGCTGGCGGGATTTAGCGGTTGCGAAGTCGGCAGTAAATATCCGCGTGACGTGCAGACGCTAAAATATCATCTGGGCTTGCGCGGTATTCAGATCTGCAATGCCTGGTTCAGCACGTTCTTTGCCAACGGGCAGAGAGAGAAAACCATTGATGAATTTGTCAATCATATGAATTTTCTCCACGCCATGGGCGCGAAGGTCATTGGTTGCTCCGAGCAGAGCAAAAGCATTCAGGGCACGACTAAATCGCTGTTTGAGGAGAAGCATCACTTTTCGGACGAAGAGTGGCTGCTCGTGGCCGACGGCTACAATCAACTGGCGCGGATAGCGGCGGAAAAAGGGATGCAGGTTTGCCTGCATCATCATATGGGAACGGGGATTCAGACCACGGCTGAAATCGACCGCTTCATGGAAATGGTGAATGACGACGTCTGGTTGCTGTTCGACACCGGTCACGCTTATTACTCGGAAGGCTCCCAGGAGGCCATGCTGGCGATTCTGGAAAAATACTTGCCGCGTATCAACCATGTGCATCTGAAAGATGTGCGCGATGACGTGGTGGCCGAGGTTAAAGCGAAGGGGCTGAGTTTCCTGGATGGCGTCAGAAAAGGCGCCTTTACCGTGCCGGGCGATGGGGCGATCGATTTCCGTCTGGTCTTTAAGCTGCTGGATGACGCTGGCTATAAGGGATGGATGGTCGTAGAGGCCGAGCAGGATCCGGCGCTGGCGAATCCGCTGGAGTATGCGCAGAAAGGACGGCGCTATATCCGCGAAACCGCAGGAATTTAAGGATGAGTCCGGTGCGACGGATGTTCTCGTCCGTCGCACTCAACGGGATAAGAAAGGTTACTGCAGTTTTAGCGTGCTGATGATGGATTCCGCTTCCGTTTGCGCCTGCTGCTGGTTATCCGCCGGCAGAGTGATTTGCAACGTCAGCAGGTGATTATCCACTTTACCCAGCACCACGGAGGAGTAGGCCTGCTGCCCGCTGCTGGTGATAATGCTGTCCAGCTGCTGCAGTTTTTGGCCGTTAACCTCGATCGTTTTATTGGTAATAACCTGCAGGCTGGCGTCACGCGTGCGCTGCTGATCTTCCAGCCTTTTCGCCAGCACCGTCAGTTCCTGGTCGGTGTCGTCGCCCAAAATCACAATCAGCGCTTTTTGTCCGCTGTCGTTGGCGTAGACGTGCATATTGTTTGACTGCGTGCCCAGCTTACCGCTCTGGTCGCTCATCTCCGCGGGCAGGGCTAGCGCAATCTTACCGTCCAGCAATGAAATGTGCTGACTGGCTGCCGCCGTCGCCGCTTCCGTTCCCTGCGTTGCGGTTTTGTCGCCGCCGTTGTTATCGCAGGCCGCCAGCGTGGCCACTAACAGCGCTGCACCAAAATATTTCACTAAATTCGACATGAGATTCCCTTTTATAACGTGGCTGAACCAGCGTATCGCATCGTATCCTGCGGACAAAAACAAGCTTAATGTTGTTACAAACCCACCGGCTCAGTTTATCTGGCTTTTTTGAGCAGCCGAAGCGGCGAGCGCGGGTTCCGCCTGACGGCTAAGCTGCCTGAGCAACATATTGAGCAGAATTCCATACGCAGGCAAGAAGAATGCAAGGCTAATAAATAGTTTAAAACTATAGTCGACCAGCGCAATCTCTACCCAGTTCGCGGCCATGAACGGGTCGGTGCTGTTATAAAATGCGATAAAGAAAAATGCCAGCGTATCGCTGAGGTTGCCAAAGATGGTCGAAACCGTTGGGGCGATCCACCAGGCATTGCGCTGACGCAGTCGGTTAAACACGTGCACATCCAGAATCTGGCCCAGGGCGTAGGCCATGAAGCTGGCGCAGGCAATGCGCGCCACCACGATATTGACCTGGCCTAGCGCGTACCAGCCCTGCCACTGCGCCTGGTAAAACAGGGCGGAAATCAGGTATGAAGCGATCAGCGCCGGCAGCATTACGGTGAAGATGATACGACGCGCCAGCGGGGCGCCAAAGATCCTGACCGTCAGATCGGTGGCCAGAAAAATAAACGGGAAAGTAAAGGCGCCCCAGGTGGTATGAAAGCCGAAAATCGACACCGGAAGCTGCACCAGATAGTTACTGGAAGTAATAATCAGAATGTGAAACAGCGCCAGCCAAAGCAGCGCTCTCAGCCGTTGCTGAGTGGTAAAATGATACATAATGTGACCTTTTTGGTTACTGGGGTGAGGGAACCCAAAACAACATGTCCGCATTGCGTATTACGCAACGCGGCGACATAGTACGCATTTGCTGCGCTAATGCAATGGTTAATATTAGCGCAAACGTTGGCGTTGCTTGCGCCGAAAAATCCGCAGCGTAAACTAGTGCGGTTTTTTTGACTTCTTTTAAGCAAACTAAGAGTGTGTTGATGACCGATCCTTTCGCTCACCCGAATAAAACGCTGGATGCTCAGGGCCTGCGCTGTCCTGAGCCGGTAATGATGATTCGTAAGACGGTGCGCCAGATGGCGGCGGGTGAAACGCTGCTGGTGATTGCCGACGATCCGGCCACTACCCGTGATGTCCCCGGCTTCTGCCGCTTTATGGAGCATGAGTTGCTGGCGCAGGAAACGGAGCAGCCGCCGTATCGCTATTTGTTGCGCAAGGGTGGCCTGTAAGGGGTTGCGCTAAATAACCGGCGGCAGAGACGTCAATAGCGCTGCGGCCCATAAGATGACGGATAGATATCAAAGGAGATCGTTGTTTAATGAACCCCGAACAACCACTCTACCGCATTCAGTTTATGAATAACGGTAAGAATTATCAGCTCTATGTGCGCGAACTGGTGCAAAGCAATCTGTTCGGCTTTATTGAGATCGCTGATTTTGTCTTTGATAGCCAGTCGACGCTGTTGGTTGATCCTTCCGCTGAGAAGCTGAAAACTGAATTTAGCGGGGTAAACCGCAGTTTTATTCCGCTGCAGGCGGTGATCCGCATCGATGCGGTTAGCGAGAAGGGCAGCGCCCGGATTTCAGAGCTGGGGGACAATGTGATGAGTTTCCCGTGGCTGCCGGGTAAAAAACCGTAAGTAAAAGATTCGGCGCCGTGTTCGGGCGCCGGTGCGTATTGCCGGGCGGCGGCGGACCGGGAGGGAGACGGCTTCCCGTCCGCCGCTTTGCCGCACCCGGTTTGCTCAGGATTTGGGCGACTGCAGTTTTTTCTGCCAGGCCAGCAGTTCAAAAACGCCAAAGATGAAAATGCGCGCCTGCGCCGCGCGCCCCAGCGACGGACCGTTTTTCGCTAGCGTGGATTTGAGCAACATCAGCTGTAATCCGTGCATCAGGATCATAAAGACCATCGCCACCACCAGAAAAATATTCAGCGGTCGGGGAAACGGCTGCACCAGATTAAGCAGCAGAAACGACCATACGCCCAGCATCAATAATCGGCCAAGATTAATCCACATTGCGCGACTCCTTTTCATCGGCAGAAGTATCCGGCATCTGGCGAATGTACAGGCGGCAGGCCGCCTGACCGGCCACCTTTTCCCGGTGCAGCAGCCAGCTGTCCGGCACCGTCAGCGCCTGGTTTTCCGCTTCGCTCTCGACATAAATCCAGGCGTCTGGCGCCAGCCAGTTATTCTGTTCGAGCAGGCGCAGCGTATTGTCCAGCAAACCCCGGCGAAACGGCGGATCGACAAACACAATATCAAACGGCTGACCGGCCTGCTCCAGCCAGTGCAGCGTATTGGCATTGACCACCTGCGCCTGGTCGGTTTTTAGCAACTGCAGGTTTTCCGTCAGCTTGCGCGCAATGCCGCGCTCCATCTCCAGCAGCGTGGCGTGGGCGGCATAGCGCGACAGCGCCTCCAGCCCCAACGCGCCGCTGCCGGCGAAACAGTCCAGACAGCGAGACTGCGCAATAACCGGCGCCAGCCAGTTAAACAGGGTTTCCCGTATCCGATCGGTGGTCGGGCGCAGTCCGGGGCTGTCCGGCACCGGTAGTTTTCGGCCGCGCCACTGGCCGCCGATGATGCGTACCTGGCCGGCGGCCGATGCGTTTTTTTTAGCCATAATTCAGGTCATGTTATTGTTGCGCCGCAGCGCGAGACGATGCGGGCCGAAAAAGTGATGCGCTATTCTACCGGTGGATGGGTGTAGAGGGAACGTTAATACGTTGTTGTTCATCAGCAGACCTCTGTCCGGCCGGCGCGAGCGCGACGATTTATCGTCGCGCCGCCGGATTTCATCTCATTCGCCGCGTATTGCTGCCCGCCGGAAAGTGTTAAACTTATCCGTTTATTAACGCTATATACTCTAAATAATTCGAGTTGCGGGACAAAACGTTACCGTTCTGACAACGCCGCGCGTTGGCCTTTTTACGGGCGAGGCTCGTTTGCGAGTCTCGTCACGCGGCAAGGGAATGACAAATCGGCCTGTAACCGATTTGAACGGCGCGAGCGCCGGACCGGGGGGAGCTTAACGATGAGGCTTCGCCATCCCGATGCGCTTACACCGATAAGTCTTTGGCTAAACGGGGCGACCCGCGTATCTGCAACTTGATGTATGACGAGTATAACCCAACAGACTTTAGCGGCAGGAAAGCGCTGTGCGAGATGAACCACCGGGCATCGGGATATCTGAGCGGCCTGATGAGTGAAGCCGGCGCGTCTGCGGCCTGAAGATGAAGGGGACATTTATTATTCGTTCGCCCGATTAACGGCGAGGAGCGCAATCGCAATATGGCAAAAGAGAAAAAGCGCGGTTTTTTTTCCTGGCTGGGTCTGGGACGTCAGCAGGAAGAAGAACAGCAACAACCGCAAACGGTTGAAGACGCAACCGTAGAGACCCCGTCCGACGCGACGCCGGAAGCCGCAGGCTCGCCGTCGTCATCCGCAGAGTCTACCGGGCAAGAGACCCGCAACGAAGCGGAGCCGCAGCCCGCCAGCTCGCCGCGTCCGGATCACACGTCCGTTGAAGCCGACGGCGTGAGGCCGGAGCCGAGCGCGCCAGACGCTGACGCGAACGGTGCCGGCGCGGAAACGGCCGACGAGCCGACGCCCGCGCCGCATGGGTCGACACACTCTGTCACAGAAGTCGTGGCGGAGGTAGTTGAAGAACGTATTGAATCTGAACAAGATAGCGTGGCAGCGTTTTCCGAAGCCGAAGCCGAAGCCGAAGCCGAAGCCGAAGCCGAAGCCGAAGCCGAAGCCGAAGCCGAAGCCGAAGCCGAAGCCGAAGCCGAAGCCGAAGCCGAAGCCGAAGCCGAAGCCGAAGCCGAAGCCGAAGCCGAAGCCGAAGC
>NZ_VYKJ01000008.1:173858-245345 GCF_008710095.1 Affinibrenneria salicis
GAAGCCGAAGCCGAAGCCGAAGCCGAAGCCGAAGCCGAAGCCGAAGCCGAAGCCGAAGCCGAAGCCGAAGCCGAAGCCGAAGCCGAAGCCGAAGCCGAAGCCGAAGCCGAAGCCGAAGCCGAAGCCGGGCCTGGCGTCGTGGCGGCTCAGGAGCAGGAGCGGCCGACCAAAGAGGGCTTCTTCGCCCGACTGAAGCGCAGCCTGGTCAAAACCCGGCAGAATCTGGGTTCCGGATTTGTCGGATTGTTTCGCGGCAAGAAAATCGATGACGATCTGTTTGAAGAGCTGGAAGAACAGCTGCTGATCGCCGATGTCGGGGTCGAGACGACCCGCAAGATTATCGCCAGCCTGACAGATCACGTCAGCCGCAAGCAGCTCCGGGATGCCGAAGCGCTGTACGGCAAGTTGAAAGAGGAAATGGCGGAGATTCTGGCCAGAGTGGATGAGCCGCTCAACATTGAGGGCAAGAGTCCGTATGTGATCCTGATGGTCGGGGTCAATGGCGTGGGCAAAACCACCACCATCGGCAAGCTGGCGCGTCAGTTCCAGGCGCAGGGTAAATCCGTGATGCTGGCGGCCGGCGACACCTTCCGCGCGGCGGCGGTCGAACAGCTGCAGGTATGGGGCCAGCGCAATAATGTGCCGGTGGTGGCTCAGCATACCGGCGCGGATTCGGCCTCGGTGATTTTTGATGCCCTGCAGGCGGCGAAGGCGCGCGGCGTGGATGTGCTGATTGCGGACACCGCCGGGCGTTTGCAGAACAAAGCGCATCTGATGGAAGAACTGAAGAAAATTGTGCGGGTGATGCACAAGCTGGATGACGCGGCGCCGCATGAAGTGATGCTGACGCTGGACGCCAGTACCGGGCAGAACGCAGTCAGCCAGGCGCGCCTGTTTAATGAAGCGGTCGGGCTTACCGGCATCAGCCTGACCAAACTCGACGGCACCGCGAAGGGCGGGGTGATTTTCGCTATTGCCGATCAGTTTGGCATACCCATCCGCTATATTGGTGTTGGCGAAGGTATCGAAGACTTACGGCCATTTAAGGCTGCAGATTTTATTGAGGCACTATTTGCCCGAGAGGATTAATCGGATGATTCGCTTTGAACAGGTCAGTAAAGCTTATCTGGGCGGGCGTCAGGCTTTGCAGGGCGTCGATTTTCATCTGCGCCCGGCGGAAATGGCATTCCTGACTGGCCATTCCGGCGCGGGGAAAAGTACGCTGCTGAAGCTGATTTGTGGCATTGAGCGCCCGAGCGCCGGCAACATTCTGTTTGGCGGCCACAATATCAGCCGTCTGAAAAAGCGTGAGGTTCCGTTTCTGCGCCGCCAGATTGGCATGATTTTCCAGGATCACCACCTGCTGATGGACCGCACCGTGTACGATAACGTCGCCATGCCGCTGATTATCGCCGGCGCCAGCAGCGAGGATATTCGGCGCCGCGTATCTGCCGCGCTGGATAAGGTGGGCCTGCTGGACAAAGCGAAAAATTTCCCCATTCAGCTGTCGGGCGGCGAGCAACAGCGGGTGGGCATCGCCCGCGCGGTGGTGAATAAACCGTCCGTTCTGCTGGCGGATGAGCCGACCGGCAACCTGGACGATGCGTTATCGGAAGGTATTTTGCGTTTATTTGAGGAATTTAACCGGGTGGGCGTGACCGTGCTGATGGCGACTCATGATACCGGGCTGATTGCCCGCCGCAGTTACCGCATTCTGACGCTGAATCAGGGGCGCATGGCGCGGGGGCATCATCATGGCGAATAAAAAAGCGCGCGTCGAAAAGAGCAAGGCGCTGCGCGGCGGCTGGCGCGAACAGTGGCGCTATGCCTGGACCAACGCGCTGGACGATATCGTACGTCAGCCGCTGGCTACTCTGCTGACGATTATGGTCATTGCGATTTCGCTGACGCTGCCCAGCGTGTGTTACATGGTGTGGAAGAATGTCAGTCAGGCGGCGGAACAGTGGTATCCCACGCCGCAGCTTACCGTCTACCTGGATAAATCGCTGGATGATGGCGCCGCGGAAGGCGTGATTAAGCAGATCCAGGCCGAAGCCGGGGTGGAAAAGGTCAATTATCTGTCGCGCAATGAGGCGATGGGGGAATTCCGCAACTGGTCCGGCTTTGGCGGCGCGCTGGATATGCTGGAGGAAAATCCGCTGCCGGCGGTGGCGATTGTTACGCCAAAGCTGGATTTTCAGAGTCAGCAGACGTTAACCACGCTGCGCGACCGGGTCGCGGCGCTGTCCGGCGTGGATGAAGTGCGCATGGACGATAGCTGGTTCGCCCGGCTGGTGGCGCTGACCGGTCTGGTCGGCCAGATCGCGGCTATGATTGGCATCCTGATGATCGTGGCCGTCTTCCTGGTGATCGGCAACAGCGTGCGGCTGAATATCTTTAGCCGGCGCGAAACCATTAACGTAATGAAACTGATCGGCGCGACGGACGGCTTTATTCTGCGACCGTTTCTGAACGGCGGCGCGGCGCTCGGACTGGGGGGCGCGGTGCTGTCTCTGGTGCTGTCGCAGGCGCTGGTATGGAAACTGGAATCGGTCGTGGCGCAGGTCGCCGCCGTGTTCGGCACCACCTTCCGGGTGCAGGGACTCAGCTGGGATGAAGCGCTGCTGCTGCTGTTGATTTCGGCCATGATTGGCTGGCTGGCCGCGTGGCTGGCGACGGTTCAACATTTACGCCGTTTTACACCACAATAGCGTTTTTTTGCTATAATCTTCCCTTGTGCTTAAGTGATTTTCGCAGGGGAACGCGCCCTTGCGGCGGGCGCCCAGACGGGAGGTTCTTTTGGCTTCTGTTATCTCCGTCCGGCGCGTTTTTTTCGCGTTTCGCGCGGCTGAAAAAACGGGAACCTGTGGCGTAAATCACGGTCTTAATCCACAGAAACGTTATTTATTTTTGTGTTGTCGTTCTGTTGCAAACCGGCCGGAGCGTGCTAGTGTTGGCAGGTATTGCGGCAAGGGCGTACCGCACAAACGAACATGATAAGAGGGGTTGAATGACCAAAGATATGCAAACTTTCACCTTAGTTCCCCAGGGCAGTCTGGAAGGGTACATTCGTGCCGCCAATGCCTATCCGATGCTGACGGCAGAGGAAGAGCGGGCGCTGGCTGAACGGCTGCATTACGAGGGCGATCTGGAGGCCGCTAAGCAGCTGATCCTGTCGCACCTGCGCTTTGTCGTTCATGTGGCCCGTAACTATGCAGGCTATGGCCTGCCGCAGGCGGATCTGATTCAGGAAGGCAATATCGGCCTGATGAAAGCGGTGCGTCGTTTTAACCCGGAAGTCGGTGTGCGTCTGGTGTCGTTTGCCGTGCACTGGATTAAAGCGGAAATTCACGAATACGTGCTGCGTAACTGGCGTATTGTTAAGGTCGCGACCACTAAGGCGCAGCGTAAGCTGTTCTTTAATCTGCGTAAAAACAAGCAGCGTCTGGGCTGGTTTAGCCAGGATGAAGTTGAGCTGGTGGCGCGTGAGCTGGGCGTGACCAGCAAAGACGTGCGCGAAATGGAATCGCGCATGGCCGCGCAGGATATGACCTTCGACCCCACGCCGGAAGACGAAGGGCACGATGGTCAGGCAATGGCGCCGATGCTTTAC
This sequence comes from Affinibrenneria salicis, assembly GCF_008710095.1. Next base: position 177,472 of record NZ_VYKJ01000008.1, read on the forward strand.
CTGCAGGATAAATCCTCCGACTTCGCCGACGGCATTGAAGAGGACAACTGGGATAGCCACGCGGCAGATAAGCTGACCTATGCGCTGGAAGGTCTGGATGAACGCAGCCAGCACATTATCCGCGCGCGCTGGCTGGATGATGACAATAAATCCACCCTGCAGGAGCTGGCCGATCGCTACGGCGTTTCCGCCGAACGCGTGCGCCAGCTGGAAAAGAACGCGATGAAAAAGCTGCGAGCGGCGATTGAAGCGTAATCCAACGCGTTAATGCAGGATGATGAAACGGCCGGGCTTGTCCCGGCCGTGTTGTATCTGCTGTTTCTGAGCGGTCGTTTTTGTTGAGGCGTTTGCCGCCCGCCGCGATGGCCTGATTTACTCCCCTTCATGTCCGTCATTCATCCCCGCGAGCGGCGCGTCGACCGCCGCTGCCGCGACGCTGAACCCTACCGACGCGCGTAAAGGCGCGGCGGCCGGAAAATCCGCGGCACAAACCGCCGCCGATTTTCCGGCCGCCGGACCAGGCTGGTCAACATTTTATGCTGATGCGATATTTTTCCGGATCGCGGCGATTCTGTCCGCCGGGCCCAATCGGGGAAGCAATGATGGGCGGTATTTCGTGACGACGGTAACGTAACAGAAGAATATTGTAGCGATTTTGTGTTTAAAAGGTTGTATAACTTTTCCCATAGCGAAAGTACGGAATATTTTTTGTCGTCGCTATCTTTCGAATAACCCTCCATTTTTTTGCCGTAAAAGCAGCATAAGCTGCTGGCCTGATGCGGAAAAACCCCTGTTAAATACCAGAGTTTTATTCTGTTTACATCGCTTATTTCTGTCTGTATAAGTTGATTTACAGAATAAAATTCCTGTTTAATAATATGAAAAATAAAGCCTTATTATTATTTGTGCAGGATAATCTAGCTAACTTGTTATTCCATATGGAAAAAAACCGAATAGCGCGCGTCAGAAACGGTCGCTGACGCGTTAATCATCACCAACAGGATAAGCCGAATGAAATTAAGTAAAGGTAAATTGCTGCTGATTGGCGGTATGGCGATGGCGTTGAGTCACGCGGCGACAGCGGAAGATATTAAAGTGGCCGTGGTGGGCGCGATGTCCGGGCCGGTTGCGCAGTACGGCGATATGGAGTTTATCGGCGCGCGTCAGGCGATTGCGGATATTAACGCGAAAGGCGGCGTGAACGGCAACAAGCTGGTCGGCGTGGAATATGACGATGCGTGCGACCCGAAACAGGCGGTGGCCGTGGCGAACAAAGTAATCAGCGACGGCATCCGCTATGTTATTGGCCATCTGTGCTCCTCTTCCACCCAGCCCGCCTCCGATATCTATGAAGACGAAGGCGTAATCATGATCACTCCGGCGGCGACTAACGCCGATCTGACCACGCGCGGTTATGAACTGATTCTGCGCACTACCGGTCTGGACTCCGATCAGGGACCGACGGCGGCGCACTACATTCTCGGCGCCATCAAACCGCAGCGTATTGCCGTGGTGCATGACCGTCAGCAATATGGCGAAGGTCTGGCCCGCTCGGTACAGGACAACCTGAAAAAAGCCGGCAGTAACGTGGTGCTGTTTGAGGGCGTGACCGCGGGAGATAAGGACTTTTCTACCCTGGTAGCCCGGCTGAAAAAAGAGAACGTCGACTTTGTTTATTTCGGCGGTTATTACCCGGAGATGGGGCAGATCCTGCGCCAGGCGCGTCAGTCCGGTCTGAATGCGAAATTTATGGGGCCGGAAGGCGTGGGTAACTCCTCTCTGTCCAACATCGCCGGCGCCGCGTCGGAAGGCATGCTGGTCACCCTGCCGAAACGCTACGATCAGGTCGCGGCCAACCAGCCGATCGTTGACGCGTTGAAAGCGAAGAAATTGGATCCGAGCGGACCGTTCGTGTGGACCACCTACGCCGCGCTGCAGTCGCTGACCACCGCTATGACGCGCAGCGGCAGCATGGATCCGGCCGAACTGGCGAAAGATCTGAAGGCGAAGCCGGTGGAAACGGTGATGGGGCCGTTGAGCTGGGATGAGAAGGGCGACCTGAAAGGGTTCGAGTTTGGCGTATTCGAATGGCACGCTAACGGCTCCTCCAGCGCGGTTCAGTAATTCACTTCATTACTCCTGAATATCTATGCCTCCGTCGCCAGCAGGCCGCGGAGGCAGAATCAAAGGTCATTGTATGTCCGAGCAGTTCCTCTACTTCGTTCAGCAAATGTTCAACGGTCTGACGTTGGGCAGCACCTATGCGCTGATCGCGATTGGCTACACCATGGTTTACGGCATCATCGGCATGATTAACTTCGCCCATGGCGAGGTCTATATGATTGGCAGCTATGTCTCTTTTATCGTGATTGCTGCGCTGATGATGATGGGTATCGATGCCGGCTGGTTATTGATCGGCGTAGCGTTTATCGCCGCCGTGCTGATTTCCAGCGCCTATGGCTGGAGCATCGAACGCGTCGCCTATCGCCCGGTGCGTCATTCTAAACGTTTGATCGCGCTGATTTCCGCCATCGGCATGTCTATTTTCCTGCAGAACTATGTCAGCCTGAATCAGGGCTCGCGCGATCTGGCGTTGCCCAGCCTGATCGGCGGGCAGTGGATCTTGGGCGAAAGCAACGGCTTCGCCGCCACCCTCAGTATGATGCAGCTCACCATCTGGATTGTCACCGTGCTGGCGATGCTGGGCCTGACGCTGTTTATCCGCTATTCCCGTATGGGCCGCGCCTGCCGTGCCTGCGCCGAAGATTTGAAAATGGCCAGCCTGTTGGGCATCAGCACCGATCGGGTCATCTCGCTGACCTTCGTCATCGGCGCGATCATGGCGGCGGTGGCCGGCGTGCTGCTGGGCCAGTTTTACGGCGTTATCAATCCCTATATCGGTTTTATGGCCGGGATGAAGGCCTTTACCGCGGCGGTGTTGGGTGGGATCGGCAGTATCCCCGGCGCGATGATCGGCGGTCTGATTCTGGGCGTGGCCGAAGCGATGACCTCCGCTTATTTGAGCACCGAATACAAAGATGTGGTGTCTTTTGCCCTGCTGATTGTCGTGCTGCTGGTTATGCCGACCGGCATCCTGGGTCGCCCGGAGGTTGAGAAGGTATGAAACAGCTCAATCTGCTCAACGCGGTTATTTCCGCCGCCATGCTGCTGGTGTTGTCGGCATTCATGATGGGCATGCAGCTTAATCTGGACGGCACGCGGCTGGTGGTTCAGGGCGCGGCGCAAGTTCGCTGGTACTGGATCGGCGTCGGCTGCGCGGTGGTGTTTTTCTTCCAGTTGCTGCGGCCGTTCTTCCAGCAGGGGATGCGAAAATTTTCCGCGCCGTCCCTGGTGCTGCCGGGTTTCGACGGCAGTACGCCGAAACAGAAACTGCTGGCGGCGGCGCTGATTGTGGCCGCCATCGCCTGGCCGTTTTTGGTATCGCGCGGGACGGTGGATATCGCCACCCTGACCCTGATCTATGTGATGCTGGGGCTCGGCCTGAACGTGGTGGTCGGGCTGTCCGGCCTGCTGGTGCTGGGCTACGGCGGTTTTTATGCCATCGGGGCTTACACCTACGCTCTGCTTAATCATTATTACGGACTGGGCTTCTGGCAGTGTCTGCCGCTGGCCGGTCTGACGACGGCGCTGTCCGGTTTTCTGCTTGGCTTCCCGGTGCTGCGGCTGCGCGGCGACTATCTGGCGATCGTGACGCTGGGGTTCGGCGAGATCGTGCGTATTTTGCTGCTCAATAATACCGAAATCACCGGCGGACCCAACGGCATCAGCCAGATTCCTAAACCGACCCTGTTCGGTCTGGAATTCAACCGCAGCGTGCGCGACGGCGGCTGGGATACCTTCCACCACTTTTTCGGCATGAAATATGACCCGGGCGATCGCATCATCTTTCTGTACATGGTGTCGGTGCTGTTGGTCATTGTGACGCTGTTCGTGATTAACCGGCTGCTGCGCATGCCGCTCGGCCGCGCCTGGGAGGCGCTGCGCGAAGACGAAATCGCCTGTCGTTCTCTGGGGTTAAGCCCGACCAAAATCAAACTGACGGCCTTCACCATTAGCGCGGCTTTCGCCGGTTTCGCCGGAACGCTGTTCGCCTCGCGCCAGGGTTTCGTCAGCCCGGAATCTTTTACCTTTGTCGAGTCGGCCTTTGTGCTGGCGATCGTGGTGCTGGGCGGTATGGGGTCGCAGTTCGCGGTTATTCTGGCGGCGGTGCTGCTGGTGGTGTCGCGCGAGATGATGCGCGATCTGAATGAGTACAGCATGCTGCTGCTGGGCGCGCTGATGGTGCTGATGATGATTTGGCGACCGCAGGGATTGCTGCCGATGCAGCGCGTGCAGATGAAGATGAACGCGGTGGATAAGGGGGAACAGGCATGAACAGGCAACCCTTATTATCGGTCAACGGCTTGACCATGCGCTTCGGCGGCCTGCTGGCGGTAAACAATGTGGCGCTGGATCTCTACGCCGGCGAAATCGTTTCGCTGATCGGTCCGAACGGCGCGGGTAAAACCACGGTGTTCAACTGCCTGACCGGCTTCTATCGCCCGACCAGCGGCACCATCCAGCTGCGCGACGCGCATCTGGAAAAATTGTCCGGCCAGCAGATAGCCCGCATGGGCGTGGTGCGGACCTTCCAGCACGTGCGCCTGTTCCGCGAAATGACGGTGATCGAAAACCTGTTGGTGGCGCAGCATCAGCACCTGAAAAGCGGCGTCTTCGCCGGTTTGCTGAAAACGCCCGCCTTTCGCCGGGCGGAAGCGGATGCGCTGGAGCGTGCGGCGCTATGGCTGGAGCGCACCGGACTGCTGGAATTCGCCAACCGTCAGGCGGGCAACCTGGCCTATGGTCAGCAGCGGCGGCTGGAGATCGCCCGCTGTATGGTGACGCGTCCCGAACTGCTGATGCTGGATGAACCCGCCGCGGGCCTCAACCCGAAAGAAACCGATGAGCTCAATCATCTGATCGTTGAACTGCGCGGTCAGCACAAGGTTTCTGTGCTGTTGATTGAGCACGATATGAAACTGGTGATGGGGATTTCCGATCGTATCTATGTGGTGAACCAGGGAACGCCGCTGGCGCAGGGCACGCCGGCTGAAATTCGTAATAACCCGGATGTGATCCGTGCGTATTTGGGTGAAGGATAACGTTATGCTGTCATTAAACCAGGTTTCTGCCCATTACGGCAAGATTCAGGCGCTGCATCAGGTCAGCCTGCATATTAATCAGGGCGAGATCGTTACCCTGATCGGCGCCAACGGGGCCGGAAAAACCACGCTGCTGGGCACGCTGTGCGGCGAACCGCGCGCCACGGAAGGCTCGATTATTTTCGACGGTCGGGAAATCAGCGACTGGCCGACCGCGCGCATCATGAGGGAAGCTATCGCGATTGTGCCGGAAGGTCGTCGGGTCTTCTCCCGCATGACGGTGGAAGAGAACCTCGCCATGGGCGGCTTTTTCGCCGAACGCCAGCAGTATCAGCAGCGCATTGAGCGGGTTTACGAACTGTTTCCTCGCCTGTATGAACGGCGGGCTCAGCGCTCCGGCACCATGTCCGGCGGCGAACAGCAAATGCTGGCCATTGGCCGCGCGCTGATGAGCCAGCCGCGTTTGCTGCTGCTGGATGAGCCTTCGCTGGGGCTGGCGCCGATCATTATCCTGCAGATTTTCGATACTATCGCGCAGCTGCGCGAAGAGGGCATGACGATCTTCCTGGTCGAGCAAAACGCCAATCAGGCGCTGAAGCTGGCCGATCGCGGTTATGTGCTGGAAAATGGTCATATCGTGCTGGAGGATACCGGCGAGGCGCTGCTGGCCAATGAGGCGGTGCGTTCCGCTTATCTGGGCGGGTAACGGCAACGGCCGGCCAGGCCGGGAAAGAAGCGGAGCCTGGTCAGCCAGGCTCCGCGCAGGCGATGTTTACCGGACAGCCGCGTTGTCGTCCGGCGTCAGGCAATTATCCGTTCAGAAAGACTCCCAGTCTTGTTGACGTTTGCCGGATGCGCCGCCCGAAGGCAACGTGAGCGGCTGCGCCAGGCGTGAGGCCGGCGCGCCGGCGTCGCTCCTGGGGGCTTCACTCCGGGGCTCGCCGTCGTGCAAACGGAAGGCGCCCATCAGCTCCACCAGACGGCGCGCCTGATCGCTCAGGCTATCCGCCGCGGTGGCCGACTGTTCCACCAGCGCGGCGTTCTGCTGCGTGACCTCATCCAGCTGATTCACCGCGTCGTTCACCTGAGAAATGCCCTGCGACTGTTCATCGGTGGTTACGCCGATTTCGCGCAGCAGATCGGCAACGCGACGGACCTGGCCGACGATTTCATCCATGGTGCTGCCGGCTTCGTTAACCTGATGTGAACCGGTCTCCACTTTCTCCACGCTCTCGCCAATCAGCTCTTTGATTTCTTTGGCGGCGGAAGCGGAGCGCTGCGCCAGCGAACGCACCTCGCCGGCCACGACGGCGAAGCCGCGCCCCTGTTCGCCGGCGCGCGCGGCTTCCACCGCGGCGTTGAGCGCCAGGATATTGGTCTGGAAGGCGATGCCGTCGATAACGCCGATGATATCGCCGATTTTGCGTGAGCTGCTGGTGATCTCTTCCATGGTGTGCACCACGTTGTTGACCACGTCGCCGCCTTTGGTGGCGGTATCGCTGGCCGAGTTAGCCAACTGCGAGGCAGCGCGCACGCTGTCGGCATTCTGCCGGATGGTGGTGCTCATCTGCTCCATTGAGGCGGCGGTCTGCTGCAGGTTGGAGGCCTGTTCTTCCGTCCTCTGGCTGAGATCGGCGTTGCCCATGGCGATCTGATTCGCTCCGGTGGCGATGGATTCGCTGCTCTGGTGCACCTGCGTCACCATATCGCGCAAACTGTCGCGCATGGCGCTCATAGCCGACAGTACGCTGCTGGTGTCGCCGCGGCGCAATGCTACCGGCACGGCCAGATTGCCCTGCGCCACGTAGCGGGCGATTTCGGCCGCGTAGCTGGGTTCGCCGCCCAACTGAGACTTAACGCGGCGGGTAATCCCCCAGGCGACCAGCGCGCCGAGCAGCGCGGCGCAGGCCGCGATAATCAGCATCAGGATCCCGGCCGAGCCGGCCCGGTTTACCGAGGCGTTGGCCGTTTCCACGGTCAGCGTTTCCTGCAGCGCCACCATATCATCCAGCGCTTTGAATACTTCATCCTGGGCCTGGCGCAGATCGCCGAACAACATGTGGCGCGCTTCATTGTTCTGCCCGCTCTGACCGTAGGCGATGGTTTTCAGCAGGATGTTGTTGTAGGGGATTCGCATCCGAACCAGCTTTTCCGTGCGCGCCTGCGCTTCGGGCGAGACGGTGCCTGCCTGGATTTTGCTTAACAATTGGGTATTTTGCTGCAGCAACGCTTCAATCTTCTGTTTTTCCGTTTCCATGGCGGCGGGATCATCCAGCAAAAGCAGATCGCGGATCGCGCGGGCGACGGTGTTCACATTATCTTTCACTTCCTGCATCATCAACAGGTTGTTGATACGGACTTTGGATAAAAGCTGAATGTCATCGCCCAGATGGGTCAACTGTACGCGACCAAACGCCGCGACGAGAAAACCAATCAAAATCAGTAATGCGAAACCCGAACCGAGCATCGTTCCCAGCTTCATGTTCTTAAACATATTCATCGTTTTTCCTGGCGTTAATTGACACCCGGCTAACGGCATAATCGGGTGTTCTCTATGGTGATTGCTTTATTTAATCCAGATGAATTAAGGCCGGGATTGATGGAGAAGAGTGCGCCGCAGCCGAAAGCAATTACCGACGGTTCACGCTTTATCCCCTGTTGAGGGGGCTCATTAAGGGAGGTAAATGACGTGGCGATTAGTATAGGAGGGGAGGTGAACAATCTATTGTCAGATAAGTAGGCAAAACAGGTCGGATAACAGGCTATTAATAGAATGCATGGATCAGTTATTCATATTTAAGTGGTAAATCCTATCATTTGGAAATAAAGCCGGCGTACGCCTCGCCAGGCGCGTGCCGGCCAGCGGAGCCCGATGCGCAGTCGGACCCCGCGCGATCGGTCAGATCGCCAGCCAGACGGCCCAGGTGATCAGGAATCCGCATAGCCCTGCCAGCGTGGTCAGCACGGTCCAGGTTTTTAATCCGTCCGCGACCGACAGCCCGAGGTATTTGGTCACAATCCAGAAGCCCGAATCGTTAACGTGCGACAGCCCCAGACCGCCGAAGCAGGCCGACAGCGTCACCAGCACCAGCTGAATGTTATTCAACCCGCTAACCGCATCGGTCAGCAGCCCGCAGGTGGTCAGAATGGCCACGGTCGCCGATCCCTGCGAGGCGCGCAGCGCCAGCGACAGGATGAAGGCCGCCGGGATCAGCGGCAGATGGATGGTGGTCAGCGTTTCGGCCAGCGCCTTGCCGATACCTGACTCCACCAGCACTTTGCCGAAGACGCCGCCTGCGCCCGTGACCATGATGACCATGGCGGCGGCCGGCATGGCGTCGCCCATCACGCCGCTGGCTTTTTCCAGCGTCCAGCCGCGGCGTAAGGCAATCAGCCAGAAGGCCAGCGCCAGGGCAAGCAGCAGCGCGACCGCCGGCGAGCCGACCAGCGACATGACTTCACGCACGCTGTGGCCGGCGGGCAGCACGGTAGCCGAGACGGTGCCGAGCATAATGACGGCGATCGGGATGACGATCAGCGCGGCGATCAGACCGGCGGAAGGAGCGGACGAGGACGACCCGGTATTCGCCGTATCCTCTGGTTTCGCCATCTGCAGTTGTTCCAGCACCTCCACCGACAGCGCATACTGGCGGCGGTTAAGCATTTTAGCGACCCAGTAAGCAAAGATGCCGACCGGGATACAAATGACCAGACCTATCATCGTCAGCCAGCCGATATCGGCATTCAGTAAACCGGCGGCGGCGACCGGTCCCGGGTGAGGCGGCAGCGCGACGTGCACGGTGAGCATTACGCCGGCGACCGGCAGACCAAATTTGATGGGCGAGACGTTGGCGACTTTGGCGAAGCCATAAATAATCGGCGCCAGAATAATAAAGCCGACGTCGAAGAAAACGGGAATCCCGAGGATAAAAGCGGCGATCGTCAGCGCCGCGATCATCAGGCGCGGCCCCATCAGGCGGGTAAAGCTGCGGGCCAGCGACTCCGCGCCGCCGGAGATTTCGATCATCCTGCCCAGCATGGCGCCCACGCCGATAATAATAGTCACGGAGCCGAGAATTCCGCCCATGCCCGAGGTTACGACCTTCATGATCTCGCCGGTAGGAATACCGGTCGCCAGCGCCACCAGCAGGCTGACAATCAACAGGGCAATAAACGGCTGGACTTTCATTTTAATCACCAGCCACAGCAGCAATAAAACGCCGGCTATCGCGATGCTCAGGAGCAGAGGTGTTGTCATTATTTCATCCTCAGAGCGAGAAAAGATTATTTATCAATAAGCTGGTTGTCGGTTATGCGAGTCCGCAGGCTTTATCTTTATGTTTTTTAAAGTAAAGCCGGCCATAGCCCCGTTGGCCGGGGCTATGGGATGTGTTGCAGGTTAATCGCGTGAACGGGGCGCGCCGCGGTTAGCGGCGCGCGTTCAGCCAGGGCTGTAGCCAGCCCAGCCCCTCCAGCGTGTCGCCGCGGGGGTTATACTCGCAGCCAATCCAGCCGCTGTAATTCACCCGATCCAGCTCATCGAACAGAAATGGATAGTTAATCTCGCCTTCATCCGGTTCATGGCGAGCCGGAACCGAGGCAATCTGTATATGACCATAGCGGCCGCGCAGGTCGTGGATAAGCCGGGTCAGATTGCCATCCACGATTTGCGCGTGAAAAAAGTCGAGCTGAACATAGACGTTGGGCCGATCGATCAGGTTAGCCAGTTCCAGCGCCTGGTGCTGGCTGGCGAACAGATAGCCGGGCTTTACGCCGGGGCTGAGCGCTTCGATCATGATATTGACGTTGTGCGGGGCGAACAGTTGCGCGGCATAGCGCAGGTTATCGATAAACGTCCGCTGATAGTCGGCGCGGTCGGCGCCGGCCGGCACCACGCCCGCCATGATATGCACCGACGGGCAATCCAGCGCCAGCGCATACTCCAGCGCCTGGCGGATATCGCGCCGCGCCTCCTCTTCTCGGCCGGGCAGAGCGGTTAAGCCCCACTCGCCGGCCGGCACATCGCCCGGCGCGCTATTAAACAGCACCTGGGACAGACCATGCAGGCGCAGTTTTTCCGCCAGCTCCTGCGCCGGATATTCATAGGGGAACAGATACTCCACCGCCTGAAAGCCGGCTTGCGCCGCGGCCTGGAAGCGATCGAGGAACGGCAGTTCGGTAAACATCATGGATAAATTCGCTGCAAATTTAGGCATCGTTAGCTCCGTAATTCAGCAATTTCTTCCGCGGTCAGGTAACGGATTTTCCGATCGCCGAGGATAAACATCAGGCGGGCGGTTTCTTCCAGCTCTTCCATATTGTCCGCCGCCGCGCGCAGATCTTTACCGACTACCACCGGACCGTGATTGGCCAGCAAGAAGGCGTTATAACGAGGCGCCAGCTTAGCCAGATCTTCGCCCAGCCGCTTATCGCCGGGGCGATAGTAGGGGACGACCGGCACCTCGCCGACGCGCATGACCACATAGGGGGTAAAGGGCTTGATGGCGTTGCGGGTATCCAGCCCTTCAAGACAGGAAAGCGCGGTGAGCCAGGCGCAGTGCAGGTGTACAACCGCCCGGCACTGAGGATTATTGTGATAGAGCGCCAGATGGAAGCTGACTTCCTTCGATGGCTTATCGCCTGAAATCCATTCGCCCTTCAGGTTGACCTTAGCCAGGCGTTCCGCCTCCAGTTCGCCGAGGCAGGAACCGGTAGGCGTCGCCAGCAGCGTGCCATCGTCCAGCAGCATCGACAAATTGCCGGCCGAACCGGTGGCGTAGCCGCGCTGAAAAAAAGACGCCCCCAGGCGGACCATGTCTTCCCGTGCTTTCTGTTCACTCATTAAACAAACTCCTGTTGTGCCCGGGCGAAGAAGTTTTCATCGCCGAAATTGCCGGACTTTAACGCCAGCGATAGCGGATGGTCGATCGATCGCACCCAGGGCACGCCGGGCGAGATGGTCGGACCGATATGAAAGGCGCGAATCCCCAGCGTCTGCACCACAATGCTGGAGGTTTCGCCGCCGGCGATGATAAAGCGCTGGAAACCGGCGTCCTGCAGGTGCCGCGCCACGGCGGCGAACAGCTGTTCGACCGCCTGGCTGCTGGCCTCCGCGCCCCATTTTTGCTGGATCTGACGCAGCGTTTCCGGCTCCGAGGTGGCATAGATCATCGGCGCCAGCGTGCCCTGACTCTGGCTTTCCACCCACTGGCGCAGGGCGCGGGCGTACTCCGCCAGCGCCTCGTCTCCCGCCATGCAGCGTTCGACATCGATGGCCTGGCCCGGCGCCTGTTGGCGGTAGCGCGCCACCTGTTTATTGGTCATAACCGAACAGGAGCCGGACAGCACGACGGCGGGTCCGCCACGCGGCGCGCCCGCGGCCTGCGCGGTCCGTGGCGGCCGGCCCTGCGACAGCTGGCGGGCCAATCCGATGGCCAGCCCGGAGCCGCCGGTCACCAGTTTCATATCGCGCACGGCTTCTCCCTGGGTGAGCAGATGCTGTTCGTGCAGGGTATCCAGCACCGCGTAGCGTACGCCGTCCCGGCGCAGGGCGTTGAGCTGACGTTTTACCGCTTCGGCGCCCTGATCCATGATCGCCGCCGGGATCAGACCGCTGCGTCCCTGCGCCTGTTGCTCCATCACCCGCAGCAGGTTGCTGTCGGTCATCGGGGTGACGGGATGGTGGCGCATACCGGACTCCGACAGCAACTGGTCCATAACAAACAGATAGCCCTGATAGACGGTGCGCCCGTTGACCGGCAGCGCTGGCGAGATCACGGTTTGCGTTTCGCCCAGCGCCGCCAGCAGCGCGTCGGTCACCGGGCCGATATTGCCCTGCGCCGTGCTGTCGAAGGTGGAGCAGTATTTGAAATAGAACTGGCGACACGAGCGCCGTTTCAGCCACTCCAGCGCGTTGAGCGCGTCGGCCACCGCCTGCGGCGCCGGGCAGGAACGCGATTTCAGGCTAATGACCACCGCTTCGGCTTCGACCTGATAGTCGGCCGGCGGCACGCCGTTGAGCTGAACGGTGGACAGGCCGTTCTCCACCAGAAAGCTGGCGATGTCGGTGGCGCCGGTAAAGTCGTCCGCAATGACTCCGAGTCGCATCATGCGTCCCCCCGTTTTTCCGGCAGGGTGATGCCGCTGAAAATCTTGATTACCGCGCTGTCGTCTTCGCGGCCGAATCCGGCGTTGCTGGCGGCGGTAAACATGTTAAAAGCGGTGGAAGCCAGCGGCAGCGGGAAGTGCAGCGATTTTGCGGTGTCGGTGACCAGACCGAGATCTTTGACGAAGATATCCACGGCCGATTTTGGCGCATAGTCGCCGTCGACTACGTGACGCATGCGGTTTTCAAACATCCAGGAATTGCCGGCGGCGTGGGTGACCACGTCATACATGGTGTCCAGCGGAATACCGGCTCGCGCGGCCAGCGCCATGGCTTCCGCTCCCGCCGCAATGTGCACCCCGGCCAGTAACTGATGGATGATTTTCACCGTGGCGCCCAGGCCTATTTCGCTGCCGATGCGGTAAACCTTGCCCGCCACGGCATCCAGCACGGCCTGTAATTTTTCGAATGCTTCATCCGGGCCCGAGGCCATCACGGTCATATCGCCCGCCGCCGCTTTAACCGCGCCGCCGGAAACCGGCGCGTCCAGCATCACTAATTGGTGAGCCAGCAACTGGCGTTCGATCGCTTTCGCATCCTGCGCCGAGATGGTGGAAGAGACCATGACCGCGGTGCCGGGGCGCAAACGGTCGGCTAGTCCGTCTTCGCCGAACAGGATGCTGTTGACCTGCGCGGCGTTAACCACCAGCAGCAGTACGGCTTCCAGCCGGTCGGCAAAATCGTGCGCGCGCGCCGCCGCCTGGACAGCGCCAGCCTGGCGCAGTTTCTCCAGCGCCTGTGGATTAAGATCGACGCCGTAGGTGTCCAGCCCGGCTTTCAGGCAGGACAAGGCGGCGCCCAGCCCCATGGAACCGAGGCCGATGACCGCGACAGAACGTGCTTGAGGGTGAGGCATAGCGTTCTCCTTGTTAATTTTAGTGATTATTTGTTTTGTTGTGTTAAATATACGCCAGGTATCGCGTCTCTCCGGTGACTATTGTCACATAAATTAACATTAAGGCGTCGCTATCGTTACGCTGAGTGCCGGCCACTCATGTACATCGGTCGGTCAGGTGAGTTTAGTTATTTGTTTATAAAAGAGATTAATGCGGTAAGTAAATGCGTATTGCCGATAGACAGTGAAGAGATTACGTGAAAATATGATAACTATGTGCTTATTTAGCGCACTGCGTCACATTATTTATCATCAATGGAACGAACGGGAGGGCAGGGTGATACCGGTTGAACGCCATCAACAAATTCTGGCGCTGGTTGCCGAACGCGGCGTCGTCAGCATCAGCGAACTGACCGAACGGCTGGGAGTGTCGCATATGACCATCCGGCGCGATATTCAGAAACTGGAACAGCAGGGGAACCTGCTCTCGGTGTCCGGCGGCGTGCGCTCGCCGGAGCGGCTGGCGACTGAACCGTCCCATCAGGACAAGTCGACGATGTTCAGCCAGCAGAAAGCGGCGATTGGTCAACTGGCCGCTCAGCAGATCCCGCGCGATAGCTGTATCTATCTGGATGCCGGCACCACCACGCTGGCGCTGGCGCACCAACTGACGGCGCGCGACGATCTGCTGGTGGTGACCAACGATTTTGTCATCGCCGCTTTTTTGATCGAGTCCAGCCAGTGCCGCATGATCCACACCGGCGGCACGCTGTGCCGGGAGAACCGCTCCTGCGTGGGGGAATCCGCCGCCGCCGCCCTGCGCAGTCTGTATATCGATCTGGCGTTTATTTCCGCCTCGTCGTGGAATCTGCGCGGATTATCCACGCCCAACGAAGATAAGGTGGCGGTAAAGCGCGCAGTGACCGAGGCCAGCCACCGGCGCATTCTGCTCAGCGACAGTTCGAAATACGGCCGCATCGCCACCTGGCTGGCGGCGCCGCTGAACGTGTTCGACACCATCATTACGGACGAGGGATTGCCGGCGGCGGCGAAAGACGCGCTGGCGAGAACGGGGATCGAACTGCATATTGCCCGCTGATACGGACCGCGGCGTGACCGTGCCGTTCGCGGCGTCACGACAAATAACAAGATTCCGTGCGCGATAACGCCACGGCCGGCGCGCCCTTCGTTTAACGCGTAACCGGCGCGGCGGGCTGAACGATAACGCCTGCCGCCAGCATTACTGATTACATTGATACTGCTGATTCGGGTCGCGTTTAAGACTGGTTTCCGTCAGCCATTGTTTGGTGAAGTCATCGGCCGGCAGCAATTCATCGCCGTTTTGCGCGACCTTCAGCTTAAATGCACCGTTTGAATAAAGAGTGATGATCCTTTCGTTATCTTTTCCTTCAATGACATAGGCCGCCCGGATACCGCTAAACGAGGCTTTCCCCGCCGGGCAAAAGGCGAGTTCTTTGGCTAATGACGTTTTATCCTGATTAACGAATGTCCCTTCCAGCCATTGCGGCTCACTTGCCATCAGCTGAGATGACAGACCCAGACTTAGCGCGATGGCTAAACATTTACCGAACGATTGCATTATTTCCCCTTTTCTATGCGTTAATTACTTGCCAAAGCACCCCGACGGCCGATGCCGGACGGCGCGCTTTATATTGCCGGCTTCCCGTATCGCCAGGCAACAATTAAGTAATGCTGTCATTTTTATGTCATTTTTTGGTTATTTCTCTGTCATGTCGTCGTGCCATGTTACTTCCCGAATAGCAACGCGTCTGCGAGTGCAGACGTATTCATCGGGTTCAGGAGACTGGCATGTTGAATCGTTCAATTGGTAAAACGGCGCTGTGCGCGGCGCTGGCGCTTGGATGCAGCGTACAGGCGCAGGCGGTGACGGAAATCCCATTCTGGCATTCCATGGAGGGGGAACTGGGTAAAACGGTCGATTCGCTGGCGCAGCGTTTTAACCAATCGAACAGCGACGTTAAAGTGGTGCCGGTCTACAAAGGCAACTATGAACAGAGTCTGGCGGCCGGCATTGCCGCTTACCGCTCAGGCAAAGCGCCGGCGATTTTACAGGTCTATGAAGTCGGCACCGCCACTATGATGGCCAGCAAGGCGATCAAACCGGTCTGGCAGGTCTTTGCCGATGCCGGTATTCCTTTCGATGAGTCGATCTTCGTTCCCACCGTTTCCGGTTATTACACCGATGCCAAGAGCGGGCACCTGTTGTCCCAGCCCTTCAACAGCTCCACCCCGGTGCTGTATTACAACAAGGATGCGTTTAAGAAGGCGGGTCTGGATCCCGAGCAGCCGCCGGCAACCTGGCAACAACTGGCCGAATACAGCGCGAAGCTGCGCGCCGCCGGCATGACGTGCGGTTACGCCAGCGGCTGGCAGGGCTGGATCCAGCTGGAAAACTTCAGCGCCTGGCATGCGCTGCCGTTCGCCACGAAGAATAACGGCTTCGACGGCACGGATGCGGTGCTGGAATTCAATAAACCGACGCAGGTGAAACATATTCAGCTGCTGGCCGACATGAATAAGAAAGGGGATTTCACCTATTTCGGCCGCAAGGATGAATCGACCGCCAAATTCTATAACGGCGACTGCGCCATCACGACCGCCTCTTCCGGTTCGCTGGCCGATATCCGCCAGTACGCCAAATTCAACTTCGGCGTCGGCATGATACCTTACGATGCGGACGTAAAAGACGCGCCGCAGAACGCCAGTATCGGCGGCGCCAGCCTGTGGGTGATGGGCGGCAAGGACGAGGCCATCTACAAAGGCGTGGCGCAATTTATGCAGTTCCTCTCGCGACCGGAAATCGCCGCCGAGTGGCATCAGAAAACCGGCTATCTGCCGATCACCAGCGCCGCTTATGATCTGACCCGCCAACAGGGCTTTTATGACAAAAACCCCGGCACGGATATCGCCATTCGTCAGATGCTGAATAAGCCGCCGCTGCCCTACACCAAAGGCCTGCGTCTCGGCAATATGTTGCAGATCCGCACAGTGGTGGATGAGGAACTGGAAGGCGTCTGGTCCGGCAAGAAAACGCCGCAACAGGCGCTGGATCAGGCGGTTGCCCGCGGCAACGCCCTGCTGCGCCGCTTCGAGCAGTCTGTTCGCTAACCCTCTGCGGGCCGGAGGGATCCGGCCCGTCTTGTCGGACGATTTCACGCATGACCCCTTCACACACTGTCTTTCACAACCGCTGGCTGCCCTGGCTGCTGGTGTTGCCGCAGGTGTTGATTACGCTTATTTTCTTCATCTGGCCGGCGGGCGCCGCCCTGTGGTACTCGGTACAGAGCGTCGACCCCTTCGGTTTGTCCAGCCAGTTTGTCGGTCTGGTCAATTTCGTTCAGCTTTTTCATGATGAGTATTACCTCGCCTCATTTTCCACCACGCTGATTTTCAGTTTTCTGGTGGCAGGCTGCGGCCTGTTAATTTCTTTGTTTCTGGCGGCGCTGGTGGACTATGTCCTGCGCTTTAGCCGCCTGTATCAGACGCTGCTGATCCTGCCCTACGCGGTGGCGCCGGCGGTGGCCGCCGTGCTGTGGATGTTTTTATTCAGCCCGGGCATGGGGCTGATCAGCCATTTCCTGGTGCGGCTGGGTTATAACTGGAACCACGCGCAGCACAGCGGACAGGCGATGTTTCTGGTGGTTCTGGCTGCGGTCTGGCAGCAGGTCAGCTATAACTTTCTGTTTTTTCTGGCGGCGCTGCAGTCTATTCCCCGCTCGCTGATCGAAGCGGCGGCGATCGACGGCGCCGGTCCGGTGCGTCGTTTCTTCAACCTGGTCTTGCCGCTGATTTCGCCGGTGAGCTTTTTCCTGCTGGTGGTTAATCTGGTGTACGCCTTTTTCGACACCTTTCCGATTATCGACGCGGCGACGGCCGGCGGGCCGGTGCAATCCACGACCACGCTGATCTACAAGATTTACCGCGAAGGGTTCGCCGGTCTGGATCTGGCCAGTTCGGCCGCTCAGTCGGTCGTGCTGATGCTGCTGGTGATCGGTCTTACCGTGATTCAGTTCCGCTTTGTTGAACGCAAGGTACGCTATCAATGATTGAGAATCGTCGCGGGCTGGATATTTTCAGCCATCTGATGCTGCTGGCGGGCGTACTGACGGTGTTGTTCCCCTTGTACGTCGCCTTTGTGGCCGCCACGCTGGACGACCAGCAGATCTTCCAGGTGCCGATGACGCTGATCCCCGGCGGTCATCTGTGGGACAACCTGAGCACCATCTGGCGGCACGGGATGGGAAGAAACAGCGCACCGTTCAGCCTGATGCTGCTCAACAGTTTCATTATGGCGTTGACCATCACCGTCGGTAAGATTGGCGTTTCGCTGCTTTCCGCCTACGCCATCGTTTATTTCCGTTTTCCGCTGCGCAATCTGGTGTTCTGGCTGATCTTCCTGACGCTGATGCTGCCGGTGGAGGTGCGTATCTTTCCGACGGTAGACGTGATCGCCCGGCTCGATATGCTGGACAGCTACTCCGGGTTGACTCTGCCGTTGATGGCGTCGGCCACGGCCACCTTTCTGTTCCGGCAGTTTTTTATGACCCTGCCGGCGGAACTGCTGGAGGCGGCGCGTATCGACGGTGCCGGCCCCATCCGTTTTCTGCGCGATATTCTGCTGCCGCTTTCGAAGACCAATCTGGCGGCGCTGTTCGTGATTACCTTTATCTATGGCTGGAACCAGTATTTGTGGCCGCTGTTGATTATCAACGACGTCGATCTCGGCACCGCGGTGGCGGGTATTCGC
Source organism: Affinibrenneria salicis (assembly GCF_008710095.1). The sequence goes on from NZ_VYKJ01000008.1 coordinate 195,423, forward strand.
GGCATGATCGTCAGCAGCGAGGGCACCACGATGTGGAATCAGGTGATGGCCGCCATGTTGATGACCATGCTGCCGCCGCTGCTGGTCGTTTTGTTGATGCAGCGCTGGTTCGTACGCGGCCTGGTGGAAAGTGAGAAATAAATTATGGCAGGGCTAAAATTTCAGGCCGTCACCAAATCCTATGACGGTAAACAGCGCATTATTCAGCCGTTCGATCTGGATATCGCGGACGGCGAATTCGTGGTGATGGTCGGGCCGTCCGGCTGCGGCAAATCGACGCTGTTGCGTATGGTTGCCGGACTTGAACGGGTGACCAGCGGCGATATTTATATTGATGACCGGCGCGTGACCAATCTGGAACCGAAAGATCGCGGCATCGCCATGGTGTTCCAGAACTATGCGCTTTATCCCCACATGAGCGTATACGATAATATGGCCTACGGGCTGAAGCTCCGTGGTTTCGGTAAGGCGCAGATCCGCAAGCAGGTGGAAGAGGTAGCGCAAATTCTCGAACTGGGCGCGCTGCTGCAGCGCAAACCGCGCGAACTGTCCGGCGGCCAGCGCCAGCGTGTCGCGATGGGACGCGCCATCGTGCGCGAACCGGCGGTATTCCTGTTCGACGAGCCGTTATCCAATCTGGACGCCAGGCTGCGCGTCCAGATGCGGCTAGAACTGCAGCAACTGCACCGCCGGCTGAATACCACCAGCCTGTATGTGACGCACGATCAGGTGGAAGCCATGACGCTGGCCCAGCGGGTGATAGTGATGAACAAGGGCGTGGCCGAACAGATCGGCGAGCCGGCGCAAATCTATCAGCGCCCGGCCTCGCTGTTCGTCGCCAGCTTTATTGGCTCGCCGGCGATGAACCTGTGGCCGGGCAGGCTTGACGCCAGCGGCCGCACGCTAATACTGAACGACCAGTTATCGCTGCCGCTGCCCGCGGCAAAACCGCAATGGGGCGGACGCGACGTGACGCTGGGCATCCGGCCGGAACATATTGTCACCACGACCGATCCGCAGGCCGGACCGACGCTGGTCGTGGATACGCTCGAGCTGCTGGGCGCCGATAATCTGGCGCACGGACGCTGGGGGCGGCACAATGTGATTGTGCGCCTGTCGCATGAGCACTGTCCGGCGATAGGTTCGGTTTTGGGACTGCATCTGCCCGCCGGAGCGTGGCACTTTTTTGATTCGCAGAGCGGATTACGGATGGAATGATGATGACTCGCTGGCCTTACCCGGCCATCGTCGCGCACCGCGGCGGCGGCGCGCTGGCGCCGGAAAACACGCTGGCCGCCATTGATACCGGGGCGCGTTACGGCCATAAAATGATTGAGTTCGACGTTAAGCTATCGCGCGACGGGCAGCTTTTTCTGCTGCATGACGACACCCTTGAGCGCACCAGCAACGGTCGCGGTATTGCCGGCGATCTGCCGTGGAGCCAGCTGGCCACGCTGGACGCCGGCAGTTGGTTCGGCGAGCCGTTTCGCGGCGAACCGCTGGCGCGACTGGAGCAGGTGGCCGCGCGCTGCGCGCGCTATGGCATGGCGGCCAATATCGAAATTAAGCCGACCACCGGCGCGGAGAGCGTGACGGGCACGGCGACCGCGCTGGCGGCGCGCGCGCTGTGGCAGGGGCGGCCGGTGGCGCCGCTGCTTTCGTCGTTTTCGGTCGACGCGCTGGCCGCGGCGCAGCAGGCGGTTCCCGCGCTGCCGCGCGGGTTGTTGCTGGACGCATGGCGCGCCGACTGGCAGCCGTTGACTCAGGCGCTGGGCTGCGTGTCGCTCCATCTGAACCACCGTCTGCTGAACGCCGAACGGGTGGCGCAGCTGAAGGCGGCCGGGCTGCGCATTTTGGTGTACACCGTCAATCAACCTGAGCGGGCGCGCACATTACTGACATGGGGCGTTGACTGTATCTGCACCGACCGGATAGATTTAATCGGGGCGGATTTTGCGGCCGGCTGAGATGCGCCCGTAAGCTGATTATGGCGTGGTGCCGGTTTATTAAGGACATGCGATGCCCGCCTTTGTGCTTTCGCTCTGGCACCAGATCCTGTTGTCATCACCGCTGTTTATTTTGATTATCCTCGGCTACTGCCTGATTCGTTACGGCAAGTGGCCGACGGCCATGACTGACGCCCTGACGCGCTTTGTCTTTTCGCTGGCGCTGCCCGCCATGCTGTTTCGCATGATGTGTGATTTTTCCCGCCGTCCGGCGGTGGATGCCCGTTTGCTGATCGCCTTTTTCGGCAGCTGTCTGATCGTTTTTATTCTGGGGCGGCTAATGGCGCGCAAGCTTTTTCAGCTTGACGACGTATCCGGCTCGGTATTCGCGCTGGGCGGCATTTTCTCGAACAATGTGATGCTCGGCCTGCCGATCGCCACCATGATGCTGGGACCGGCGTCGCTCCCCTCCGTGGCGCTGATCGTGGTGTTTAACGGCCTGATTCTGTGGACGCTGGTGACGGTGTCGGTAGAGTGGGCGCGCAACGGCAGCCTGTCGCTGAACGGCTTTACCCGCACGGCGCTCGGCGTGCTGAAAAATCCGCTGATTATCGGCATTCTTTCCGGGACGGCGTTCAGCTTTACCGGGTTGACGCTGCCGACCTTTGTCGACCAGCCGATCAATATGCTGGGGCAAATCGCCGTACCGCTATCGCTGGTGGCGCTCGGCATGGGACTGGCGGAATACCGTATTCGCGACGGCTGGCGCATCAGCTGCGCCATCTGCGCGATGAAGCTGCTGGTGCAGCCGCTGGTGGTATGGCTGCTGGCGGTGGCGCTCGGCCTGCCCGAAATGGAGACCCGGGCGGTGGTTCTGCTCGGTTCAATGGCGGTTGGAGTTAATATTTACCTGATGTCGCGCCAGTTCAGCGTGCTGGGCGGGCCGATCGCCGCCAGCCTGGTGATGTCGACCGCGCTGGCGGCGATTACCACGCCGCTGATCCTGACGCTGATGGGCGTGCGGATCTAACGCCGCATGCCGCCGACGCGCTCTGCGCTACTGGCGCGGCGTTGTCGTTTGATTCTGCTGCGAGCGCTGTAGATCGCGCTGTAACTGCGACTGTAATTGTTGTTGCTGCTGGCGTTGCGTGTTCTGCATCTGCTGGTTCAGACTCTGTTTCTGGATCTGCTGATTCTGCTGCATTTTTTGCTGTAGCTGTTTCTGGCTGCTGATGCCGTTTTCAAACTGCTGCTGCTGCGTGGGGGCCGGCGTGGTGCCGGCCTGAACCGTCCCTGCCAGCAGCGCGCTCAGTCCCAGCATTAACCCGATCGAATATTTCATGCTCTCTCTCCCGACGTTTATTTAAGTTTAGGCGCTGCGGCGTAAAACATCCCGCGTTCGCCGCACAGTATGCTCATCTTTTAGAGCGGTGCGGCGTAATGTTATATACTGGCGGCAATATATTAGTCTGCCGAAGTAATACTATGTTCCATATCGCGCTTTATGAGCCGCAGATCGCCCCCAATACCGGTAATATCATTCGCCTCGCCGCCAATAATGGCTGCGCGCTCCATCTGATCGAACCGCTGGGTTTTGATTTCGCCGAGAAGAAACTGCGGCGCGCCGGGCTGGATTATCACGATCTGGCCAGCGTCAGCCGGCACAAAAATTATCAGGAATTCCTGCAGGCCGTCGCCGGGCAGCGCATTTTCGCCTGCACCACCAAAGGCAGCCGGCCATATGACCAGCCGGTCTACCAGCCGGGCGACGTGCTGCTGTTCGGTTCCGAAACCGCCGGGCTGCCGGATGCGATCCGCTACGGGTTTGCGGCGGATTTCCGCATCCGCATTCCAATGGAGCCGCAGTGCCGCAGCCTGAACCTGTCGAACGCAGTGGCGATTATCAGCTATGAAGCGTGGCGCCAGAACGGCTTTGGCGGCCGCCGTTAGCGATGCCCGGCGGCCGGAGCCATAGCGCCGGCCGCTTGCGCGCCGTTCGACGCCGCCTGCTCGCGCCTGCCCGGCGCCGCGGCGTTGAGCAGAAAGACCACCTCGCCCCGATACCAGGGAGAGGCGCTCAGGCGTTGCTGCCATCGCCTATCCCAGCGCCCGTTCTGCACCAGTCCGATGCGGAACGGCACGGTGAGTTTCAGCAGCGCCGGCAGGTATTCATCATAGCGAGTGATGGTGCTGCGGCCCTGATAAGTCTGGATTACCAGTTCGTCCACCACGTTGTTCAGACGATTAAGCTGGGCGACATCGCCCGTTTTGGCCCAGTCGAGCAGTCCGGTAATGCTGAGTTTACAGTCGGCGGGCAGGCGCCGGCGCAACTGTTGCAAAAAGGCGACATAGCGCGCCAGACCATAGCTTCTGGCGTCAAAATCGATCTGGATGCCCTCTACGTGATTGCCGTGCCGGATCCAGCTGCGCCGCTGGCTCAGCAGGCGGTTGAGCTGACGGTCGGAAAATTCCAGCGTGGTTATGCGGTAAGACAGCCAGACGTTTGCCACGCGCAGCCGGCTGGCGGGCAGCCCCTGGCGCAGAAAAACGCCCTTGCCCTGGCGGCGGGCAATCTCCCCCTGATGCAGGTACAGCGTGCTTGCCTGGTGCAACACGGGCTGCGGCCTTACCGCCGCCCACAGCCAGTAAGCCCGGTAGTGGGCCGCTTCCACCCGCGTCGTCGGTTCGCTGGCGCCGAGTGGCAGATTGATCGCCAGCAGCGCGCCCGCCAGCAGGGCGCGGATCACCAGTAATACCTGAGCTGGTCGGCCCACTGGCTGCCTTTAAATTCGCGTTTCAACTGAGTAAACCAGGCGCGGCGCGTGGCCTTGTCGATCGTCTGCGAGCCGCAGCCGTTATAACCGCTCGGGGCATAGCAGTAAATCGCGCGGTACAGCGCATAACTTTTATCCTCCGGCGGCGCTTTGGCGTCGGCGATAACCTGCATATAGTCATCCAGCCGATTGCGGAGCTGGCCGGCGAACGATTGAGGCGCCTGAGTCAGACCCTGCAGAGCATTATCTTCCCCCCAGTCGAATCCCACCTGATTATCGGTGCGCAGGTAGAATTCGCCGAGACAATTCAGCGCTCTGGCGTCGCCGGGACGCTGGCTCAGGGCGGTGACCACCGCGGTCAACGCCGGGCACTGATAGCCCTCTTCGGTATCGCCGCCGTCCCAGTCGAAATCCTGCAGATTTTCCATATTCCAACTGGCGTTTTCCGTGTTGATCAGCGGCGGAATGCGCGTGCGCCAGGCGCTATCCCGCAGCCAGCCGCGGTAGTCGCCGTGACTCAGATCTTTGCTTAACAGAGTGTGCAGGGCGATCGCCTGTTCTTCTTGTGACGGCGCCTGTTCCACCTGTTGGCGCAGCAATTGGGCGTCGGCGCTGGTTTTGAGCACGGCCGAGCGGAAGCGTAAATTGGTTATCGGGCTGTCGGCGGCGAAGACCCGTTCCGGCCGGCCGCCGCTGACCAGCGTTTCAGCCAGCGCCAGCTGCAGGTACTGCTGCTGGGTATAGTTCACCTTACGGGTCAGCAGATGGCGCCAGTGCGTTTCCGCGTCCTGCCAGCGCTTCAGGTTGTGCAGCGCTTTGCCGCGCAGCACCTGCAGACTAAACGCGGTGCTGGCGGTCAGGTCGGCGGGCGCGCTGGCCGGCGTCAGCGTCAGCACCGCCTCGTTGTCGCCGCGGCGGAAAAATTGCCACGCGGCCAGCAGATAACGCGCCTCCTGCGCCATTCCCGCCTGTTCGAACAGCGGCTGCTGCGCGCTCAGTTCGGCATCGGTCAGCGGCGGCAGGTTGTTCCAGCTGCGTTCGCTGCGCAGGCGTTTTAAATCCTGAATCAACATCAGCGCCGGATTATCGGCGTCCAGCGTGAACTGACTATTCTCCAGCAGCTTATTATCGATTTCATCGCTGAGCGATTGCAGCGTGTCGATATCGTCGCTTTGCGCCAGCGTCCGGCTATAGATGCCGGCCAGCGCGGGTATATCGCCGGCGATCCAGTAAGCGCGTCGATACAGCCCCTGCGCCGAACTGGCGTAGCGGCCCTGCGGATAGCGCTGCAGATATTCATCGATGCGGGCGATAGCCCGCTGCGCGGCCTGTTTGTCCGCTTTGCCCGGATCGAACATGTTGTATTCATCCAGCGCGTTCTGCATCGCCTGACCGATGGCGACCCGGATCAACATATAGCGCGCGGTTTCCGCCACCCATGGCTGAGAAGCCTGACTCAGCGCCTGAAACCCCTGCTCGGCCTGTGCGAACGCGCTCTCATAAAAAGCGACGGCATTGAGCAGATAGCGTTTGAATTCGCCGGCGTGGCCGTCATCCGGCACGGCATCCAACATCGCGTCGTTCAGGTCGCCGAACTCGTCATCCGGCAGCATGGCGATACGGTACAGCGCCAGAGTGCTGCGCTGCCGGCCGTTTAGCTGCGCGTCCTGACCCAGAACGTGGAGAAAGTCGGTCGCGGTGGCCGGCGTGTTGGAGACTTCGCGCCCCTCGCCTTCGTTGGCGTCCGCGGCCGCTATTTTGGCGAGCCATTGCTGACTCAGACCCAGCGCCTGCGCCGCGTTGGCCAGCGCGGCGTTGTCGGATTGTTCGGACTCGGCATCCGGCGTCGGTTCAACCGTGGCCGCCAGCCCCATGACCCGCCATGCGGTAAAAGGATCGATGCGGGTCCGGGCTTGATCCGGCAGCGGCTGCGGAACGGGCAGCGGGATGCCGTTCCGGCCGGCCTGCAGTAATATCAGATTGGTGCGGGTATCGTTATCGGGGGCGAGCCAGGGCTGGGCCGACATGCCGCATTCGGTATCGGAGAAGCCGCAGAGATCGTCCGCGGAGGCGAACGCCTGCCCGCTGAGTAAAAGCGTCAGGCAGCCCGCCAGAGCCGTTGTTCCTTTCATTCGTCGGTTTCCTGTAAACGCAAAATAGATCAGCGTTGATGTAATGGTAACCAGATTGTCAGGCGCAGGCCACCCAAAGGGCTGTCGTCGGCTTTTACCCAGCCGCGATGTTGAGTGATGGCGGTTTCCACGATGGCCAGTCCGAGCCCGGTTCCGCCCGATTCGCGATCGCGCGCTTCATCGGTGCGATAGAACGGCCGGAAAATCTGCTCGCGGTCTTCGGCGCTGACGCCCGGGCCGTCATCATCAACGGTGATCGTCACGCCCTGGCTGTCGGTAGTAAACGCCACCGAGATAGTGTGATTGGAGTAGCGTAGTGCGTTGCGCACCACGTTCTCCAGCGCGCTGTCCAGCGCCGCCGGATTGCCCAGAATGGTCCAGGGGCCGGGCGGCGAGGTCACGTGCAGCACTTTACCCATCTGCTCGGCCTCAAAGCCGGCGTCGTCCAGCACATCGGACCATAGCTCGTCCGCTTTGAGCGGTTCGCGAAACAGTTCGTTTTTATGCTGAGTGCGCGACAGCACCAGCAAGTCATTGATCATGCTGTCCAGTCGCTGGGTTTCCGTCTCAATGCGCGCCAGTTCATGGCCTTCGCCCTGACGGCGGCGCAGCAGCGCGGTGGCCAGTTGCAAACGGGTAAGCGGAGTGCGCAGCTCATGGGAGATATCGGACAGCAAACGCTGCTGGGCCGTCACCATGCGTTCCAGCGCGCTGACCATCTGGTTGAAGCTGGCGCCGGTGGCGAGGAACTCCTGCGGTCCGGATTCCAGTTCGGGGTGCTGGCGCAGGTTGCCGCGCGCCACATCGTCGGCGGCGTTTTTCAGTTTCCGCGCCGGTTTCGCCAGACTCCAGGCCAGCCACAATAACAGCGGCGCGCTGATCAGCATGGTGACGATCAGCAACAGCAAGGGGCGGTCAAACAGCAGGTTGATGAAATCGGACTGCGGACTGTTGGCCGGCCGAATCAGATATAACTGGTAGTGGTCTTCGCCGTCGCGTACGGAAAACGGACCGAGCATTTCGACCCGGCCATATTTTTTCTTTTGCGGATGGTCGGCGTTATCCGACTGGCCGATAAAGTTGCGCACTATCTGCATTTCGTTGGGCTGTGCGCCCAACACCCGCCCTTCGCTGGTGACCAGCAGCAGACGTTGCCCCGGCGGCGCCCATTTTTCAATCACGTGAAACAGGCGGCGCCACCAGAGCAGGTCGTTGGGCGGATCGTTGGCCAGTTCGATCTCAATATGCTTTTCCAGCATCGTCCCCTGGCGCTGTTCGCTGTCGAGCAGCGAGGTCAGCTTGCGCGAATCCAGCTTAGGCACCATAAGCACCAGCATGAGCACCAGCGCCAGCGTGAACCAGAAAATGGCGAAAATACGCGCGGTAAGACTGTTAATCATGCGGCCGATACCATCAGGTAGCCCCGTCCGCGCAGCGTTTTAAACCACGGCAGGCCGTCTTTACGCTCCGGCAGCTTGCGGCGCAGATTGGAGATATGCATATCAATCGCGCGATCGAAAGGCGTCAGGCGTTTGCCCAGCACCTCCTGACTCAGATGCTCGCGGGAAACCACCTGGCCGAGGCGCTGCGCCAGCAGGTAGAGCAGCGTGAATTCCGTGCCGGTCAGATCCAGCACGACGTCATCGAAGCTGGCCTCCTGGCGGCCGGAGTTGAGGCGCAGACCGTCCACCTCCAGCGTCGGCGCGCTGGCTTCGCCCTGCTGCTGTTGTTCCGTCCAGTTTGAACGGCGCAGGATCGCCCGGATACGGGCCACCAGCTCGCGGTCGTTAAACGGTTTAGGCAGATAATCGTCCGCGCCCAGCTCCAGCCCCAGCACGCGATCCAGTTCGCTGCCGCGCGCCGTGAGCATGATGACCGGCGTCTGGTACTGCTGGCGAACTTCTTTCAGCGTATCGATACCGTTTTTCCTTGGCATCATGATATCCAGCAAGAGCAAATCAATAGAGTCATCCAGCGCGCTTAACGCCTGTTCGCCGTCATAGGCGACAACGACGTTAAATCCTTCCATTTCGAGCAATTCCTTTAACAGCGAGGTCAGCTCTCTATCGTCATCAACCAACAGGATTTTGTTCATGTTTTATCTACCTCCAGAGGCAAAATACGTTATAGATTGCCGCTATTCCATGACTTTACGTAGTTTTACATCCTCTGACGCATGTTTGCAGCCGTGCGATTAGACTGACTTTCATTGATTCGCTGCATGACATATCGACATGAGGTTTTTTTGATGCGACAGGTCTCCGCGCTTTCTCTGGTTTCGCTGCTGGTTTTAGGATCTTCCGCGGCGGCGAGTGAAACGGATAACGCATCAAAAGGCATCTGGTCGCACGATGAGACTGCCACAGTAACGGTCTCGGGTCACCAGGGGATGTTTGATGGCGTCAGACTGACGGAACTGCAGCGTCAGCAAATGCGAGATTTGATGCAACTGGCCCGGCAGGAACTGCCCGAACTGAATACCAATGACGTGGAGGTCATGCACCGGCTGATCATTGCGGAAAAGTTTGATGAGGCGGCCGTGCGCGCTCAGGCGGAAAAGATGGCGCAGCGTCAGGTGGTTCGTCAGGTCGAGATGGCCAAAGTGCGCAACCAGATGTACAACCTGTTGACGTCAGAGCAGAAACAAATTTTAGCCCAGAAACATCAGCAGCGTATGGAAAGCATGCGGCAGCAGATGGATCGGGTCAACCAGGCTTCCGCCCGGAAGCAGTGAAGTAAGTTGTGATAGATGCCCTGAAGTAAGTAGTAGTAGCTATACCCTTTTTCCTTGCCATAGACACCATCCCTGTCTTTAGCCCTCCATGATGGAGGGCTTTTTTTTGCCGGTTTTCGGGCTAAGCCGTTTTAAAACAATTACCTGCTAAGAAATTGCAAACAATTGCAAGCAGTCAAAAAGCGGTCAAAAACGGGCCGTTTTGGGCCAGTGTGGACACTTTCAACCGGCTATTTTTCCCCGTAACGGGTTAAGCTTAATCGCGTTTTCCAGATAGTCCGGCGCCAGGTGCGCGTAAGTCATGGTCTGCTGGGTGCTGGCCGGGCATGACCTAAAATCTGCTGTAGCGCGACCAGGCTCCCCACGTTCATCACAAAATAACTGGCGAACGTATGCCGCAAAATATGCGATGCCTGACCTTTCGGTATACCCGGCTTTATCCAACACGCGTGATAAGTACCGGAGTATGAAACGGGAACGTATCCGGGGCGGCATCGTCCGCAACGCTTATGATCGTATGAATCTATGTCATTGATGGCCGTTGCCAGATCGGTTTGTCCCGCCCGCGCACGCCATGGAAAAAGCGTCAGTCACGTTTTGCCAGCGCGTAGTGAGTGCGGGACGATGTTCCACGAAAACGAAAATATAAACAATCGATTGCGGTTGTTGCAGGCAGCCGACAACAAATGTCGGCTTCCCGCTCGCCGGCGCGGGGTCACTCAGCCGGCAGTCAGGGCGCTGTGCGGCTAATCGCGGTGTTAGCGGTGGCCCATGTTCTTGTGCATTGTGGCGCTAACAGCGCATGCCGCGATAACGATAAAGTCGTTGCTGCACATCCTCTACTTATGGGTATCTGTTATGTCAGTGAAAATGAATGCATTTCAACAGCCTGTCGGCGCCGCAATGCCTGAATGGACGGCGCGTCCCCGACCCGGGCGGGTAACGCTGGAAGGGCGCTATTGCCGTCTTGAGCCGGTACAGGTCGACCGCCATGCGGCTCAGCTTTACGCGGCTTATTGTCTGGCGCCGGATGCGCGTGACTGGACCTATTTAAATGTCGGGCCGTTTGCCGATGAAAATGATTACCGGCGCTACGCCGGACAAATGGAACAATCCAACGATCCGCTGCACTTCGCCATTGTCGATCGCGCCAGTGAGCAGGCGGTGGGAACATTTTCTCTGATGCGCATCGATACGGCCAACGGCGTGATGGAGGTCGGCTATGTGGCATTTTCGCGGCGCCTGCAAAAGACCCGTATGGCGACAGAAGCGCATTATCTGTTGATGTGTCTGGCGTTCGATCAGCTTGGCTATCGGCGTTACGAGTGGAAATGCGATAGTCTCAATGCGCCTTCGCGCGCCGCCGCTTTACGGCTCGGTTTCACTTTCGAAGGCATCTTTCGTCAGGCCGTGGTTTATCGGGGGCGCACTCGCGATACCGCCTGGTTTTCGCTGCTCGATAGCGAGTGGCCGCTGATCAAAGGGGCGCTGGCGCGCTGGCTGGCGGAAGATAATTTTGATCCACAGGGTAAACAGAAAAAAGCGCTGAGTGAGGTTTGAATCGCGCCGGATAATGGAGGACCGGTTTTTTAAATTGCGCCGGTCTGCGCGTTAATGCCGGTTATCGTCGCGGTCGAGTATCCGGGCCCGCCGTGATGACGGGCCTTATGCTCCGGCAGTTGGTCAGGGCTGGGTCAAACCGCGCATAATCTGTTCGAAATCGCTGAACGGGCAAAATCCCTGCGCATCGACCGGGCAACCTTTCAGTTCAAGCGTCACCCGCTGCGGCGGGTTGGCGCGGCTGAGCGGGGCAAGCGTTCGAATTTGATCGGTGGATTGATAAACGTATTCCACTTTAAGCCGCTGCTGCCCGCTGGCCTTATCCTGCCAGCGTTCAAAAACCACCTTGCCGCCGATAGGCGTGGTCTCAAACTGATGCGGCAGCGCGTAAGGTTTGACGCCCAGCGCGGAGAACAGCGACGCCACGTTGGAGTCATGACCGACCAGCAGCGTGAATTTGGGCTGGCTGTCGCCGAATGATCCAGACAGCGTTTTGACCAGACTGGCGGCGGCCTCTTTCGCCACCACCGGCGCGCTGAACAGCACGCTGTTGTAGTACTCTTTCACTGAGATCAACTGCGCGAATTGCCGCTCGTCTTTGATGCGTCCCCAGGCGACGTCCTTCAGCGGCGCGCCTTCGTAATACTGCATAATAAAAGCGTCGGCGAGAGCGGTGCCGGTTTTGAGCGGACCGGAAACGCCTGGCTCCTGGCCGGCCGTAATTTTAACTTCAACCGGCAGCGCGTTAAGGTCGCACTGTTTGTCTTCTTTACAGGCCGGCGAATCGCTATAGCGGATAATGTCCGCCATCTGCTGGTAAATCGGTTTCAACCGGAGGTTCAACCCCCGCAGACCGTTTTCTCCGGCGGTTTGATTGATGGAATCGATCGCATGCTGCTTAAATTCCGCGCTGCCGTCGCGAATGATCGGGTTAAAGGTATCGTCCATCGTGCCCAGCTTCTCTTTGTGATGGACGGGCACAAGACAGCCGGGAAAAGCGCCCAGAGAAAAATACTGCGCGGTGGCGATCGTGCGCTGCAGGCTGTTGGCGTAGACATAGACCTCTTTTTCCGTCGGGCAGTTCCCGGCGCTCAGCAGATGGTTATCCACCAGCCACTGATTAAAGTAACGACCGAAAAAGGCCTCCATCGTACCGCCGCGGGTCGTCAGGTAGCTGGCTGGCGTATCCCACTGCGGCCAGACCTCGGGCGTCAGCTTGCCCAGCGCGCTGCCCGGGCTGGCCAGCGGCGCCCGCAGGCCGTGTCGGCTGAGAACCACGACCTGTTGCAGCGTCAGCCCATCGCCGTCGGCCAGCGCGGCGGACGTCAACGGCAGCAGTAACGGCAGCAGCGACAGACAAAAAAGTCTTTTTTTTCTTTGTGTCATCAGGATATTCCTTTGGGGTGGTAAGTTGGCCGTCAGATGATGAGACCGGGCATCGGTTGCCCTGCCGCGCGGACGCGAACTTTCCGCCGCCGACGCGCGGCCTGGTCAGTCGGGGCCGGTTTTTTGTCGGTTTTCCGTTATAATAGGCCTTTTGTCGATGCCGGATATGGAGTTTTAATGAATCCGCACTACGCGCGTCTTGTTACAACGGCCGCCGTCGCTGCGACGATAGTCGCGTCTTTGTTATTTATCATGAAGGTGTTCTCCTGGTGGTACACGGGCTCGGTAAGTCTGCTGGCCTCGCTGGTGGATTCGCTGGTCGATATCGCCGCCTCGCTGATCAACTTGCTGGTGGTGCGCTACTCTTTGCAGCCTGCCGATCAGAACCATACGTTTGGTCACGGTAAGGCCGAATCGCTGGCGGCGCTGGCGCAGAGTATGTTTATTTCCGGTTCCGCGCTGTTTTTGATGCTGACCGGTCTGCAGCATTTGCTGACGCCGCAGACGCTGAACGCGCCGGCTATCGGTATCTGGACCACCGTGATCGCGCTGTTCACCACGCTTTTCCTGGTTACATTTCAGCGCTGGGTGGTGAGAAAAACGCACAGCCAGGTGGTGCGGGCGGATATGCTGCACTACCAGTCCGATGTACTGATGAATGGCGCGATCCTGATAGCGCTGTGGTTAAGCAGCCAGGGATTTATGCGCGCCGACCCCTTGTTCGCCCTGGGGATCGGTGTTTATATTTTGTTCAGCGCGGGCCGTATGGGGTACGATGCGGTGCAACTGTTGCTGGACCGCGCGCTGCCGGCTGAAGAGCGGCAGGCGATTGTGGCGCTGGTGTCCGCCTGGCCGGGCGTGAAAGGGGCGCATCAGTTGCGCACCCGGCGTGCCGGGCCGACGCGGTTTATACAGCTGCATCTTGAAATGGATGATAATCTGGCGCTGATTGATTCCCACGCGATTGCGGATCAGGTTGAACTGGCGTTGCAGACGCGTTTTCCCGGTTCGGATATCATCATTCATCAGGATCCCTGTTCCATGGTGCCGCAGGAGCGGCGTGGTCACTGGGAGCTATAATGCGCGATCGGCGGCGGTTTCCGCCACTGATGCGCAGTGCAAGTGATATTTTTGCACTATTTAGTCTGACCTGAATCAATTCAGCTAAGGGTATTTGTTATACTATACAGATTAAAAGGTTGAGAGTGATTGCCGATAACTTTTTCGGCGGTGGCTCTTTGATAGAAAATCCTGCGAAATTACATCTACAAGTCCAGAGGGTGTCATGATCAAAAAAATCGGTGTATTGACAAGTGGCGGTGACGCGCCAGGCATGAATGCAGCAATTCGGGGCGTGGTTCGAGCCGCGTTAACCGAAGGGCTGGAAGTTTTCGGTATTTATGATGGTTATCTGGGCTTGTATGAAAACCGTATGGTTCAGCTCGACCGGGCCAGCGTTTCCGACATGATTAACCGCGGCGGTACTTTCCTTGGCTCCGCGCGTTTCCCTGAGTTCCGCGAAGAGGAAGTGCGCCAGGTCGCGATCGAAAACATGAAAAAACAGGAGCTGGACGCGCTGGTGGTTATCGGCGGCGACGGTTCCTACATGGGCGCCAAACGTCTGACTGAAATGGGTTTCCCGTGCATCGGCCTGCCGGGCACGATTGATAATGACGTGGCCGGCACCGACTATACGATCGGCTATTTCACCGCGCTGGAAACGGTGGTGGAAGCGATCGACCGCCTGCGCGACACCTCCTCTTCTCATCAGCGTATCTCCATCGTGGAAGTTATGGGCCGTAACTGCGGCGATCTGACGCTGGCCGCGGCGATTGCCGGCGGTTGCGAATTTATCGTTCTGCCGGAAGTGGAGTTCAAAAAGGAAGAGCTGGTGTACGAAATCCGCGCCGGCATCGCCAAAGGCAAGAAGCACGCTATCGTGGCGATTACCGAACATATCTGCAATGTTGGCGAACTGGCGCATTACATTGAGAAAGAAACCGGCCGCGAAACGCGCGCCACCGTACTGGGTCATATTCAGCGCGGCGGTTCGCCGGTGGCCTATGACCGTATCCTCGCTTCCCGTATGGGGGCATATGCCATTGAACTGCTGCAGCAGGGCTACGGCGGTCGCTGCGTCGGTATCCAGAACGAAAAACTGGTGCACCACGATATCATCGATGCCATCGAAAACATGAAGCGTCCGTTTAAGGGCGACTGGCTGGAAACGGCGAAACGCCTGTTCTAACCTGCGGCGTATGCCTGTTGTCGTCTGACCGCGGCGTCTTGTCTCGCGGTCTCTGCGCGCTCTGTTCAGGGGCGCGTTGTTTTTTGTCCCGCGCCTGTCGGCCGGCGCGGACGAATCCCTACGTCGCCCGCCGCTCTATTCGTTCCCGCTCATGCTTCGCCGCCTGCACGACGCCCCATAATCAACCCTCTGTGCGCCGGATCCGGCTGTCCCGGCCTTATCCGCCGCCTCTTATTCATGCGAATGGGTTCGCCATGGCTGCTGATCCTGCTAACATTTACCGGTAGGATAAACGCTGCTTCGGCCCGTTGTTATTCTACGGTGGCGTGTGCTCTGCACGCAGAAGTGATTTTGTATGCGCTGCTGATGGCATGGACCGTCTGAGCTGGTTTGAGGGACCCGATGTCCCGTTTCTGTAATGCTACTCAATCGAGGTTTTCGCATGACAAAAGTTACCGTTGCCGCTACGCAAATGGCCTGTTCCTGGGACTTGCCCGGCAATATTGAGCGAGCCGAAAAGCTGGTTCGTCAGGCGCAGCGTGAAGGGGCGCAGATCATTCTGATTCAGGAACTGTTCGCCGCGCCCTATTTCTGTATCGATCAGAGCCCGGAGCACTATGCTCTGGCGCAGGAGCTGGAAAACAGCCCGTTGATTAAACATTTCTCCGCGCTGGCGGCGGAGCTGCAGGTGGTGTTGCCGCTGAGCTTCTTCGAACGCGCCAATAACGCCTATTATAACTCGCTGGTGATGATCGATGCCGACGGTTCCGTGCTGGATGTCTATCGCAAGACGCATATTCCCAACGGACCGGCCTACCAGGAAAAACAATTTTTTATTCCGGGCGATACCGGTTTCAAAGTCTGGCAGACCCGCTACGCGAAGGTCGGCGTGGGGATTTGCTGGGATCAGTGGTTCCCGGAAACGGCGCGCAGCCTGGCGCTGCTCGGCGCGGAAGTGATTTTCTATCCGACCGCCATCGGCTCCGAGCCGGCGTATCCGGAGATCGACAGCCAGCCGCACTGGACGCGGGTGCAGCAGGGGCATGCCGCGGCTAACCTGGTGCCGGTCGTGGCGTCGAACCGCATCGGCACCGAGGCGAGTAAATATATCGACGGGCTGGAGATGACCTTCTACGGCTCCTCTTTCATCGCCGATCAGACCGGCGAACTGGTCGCGCAGGCCAACCGGACGGATGAAACCGTGCTGGTGCACGAGTTCGATCTGACCGCCATTGCCGCACAGCGCGCCTCCTGGGGACTGTTTCGCGATCGTCGTCCGGACATGTACGGCGTGCTGGCCAGTTCTGACGGCAAAACACGGAGATAAGCGATGGAACAGCAAACAACGCCGCGTCAGGACGGCTTTTCGATGCCGGCGGAATGGGCGCAGCATGAAGCGGTATGGATGCTCTGGCCCTGGCGCCGGGATAACTGGCGCGCCGGAGCTGAACCGGCTCAGCGTACCTTTGCCGCGGTCGCCGCCGCCATTGCGCGGAAAACGCCGGTGTTTATGGGCGTGCCGCGCGATCAGCTCGAACGCGCGAAACAGATAATGCCGCCGCAGGCGACGCTGGTGGAGATGGCCAGCGACGATGCCTGGATGCGGGATACCGGGCCGACCATGTTGCTTAACAACGCCGGCGAACGGCGCGGCGTGCACTGGCGCTTTAACGCCTGGGGAGGAGAACTGGGCGGTCTGTATGCGGACTGGCGTCAGGATGAGCAGGTGGCTGAGCAGGTGCTGGCCTGTCATCACAATATCGGCTATCGCGCCCCACTGATTCTGGAAGGCGGCTCGATTCATACCGACGGCGAAGGCACGCTGTTAACCACGGCGGAGTGCCTGCTTAACCCGAACCGCAACCCGCAGCTCAATCAGCAACAGATTGAACAGCGATTGCGCGATTATCTCGGCGTCTCGACTTTCATCTGGCTGCCCGAAGGGGTGTATAACGACGAAACGGACGGCCACATCGATAATATGTGCTGCTTCGTGCGCCCGGGCGAAGTGGCGCTGCACTGGACGGACGACAAAGACGATCCGCAGTATGCGCGTTCGCAGGCCGCCTGGCAGGTGCTGTCGGAGGCGCGGGATGCGCAGGGACGCCAGCTAAAAATCTGGAAACTGCCGGCGCCGGGGCCGCTTTACGCGACGCCGGAAGAAACGGCCGACGTGTGCGACGGCGAAGCGATTGAACGCTATGCCGGATCGCGTCTGGCGGGCTCTTATGTGAATTTCCTGATTAGCAATCAGCAGATCATTTTCCCGCTGCTCGATGCGCGGACCGATGACCTCGCCCGCGATCTGCTGCAGCAAATGTTCCCTGAATATCTGATTAGCGGCGTGCCGGCGCGAGAGATTCTGCTGGGCGGCGGCAATATTCACTGCATTACGCAACAAATTCCCGCGCTACAGTAATTTCATCGCTGCGGTAGCCGGTTCCGGGGCGATCGTGTCCATCCTCAGCGCTGAGTTCGCTCAGTGGCTGGGGGGAAGGCGGTGGGGGAAGAACGACGAAGGGCATTTCCCGTATGGGAAATGCCCTTCAGGCTGCCGATGGATATTCCGGCGTCCGTCATCCCCGCGCAGGCGGGGATCTACAAGGAATACGGGTTATCGGCCACTACAGGTTGTCAGCAGGCGCGATACCCGCATTTCTGACGGCTATGCTTAGCCGCGTTTAGCGGCAGCAGCGGCTTTCACGATAACGGCAAAGGCATCGGCTTTCAGTGACGCGCCGCCAACCAGGGCGCCGTCGATATCCGGCTGAGTGAACAGCTCTGCTGCGTTGCCCGCATTAACCGAACCGCCGTACTGGATGGTGACCTGAGCGGCAACGTTAGCATCCTGTTTGGCGATGTGGCCACGGATGAATTTGTGCACGGCCTGAGCCTGCGCCGGCGTAGCGGATTTGCCGGTACCGATGGCCCAGATAGGTTCATAGGCGACTACTGCGCCTTCAAAAGCTTTCGCGCCCAGCGTATTCAGTACCGCGTCCAGCTGACGAGCGCATACGGCTTCGGTCTGGCCGGCTTCGTTTTCGGCTTCGGTTTCACCGATGCACAGTACCGGAGTCAGACCCGCTTCTTTCAGTACGCCAAATTTTTTGGCGATGAATTCGTCGCTTTCTTTGTGATAGGTACGGCGTTCTGAATGGCCGATGATGATATGGGTCGCGCCGATGTCTTTCAGCATGGCGGCAGAGGTTTCACCGGTGAAGGCGCCGGACAGATTAACGTCGACGTTCTGTGCGCCCAGCGCGATACGGCTGCCGGCCAGTTCGTGTTTCGCCAGATCCAGATAGACTTCCGGCGGCGCAATGGCGATATCGCAGCCGTCGATCGCGCTGACTTCTTTGCGCAGTGCGGCAATCAGTTCGTTAACCATGTGAGTGCTGCCGTTCAGTTTCCAGTTACCCATAACTAATGGACGTCGCATGTTTTGTTTCCTCCTGCTGGAATAGCGAGTCAGTCAATATTCGACCAGTCAATATTTTTACTGTCTGCCGGACAGTATAACCTGCCCACAGTATAGAGATGAAATGTCGCCGAGGCTCGGGTTTTCGTCAATAATATGCCGGCTCAGGGTTCAGATAGCGTTAGCTTAATCGGTTCAACAGCAAAAGTTAGCCCTTTTTCGCCGTTATCTGCCACAACATAGCGAATGGCGCCGTCGGCCTGCTGGTAAAAGCGCGCGCCTTTGCCTTTTTCCAGCGTTTCGTTCACCTTTTGCTCGCTTTGTTCAACGGATAGCGCGGGCGAGAACAGACGCAGCAAGGCGGACATATAACTCACCGCCAGCGCCCGGCCGGCGTTTTTCCCCTCGATCTCGGCCTGGGGCAAAAAGGTAATCTGCATGGTTTTGATCTTGCCGGTGCCTTTTTCCAGCGCCGTCGACGCGTAGAGATATTGATTAATCTTACTGGCGGCAAAGGTCAGCGGTAAGGTGGTATTGCCGGTGTCCACCACCTGAAATTCTTCAATCGGCAACGCGGGATTGTTCAGATTAAAGCGGGTGCGGAACTGAACGATCGACAGATCGAACGTCGGCGCGCCGGCCTGCAGATAAGGCGCCACCGGCGGCTCGCGTTGATCGCCTGGCGCGGCGGGCGCGGGAGATAAGCACAAAAACGATACGGCGAGCATCGACAGGGCGACAATGTTTTTTCTCATTGAGGATCCGGGTTCCTTTGGCTAAGCGGGCGCGCCCGGAAAGCGGCGCGCCGCCGGAAATATGTTACCGCAATCATCACTCTCCGGCTGCGGCCGGCGCGTCGTCATCCTGCTGAGCGGCGAAAACCATTATTTTAGCGGATGCTGTCTGCATTATGGCGCTTATTCTAACCGATTGTGACGGCCGTTGCCCTGCGTGATCTCAGGGGAGCAGGCAAACGGGTGCGAATAAGATAGACTGTGCGCAGGCGGCAAAGATAGCGCTAAACGAAAGGGATGAGTCCGATGAGCCTGCAGCAGTGGTGCTTTTCATTTAAAGGTCGTATTGGGCGCCGGGATTTCTGGATTTGGATGGGCGTCTGGCTGGTATTGTTGATACTGATGTTTACGCTGGCCGGGCAGAACTGGCTGGATACTCAATCGGCGGCGTTCGTGATCGTATTCTCGCTCTGGCCGACGGCGGCCGTGTTGGTCAAACGGCTGCACGACCGCAATAAAGCCGGCTGGTGGGCGCTGTTGCTGGTGCTGGCGTGGTTGCTGCTGGCCGGCAACTGGCAGATGCTGGCGCCGCTCTGGCAGTGGGGTATTGGGCGTTTCGTGCCCACGCTGATTATGGTGATGATGCTGCTGGACTGCGGCATATTTACCGGCACCGCCGGCGATAACCGCTTCGGGCCGGAGGCGAAACCGGTGCGGTTCCGCCCCTGAAGCCGTACGTTGTTACCAGTAATTTTCGCTGGTGATATGGCCAGGGCGACGGCGCAGGTGCCTGGCCATCTGGCGCTGCTCTTTCAGCATCACCTGAGTATCCCGCACCATCTGCGGGTTGCCGGCCAACATAACGTGGCCGGTTTCCGAGTTTAGCGGCAGACCGACAGCCGCTTCCAGCGCCCCGCTTTCAATCAGCGCCGGAACGCGCCCGGTCAGCGAGCCGGCCGCCTCTTCCCGGCTGACCACCGTCTGGATGCGCAGCTTGTCGTGATAGCGCTGCTGTAGCTGTTGCATTAGCGGCAGGTAGCTGAGATCGCGCGCGAAGCGGGCGGCGTGCACCAGCACGATGTGCCGGAAACGCTCCAAATCTTTGCCTTCCTGCAGAATGGATAAAAACGGGCCGATGGCGGTGCCCGTCGCCAGCATCCACAGCGTGTCGCACGGCGGCACCTCTTGCAGCACAAAGAAACCGGCGGAATCCCGGGTGATCATCAATTCGTCGCCGGGGCGCAGCGCATGCAGCCGCGGACTGAGTTTCCCTTCCGGCACGGTGACCAGATAGAACTCAAGGCTCTCGTCGCTGGGGGCGTTGACATAAGAATAGGCGCGCTGAATGCGTTCGCCGTCAATTTCCAGCCCGAGCTTGGCATATTGACCGGCGGTAAAGGGGGCTATCGGCGCATGGACCCGAATACTAAACAGACTCTCTGTCCAGCTTTCCACCTGAACAATCTTACCGTTCACCCACTCAGCCATAGTTTGATGCTCCTGTCATATCATTATTACCCGGTCTGGTTGACCGGGTAATAAGATACGCTATGTTTTAACAAGTGTGAAACATAACGAACTTAAAGCAGGAAATCATGCAGCGCCTGATCTTTACGATCAAGGTAATGGGTGGAGCGAATGCGGCGGATGGTGCGTGATTTGCCGCGGATCAACAACGTTTCCGTGCTGGCGATATTGCCGTTGCGGGAAATGCCTTCCAGCAGATCGCCTTTGGTAATGCCGGTGGCGGAGAAGACCACGTTATCATTGCGGGCCATATCGTCCAGACGCAGAACCGTACCGGCCTGGATACCCATCTGCTGGCAGCGCGCCAGTTCCTGCTCGCCGATGCGTCGGTTCTCTTCAGTATCGCCCTTAACGAGATGACGCGCCAGCAGACGGCCCTGCATATCGCCGTCCAGCGCGCGGATTACCGCAGCGGAAATAACGCCTTCCGGCGCGCCGCCGATGCCATACAGCACGTCGACTTCGCTATCCGGCATGCAGGTCAGGATGGATGCGGCCACGTCGCCGTCGGGAATGGCGAAGACCTTCACGCCTAACTGCTGCATTTGCGCGATGATATCGTCGTGGCGCGGTTTGGCCAGCGTGATCACGGTCAGCTGGTTCAGCGGCTTGCCGGTCTGACGCGCGACATTGCGCAGATTGTCTTCCAGCGGCAGATTGAGGTCGATCGCGCCTTTGGCCTGCGGGCCGACGATCAGTTTTTCCATATACATGTCCGGCGCGTGCAGGAAGCTGTCTTTTTCGCCGACGGCCAGCACGGCCAACGCGTTGGCCTGGCCCATGGCGGTCATGCGCGTGCCTTCAATGGGATCGACGGCGATATCAACGGCGGCGCCGTTGCCGGTGCCGACCTGTTCGCCGATAAACAGCATGGGGGCTTCATCGATTTCGCCTTCGCCGATGACTATTTGACCGTTGATATTGACCTGATTGAGCATGATGCGCATGGCCTGAACGGCCGCATCATCCGCTGCATTTTTATTACCGCGGCCCAGCCACTTATAACCCGCCAGCGCGGCGGCTTCTGTGACGCGTGAGAACTCAATGGCTAATTCACGTTTCATGGATAACCTGTCTTTATGGAGTGGGGAGAGAATGTGTGGGCGGGAATTTTATCACAGAGCGGGGTGAGGGGCGTAAAGGTGTTTGCGCCGCCAGCGCGGGCGTGCGGCGGGTTCGCCCCGCCCAGGCCGTTGCGGCAGCCTGCGCGGGGCATGCGCTCGATTAATTCAGGCTTTTCTTGCCGGCCAGCGGCGGGACGGCGCGTGTTTCCCGCGCCGGCGCGTTAACCTTAATCATCAACACCACCGACAGCAGCAGGGCGGCGGCCATAAAGCTGTACGACAGGCTGGGGTTGCCGGTCAGCCCGTTCAGGTAGCCTACCAGCCAGGCGCCGAGGAAAGCGCCCAGCGCGCCGAAGCTGTTGATCAGACCGATCGATACACCCGCCACGTTTTTCGGCAGCAGCTCAGGGATCAGCGCAAAGAATGGACCATAAGGCGCATACATGCAGGCGGCCGCGACCACCAGCAGGGCGTAGGAAAGCCAGAAATTGTGGTTGCCGATGGTGTAAGAAGTAAAGAATGCGGCGGATGCGAGCAGCAGCAGCGGCCAGATATACAGCTTACGGTTTTGCATTTTATCCGACAGCCAGGAGACGCCCAGCATCGCCGTAATGGCGGCAAAATAAGGCAGGGCGGCCAGCCAGCCGACCGATACGATATCCATCGAGGCCGCGGATTTGATAATGGACGGCATCCACATCATGAAGCCATAGACGCCGATGCTCCAAAGCGCATGGACGCTGCACAGCATCACCACGTTGCGCGAACGCAGCGCTTCGCCGTAGTTGCGCACCGGTTTGATCGCCTGCTGTTCGCGATCCATCGCGGCCTGCAGATCGGCTTTTTCCTGCGCGCTCAGCCAGGCGACGTCGGCGGGTTTATCCCGCACCAGCACCCACCAGCACAGCGCCCAGATAACGGCCGGGATCCCTTCGATGATAAACATTTCGCGCCAGCCCCAGGCGTTAATCAGATAGCCGGAGACAATAGACATCCACAACACCGTCACCGGGTTGCCCAGAATCAGGAAGGTGTTGGCCCGCGACCGCTCTTCGCGGGTAAACCAGGTACTGATATAGATCAGCATGGACGGCATCACCGCGGCCTCCACCACGCCCAGCACGAAGCGGATCGCCATCAGCGCCGGGATATTGGTGACCATGCCGGTTGCGGCGGCGCAGATGCCCCACAAAATCAGGCTACAGAAAATCAGTTTTCTGACGCTGCGCTTGACCGCATAGATGGCGCCGGGCACCTGGAAGAAAAAATAGCCCAGAAAGAACAGCGCGCCAATTAACGAAGAGACGCCCTTAGTGATGCCTAAATCCAGCTCGATACCGGACGCCGCCGCGAAACCATAGTTGGCCCGATCAAGATAGGCCAGACTATAGGTAATGAAGATGATTGGCATCAAATACCACCAACGCTTAACCGCCAGTTTTTTCGTTGTCATCATGAATACCCGTTGAGTCATTAAATTCGTATAAGATCGTTTTATTTCGTTACCACTGGCCGCATAAATAAGTGAGAAGCGGTGGCGCCGGGTTAAATATTGCTGAGGCTTTCCGGGCAATAAATATTGCCGACCGCCATTCGTCGCGGCGGAATGATCAGCGCGTTATCGTTAATAAACTTCTGCTTGCCGGAGGGGGAAGACCTTCTGGCCGCTCGAATTATTCAGGCAATAGCTATCAATTCGCTGAATATAAGACCTGCTTTTCCCTCTCTGTTTTGTGAACAAAGTCACTGTAAATAGTGTTAAAAAAAGATGTTACTGGTAACGTGATCGGCCTGACATTCGGTGACTGACCGGCGCCGGGTTTGCCGGTTAGTGCCGTGTCGGGCGGCGTTCCGTGCATGGCGATATTTAACCGGCGGCTTTGTTTTAGACGAGTAAATTCATTCAGCTGCCGGCGGTGAAGTGCGGCGCCGATAATTTGGGCGGCAATCCTTGATCTTGTTACGTGTCGGTCGGGTAATTAACATTGGCAGAGTGGACGGCGGGTATATTTTAAATAATGCGAGTGGCAGGACGGCCAATGTATCTGCAGCCTGAAGTATGGCGGGTATATATCCTGCATACTGCAAGTTGCAGGTGCGTTGGCTTTGTTACTCCCATCTATGGGGCTCGCTCTTGCCGGGCCGCGGCCAGCGGCGTTCAAATCCGCTCCCGACGGATTTGTCGTCCGAATCGCATACCCGCGTCAGCTCATCGGGATTGATGAGCGGCATCCTGCCTCTCACCGCCGGTCAGCCGTTGGCCGGGTAAATCCGTTGCCGACGATTCGTCGCTGTGTCGCCGCCTTGCCGCAACTCGAATTATTTTGGATATAGACTTCAGGCTGCTGGTGCGTTGGCTGCGCTCAATTATTCGCCCCGGCCCAGGGGCTCGCCCTTGCCGGGCCGCCGCCAGCGGCGTTCAAATCCGCTCCCGACGAATTCGTCGCCCGAATTGCGTACCCGCGTCAGCTCCTTGGGATTGATGAGCGACATTCTGCCTTTCTCCGCCGGTCAGCCGTTGGTCGGGCAAATTCGTTGCCGACGAATTCGTCCTTCGCTTGCCGTCTTACGGATCGCATTCATACGCTGCGCCCATCTGGGGCCAACGCGTGGCGTTGTTACAAAGGATAACGTTTTGTCCTGTAACTCGAATTATTTTGGGTATAGACGTAATGGCGGCGCGCTATGGGTAACATCACGGCGTAACATGTTTCCCTTTAATCGCCGCCAGCGGCGTTTAAATCCGCTCCCGGCAGGTTTGTTCGTCGCCCGAACCGAAGGCATCGGGATTGACCGAAGTTCGCGCTAACGCCACGCAAAGCAGTTCCTGTATATTTCCTTGCGCCTGCAGCCAGTGTCTCTGGCGGCGTCTGGCGCGGCGTAAGCCTGACTGCGCGATACCGTCAGGCGACGGATTACTCATCGTGATCTTCCCAGCTGCGCACGCGGGCGACGGCCTTTTGCCAGCCTCGATAGCGGTAGTCTCGTTCAACGGTTTCGATCCCGGGCCGGAATTCGCGCTCGATGGACGTTTTGTTCTTTACTTCATCCAGATCGCTCCAGAAGCCGGTCGCCAGACCCGCCAGGAAGGCGGCGCCCAGCGCCGTGACTTCACGCATGGCGGGGCGCTCCACCCGGGCGCCGAGAATATCCGATTGAAACTGCATCAGAAAATTGTTGGCGACCGCGCCGCCGTCCACGCGCAGCGCCCGCAGACGGGTATTGGCGTCGGCCTGCATGGCGTCGAGCACATCGCGGGTTTGCCAGGCGATGGATTCCAGCGTGGCGCGAATGATGTGGTTGGCGTTTACGCCGCGGGTCAGGCCGAGAATGGCGCCGCGCGCGTAGGGATCCCAGTAGGGCGCGCCCAGCCCGGTAAAGGCCGGCACGACATAAACGCCGTTGGTGTCCGCGACTTTGCCGGCGAAATACTCGGAGTCCGCGGCGTCATTAATCAGCTTCAGTTCGTCACGCAGCCACTGAATCGAGGCGCCGCCGATAAATACAGCGCCTTCCAGCGCGTAGTTCACTTCCCCGCGCGGGCCGCAGGCGATGGTGGTCAGCAGGCCGTGTTTCGACCGCACGGCTTCCCGGCCGGTGCTCATCAGCAGGAAGCAGCCGGTCCCATAGGTGTTCTTAGCCATGCCGGGGTGTACGCACAAATGGCCATACAGCGCGGCCTGCTGATCGCCGGCAATGCCGGCAACGGGGATGCGCGTCCCGCCTTTACCGCCGATATTGGTTTGGCCGTAGATTTCGGACGAGGGGCGCGCTTCCGGCAGCATGGCGCGCGGGATATCCAGTACCTGTAACATTTTCTCGTCCCATTCCAGGGTATGGATATTAAACAGCATAGTGCGGGAGGCGTTGGTGTAATCCGTAACGTGCACGCGCCCCTGGGTCATTTTCCAGATCAGCCAGCTGTCGATGGTGCCGAACAGCAGTTCGCCGCGTTGCGCCCGTTCACGCGCGCCCTGCACGTGATCCAGGATCCATTTAACCTTGGTGGCGGAGAAGTAGGGGTCGATAACCAGGCCGGTGGTACGGCGCACATACTCCTCCAGCCCGTCTTTTTTCAGTTGTTGGCAGATTTCGGCGGTGCGGCGGCACTGCCAGACGATGGCGTTATAGATCGGTCTGCCGCTCTTTTTTTCCCAGACGATGGTCGTTTCCCGCTGATTGCTAATGCCGATGCCCGCGATTTCATCGGATCGGATATCCGCCCTGGCCAACGCTTCGACCAGCGTGGCGCTCTGCGAGGCCCAGATTTCCATCGGGTCGTGCTCCACCCAGCCGGCCTTCGGGTAGATCTGGGTAAACTCGCGCTGCGACACGCTGATGATATTGGCGTCATGATCCAATATCACGGCGCGGGAGCTGGTTGTGCCCTGATCGAGAGCGACTATGTATTTTTTTTCCGGGTTCATCATGTCGTCCTGTCGGATGTTTGCGATCAGCTTACGACACCTGCCGTGGATCACCAGAGGCGCGGGTGTCGTCATCCGGTTTAGATGTATCTGTGATGTGAATTTATCGTTAATGCGCGCAAACGAGAAATATCGCAATGAAAATGTGTGTTGCTTGTCATGAAAGCGAGCGAATACGCGTTATTACGCGCCGGTCGGCGGGAAAAAGGCTTTATGCACAACGATGGACGGCGGCAGACCCGATGCGCGGTATTTTTCGGGTTGTACTGATAGCGCCTGGGGGGAAATGATGACAGATTCATCGTTGTACGGGATGTCTGCTAGACAGCAATGGACTGGCTACATACAATCCTGTAATCAGGTATGCCATAAGGCGTATGGAAAGGCCGCCGGTTTGAGGTGTGCTTACACTGCGACGGTAGCACTTGTTATCAGCGTTAACCGATTGATGCCTTGCGAATATAGGGGTTTGAAGAATGTCATTTGAAGTGTTTGAAAAGCTGGAAGCGAAAGTACAGCAGGCGATTGATACTATCACGCTGTTGCAAATGGAAATTGAAGAGCTAAAAGAGAAGAACAATACGCTGTCGCAGGAAGTTCAGGATGCGGCAGGCCGTCGTGAAACCCTGGTGCGCGAAAACGAACAGCTGAAAGAAGAGCAGGGGGCCTGGCAGGAGCGCCTGCGCGCGCTACTGGGTAAGATGGAAGAAGTTTAATTTTACGCCGGGCAGGTTATGCCGACCTGCCCGTCTATGCTTGTCGCGTCACGCCGGCCGTGGCGTATCGCTCATCGCGCCGATAAACATCCTGTCCGCCGTTCCCCCACGCCTGAAGAACAGCCGTCCGTCGTTGCCGCGACGCGCATGCCGCGCGCCTTACCGCACCTGCGCGAGGTTACTCTATATCCAGCGGCTCTTCGGCCAGGATGATGCCGGTGTTGTCCGCGTATAGGTGGTCGCCGGAGAAGAACGTTACGCCGCCAAAGTTGACGCGGATATCGCTTTCGCCCACGCCTTCGCTGGCGGCGCCGACCGGAATGGCGGCCATGGCCTGAATGCCGAGATCGAGTTCTTCCAGATCGTCGACCTGGCGCACCGCGCCGTACACCACGATGCCTTCCCACTCGTTTTGCACCGCCAGACGCGCCAGCTCGGCGTTAATCAGCGCGCGCCGCACTGAGCCGCCGCCGTCGACTAGCAGCACCCGTCCGATGCCGTTTTCTTCGAGCAGATCGTAAAGCAGTCCATTGTCTTCAAAACATTTCACCGTGGTGATTTGCCCACCAAATGAAGTACGTCCGCCAAAGTTAGAGAACAGAGGTTCAACAACATTCACCTCTTCGTGATAAATATCGCACAGTTCGGAAGTATCGTATTTCATAGGATTTACGTTGATCAGAGTGGCTGCTGGGGAGTTGAGTATATCCCTTTCTGCCGGTTGTTGGCAAAATCATCACTTGTTACCTTGACGCGCATCAGTAAACCGGGCGCCGGCGCTTAGCTCAGCACGACGCCGACCGCGAACAGGATATTGGTCAGCAGCGCGCCCTTCACCGTTTTTTCCAGCATCGGCCGCATGCTGATGGCGCTGGTTTCGCGCAGAACGTAGCGCGCCTGTTGCAGCAGCAGCGGGATCGCCAGCAGAAACAGCCAGCCGGCCCAGTGGTGCAGATAAAACAGGGCGAACAGCCCGAGGCACAGCGGCGCGCCGAGCAGCAGAGCGCTGTGATAGCAGCGCGCTTTTCTGGCGCCGAGGCGCACGGCCAGCGTGTTCTTGCCGCTGAGGCGGTCGTTGTCAATATCGCGCAGGTTATTGATATTCAACACCGCGGTGGCCAGCAGGCCGCAGGCGGTGGCCGGCAGCATCACCACGCTGTCGAAGTGACCGGTTTGCAGATAGTAGGTGCCGGCCACGCTGAGCCAGCCGAAGAATATCAGTACGGAAATATCGCCCAGCCCAATGTAGCCGTAAGGCTTATTGCCGACGGTGTAGGTGATGGCGGCCACAATGGCTAACAGCCCGAGCACCAGAAAGCCGATAATATCGGCCGGCTTCTCGCAGGCGACGACCACCAGCGAAACGCCGGAGATAACGGTTAGCGCGACCGTGACCATCAGCGCGCGTTTTAACTGCGCCAGGGTAATGGCGCCGGTCTGAATACCGCGCAGCGGCCCAATGCGTTCTTTCGTATCGCTGCCTTTCACCGCATCGCCGTAATCGTTCGCCAGATTAGACAGGATCTGCAGTAAACCCGCAGTCAGCAGCGCCAGCGCGGCGACCGATAGTTTAAAGCTGCCGTGCCAGTTTGCGATGGCCGAACCGGTGACGATGGAAGCAAAAGCCAGCGGCAGTGTGCGTGGCCGCAGACTATCAAGCCAGGCTTTGGTTGTTCTGCTTTGGGTCGATTGGGTCATGGTATGCTTCAGTGTAATGAAAAAGGAAACGGCTCAATAATAGCGGCACCTTAAACAAAAACGGGAGGCATATTTGGCCTCCCGCTGTTTTATCCCGTTGTTTTCACGCTGCGGCGTGCGGGTTTGCCGCCATCCGCCGCCTGAAATCCGTCGGGCCTCTCCATTTATACCCGCCATGCCGCAGGATACGCTGGCTTTCCTGCAGCTCGAATTATTTAGGGTATATGCGTTCCGCACCGCGGATTATAAGATGAATCGGCTCAGATCTTCATCCGCTACTAATTCATCCAGGTGACTACGTACGTATTCTGCGTCAATCGTCACCGTTTGTCCGTTCATTTCGCTGGCATCGTAAGAGATGTCCTCGATCAACCGTTCCAGCACCGTATGCAGTCGACGCGCGCCGATGTTTTCCGTGCGTTCGTTAACCTGCCAGGCCGCTTCCGCAATGCGGCGAATACCGTCCGCGGTGAACTCGACGTTAACGCCTTCGGTCGCCAGCAGCGCTTTGTACTGCTCGGTCAGCGAGGCGCTCGGTTCGGTCAGAATACGCTCAAAATCTTCCGTCGTCAGCGCCTGCAGCTCAACGCGGATCGGCAAACGGCCCTGCAGCTCAGGGATCAGATCGGACGGGCTGGCCACCTGGAAGGCGCCGGAAGCGATAAACAGAATATGATCCGTTTTTACCATGCCGTGTTTAGTGGAAACGGTGCAGCCTTCCACCAGCGGCAGCAGGTCGCGCTGCACCCCTTCGCGCGAAACGTCCGGGCCGGAGGTTTCGCCGCGTTTACAGATTTTATCGATCTCATCGATAAACACGATGCCGTGCTGTTCCACCGACTCAATCGCCTGCTGTTTCAGCTCTTCGGGATTAACCAGCCTGGCCGCTTCTTCTTCCACCAGCAGCTTAAACGCCTCTTTGATTTTTACCTTGCGCGCTTTCTGTTTTTGACCTGCCAGATTCTGGAACATCGACTGCAGCTGGTTGGTCATCTCTTCCATACCCGGAGGCGCCATGATTTCGACGCCAACCGGCGCCGCGGCCAGATCGATCTCGATTTCTTTATCGTCCAGCTGGCCTTCCCGCAGTTTTTTGCGGAACGCCTGGCGGGCGGTGGACGGCTCCTGGGCCGTTTCCGGCTGACCCCAGTTGTTCTTAACCGGCGGGATCAGTACATCGAGAATACGGTCTTCCGCCAGCTCTTCCGCGCGGTTCCGGTTCTTCTCAATCGACTCATAGCGCACCATCTTGACGGCGGCATCGGTCAGGTCGCGGATAATAGAATCCACTTCCTTACCCACATAGCCCACTTCGGTAAATTTGGTGGCTTCCACTTTGATAAACGGCGCGTTGGCCAGTTTGGCCAGACGACGGGCGATTTCGGTCTTACCGACGCCGGTCGGGCCAATCATCAGAATGTTCTTCGGCGTGACTTCGTGACGCAGCGTTTCATCAAGCTGCATACGGCGCCAGCGGTTGCGCAGCGCGATCGCTACCGCTCGTTTGGCTTTATCCTGGCCGATGATATAGCTGTCAAGTTCGCTAACTATTTCGCGCGGGGTCATTTCAGACATATAGTGATCCTTACGCCCTGGAGGCTAATTCTTCAATCGTGTGGAACTGATTGGTGTAAATACAGATATCACCGGCGATCCCCAGCGACTTCTCGACGATTTCCCGGGCGCTCAGTTCGGTGTTTTCCAGTAAGGCGCGGGCCGCGGCCTGCGCATAAGGGCCGCCGGAGCCAATCGCAATCAGATCGTTTTCCGGCTGAACGACATCGCCGTTACCGGTAATGATCAACGATGCGTTTTCATCCGCCACGGCCAGCAGGGCTTCCAGGCGACGCAGCATGCGATCGGTACGCCAGTCTTTCGCCAGTTCAACCGCGGCTTTGACCAGATGACCCTGATGCATTTCCAGCTTGCGTTCAAAAAGTTCGAACAGCGTGAAGGCGTCCGCCGTTCCCCCGGCGAAGCCGGCAATAACCTGATCGTTGTACAGGCGACGCACCTTACGTACGTTGCCTTTCATTACGGTATTTCCCAGCGTAGCCTGACCATCACCGCCAATGACCACATGGCCGTTGCGGCGTACACTTACGATTGTTGTCACGAG
This sequence comes from Affinibrenneria salicis, assembly GCF_008710095.1. The sequence continues at coordinate 225,906 of NZ_VYKJ01000008.1, forward strand.
TAGGTCCCCGTTGCCGAAAAAAAGGCCCCCGCATTTTGTGCGGGGCATGTTGATTTTATAAATGGGGCGGGCCGTCGGGTTTTTCAACCCCCACTGGCGAGAGGGATACAGTTCGATGCGCCAATGCCTTTCAGACGCGACAGCATTTTGTCCGCCGCCGCCCGGTTAGCGTACGGGCCGAGCATAATCCGGTTCCAGCCGCCGTTTGACGTAATGCGGCTTTCCACCCCGGCGAACGCCAACTGAGCGCGCACCGACTCCGCGGGTTCCATCGTTTTAAACGATCCGCACTGTACCAGCCAGCGCTGCGCTTTCTCTTTTTCCGGCTGTTTAGCCGGCTCGGTTTTGGCCGTCTGGACGGGTTTTTGCGCCGCTACCGGCGGTGTGCGCGGCGGCGCGGCCGGTACGTTTTGCACCGGCGTTTGCGCCGTGTTGACCGGCGGCTTGATCGTCACCTGGGAACGCGGCACCTGGCTTTGATCGTTGTAAGGCACTTCTGCCAGCTGCGTCGGCTGGCGCTGCATATCGGACTGCATTTGCGCCAGCAACTGACGTTGTTCCTCGGTGAGCTGGGCCTGCGACTGCGGCTCTCCGCCGGAGGAGGGCTCGGTCGGCACGGTAATGCCGGGCTGGCGATTTTCCAGCTCTTTAATATAGCGCCAGCGCTCTTCCGGCTTCGGTGGCAATCCGTTGCCGGTATGGGCGCCCTGACGCGGCAACACCGGCGTTTCTTCCGGCTTGTTGTGCGCAATAAACCATAACCCGCCGACAAACGTCACCAGCACGGCGACGGCCAGCGCCACCATCGTTTTAGAGGTGCCCGATGCGCTTTTCTTTCTTCGGCTGGTGGTTTTTTTGCGGCGTGCGCCTGAAGAACGCCCCCGGCTGACATAGTCTCTTTGTGCCACTGTCGTTTCGCTATGTATGAAAATAAGATAATTGAGATGGCATGTTACTGAACCCTAAAATATTTGACCAGCACCTGAATTCCTAAAGCCGGTCAAACGCTCCTTTTAGGAATCGCCGTGCTGCCGCGTACTTTCAGTTCGCTGGCCAATAGCCGCGAACCGGTGCCAGAAACGGAGTCGCCCTGTAATTGATCCAGTAACAATAGCATAGCTTCCCTGCCGATTTGATAACGGGGATGTACCACCGTGGTTAACGGCGGATAGCAGTATTGCGCCTGAATAATATCGTCGAACCCTATCAGCGACAGATCGCGCGGGATATCCAGCCCCATTTTCTTTGCCTGCGACATCGCGCCCAGGGCGATAATATCGTTGTGGCAGAAAATGGCGGTCGGCGGGCGCGGATGAGACATCAGCGCGGCCAGCCCGCGCGCGCCGGTTTCGTAACTGAACTCGCCGTGATAAATATACTGGTTATCGATGGTCAGCGCGCTGCGGCGCAGCGCCTGAATATAGCCCTGCAGACGATACTGGCTCAGCGGCATGCTGTCCGGCCCGGCGATACAGGCGATGCGCTGATGGCCCAGCTTCTGCAAATAGTGCACCGCATCGAAGGCGGCAGTCAGGTTATCGATGTGCACGGTGGGCAGCTCCAGCTCCGGCGCGAACTCATTCGCCATCACCATCGGCGGCAGATTGTGCTGTTCTTCTTTGCTGGCATCAAACGGCAGGTCCGAACCGAGCAGCAGCATGCCGTCGATCTGTTTGGCCAGCAGCAGGTTGACAAAGGTTTTTTCCTGCTGATGTTGGTGGGCGCAGTCGCCGATCAGCACCAGATAGCCGCGCTCGGCGGCGATTTCCTCAATGCCTCTGATCATCTCGGAAAAAAACGGATCGCAGATATCCGGCACGATCACCAGGATCGTGTGCGACTCGTTGCGTTTGAGATGGCGCGACAAAACGTGCGGCGAGTAGCCCACCGACAGCGCGGCCTGCTCTACTTTTTGCCGCGTCTGGGCGGAGACTTTATCCGGGTTGGTCAACGCCCGGGATACGGTTGCAGTTGAAACGCCAGCCTGGTCGGCAACGTCTTTCATCGTCGCCGTGGCGTTTTTTTTCTTTTGTTCCAACGCGTTTCTCCTTGCGCCAGTGTCAGGCTGCTAAATCATGATCAGGCATGGGTTGGTGGTTTCCGCAGAGGGCGACAGATTCCTGACGGTAAGAATACGGCCTTTTTCCGCTTAGTCTTAACAGATCGCGTGCTATTTTTGTTACTTAATTTGCAGAAAGGGTGTGATCAATATCATTCTTTAGAACCCGCTCGCAATCTGTGCCCGTCGGGCTAACCGTCGAGCGGATCGACATCCAGCACCCATTTTACTTTTCGCGTCTGCGGCAGGGTATCGACCAGCGCCAGCGTAGCCGTCACCAGCCGCTGCAGGCGCGCGCGCGAAGGGTGCTGCAACAGCAGCTGCCAGCGAAAACGGCCGGCGCGCTTAGGCTGCAGCGCAGGTACCGGGCCGAGCACCCACAGGTCGTCATCCTGCAGCGGGCTGGCCTGCAACAGATTGCGCAACTGCTGCAGAAACAGCGCCGCCTGTTGGTTGTCGTGGTCTTCCGCCCGGAACAGTATATGGCTGGTGTATGGCGGCAGCAGTACGCTCTGGCGCTCGCTGAGCGCCTGGCTGGCGAAGGCGTCGTAACCCTGATGCAGCAGGATTTGCAGCAGCGGATGTTCCGGGTGGTGGGTCTGCAGCACGACCTCGCCGGCCTTACCGGCTCGCCCGGCGCGGCCGGAGACCTGCGTATACAGCTGAGCGAAACGTTCGGCGGCGCGAAAGTCGGCGGAAAACAGAGCGCTGTCGACATCCAGCAGCGCGACCAGCGTTACGTCCGGGAAATGGTGTCCTTTCGCCAGCATCTGCGTGCCTATCAGGATACGGGCGCCGCCGAGATGTACCTGCGCCAGCTGCTGTTCGAGCGCGCCTTTGCGGCTGGTGGTGTCGCGGTCGATGCGGGTAATCGGCACCTGAGGAAATAGCGGCGCCAGCTCCTGTTCCAGTTTTTCCGTGCCCAGTCCGACCGGCACCAGATTGGTGGAGCCGCATTGCGGGCACTGATGCGGCACCGGACGCTGGCCGTCGCAGTGGTGGCAGCGCAAATGATGCTGCTGTTGATGCAGCGTGTAGTAATGGTCGCAGCGCGGGCATTCGGCGATCCAACCGCATTCGTGGCACAACAGCGCCGGCGCGAAGCCGCGGCGGTTAAGAAACAGAATGGCCTGATTGCCGGCGTTCAGATGGTGCTGCAGCCGTTTGATCAGCGGTTGCGAGAGGCCGGAGGTCAGCGCCAGTCCCTTTAAATCCACGATATGCTGTCGGGCCAGGCTGGCGTTGCCGGCGCGTTTGTTGAGCTTTAGCTGACGATATTTGCCGATACTGACGTTGTATAGCGTTTCCAGCGCCGGCGTGGCCGTCCCCATCACCACCGGAATATCTTCCTCGCGGGCGCGAAACACGGCCAGGTCGCGGGCGTGATAGCGCCAGCCCTCTTGCTGTTTATAGGAGCCGTCGTGCTCCTCGTCGATCACGATGATGCCCGGCCGGGCGAATGGGGTGAACAGCGCGGAACGCGTACCGATCACGATGGCGTTCTCGCCGTTGCGGGCGCGCAGCCAGACGGCGAGGCGTTCGCTGTCGTTGAGGCCGGAGTGGAGTACATCGACCGGCGCGTTGAAACGCTCGCGAAAGCGGGCGATGGTCTGCGGCGTCAGGCCGATTTCCGGCACCAGCACCAGCGCCTGTCGCCCCTGCGCCAGCACGTTTTCCAGCGCGCTGAGGTACACTTCGGTCTTGCCGGAACCGGTTACCCCGGCCAGCAGCCAGGCGGCGAAATGGTCGTCTTCGCTGCGGATCGCCCCGGTGGCGGTGGCCTGTTCGGTATTCAACCGTAGCCTCTCGCCCTGAACGCTGAAGGCGGCGCGCCAGTCGCTGACGTCTTGCTCGCAGGCGCGCAGTTCGCACAGTCCTTTGCTGCGCAGCGCCTGCAAAATGGCCTCCGTTATGCCGCTCTCGCCGACCTGGTGGCGGTACAGCGGAGCCTGTAGCAGGGCCGCCAGCGCCTGCTGCTGTTTCGGCGCGCGTTTCAGCGCGTTAAGCGGCGTGGCGCGCCCCTGTTCCGTGGCGAACCACTGCCAGAGCGGCGCTTTGTGCGCCGGTTTCCCCTGACGCAGCAGGATCGGCAGCGCATGAAATAGCACTTCGCCTAACGGGTAATGATAGTAATCGGCGGCCCATAGCAGAATACGCCACAGGCTGGGCGGAAACAGCGGCTGAGTATCCAGCGCCGCGTTGATGGGTTTGAGCTGTTCGCGCGGCAGATCGCTGCGCTCGCTGAGGGCGGTGACGATACCGATCGCCTTGCGCGGACCGAACGGCACCCTGACGCGCACGCCGGGCTGGACGGATATTCCGGGGGGGATCAGATAATCGAAAGCGCGTGCCAGCGGCACCGGCAGCGCGACCTGAGCGACAGACATGACATCTCCGGCTAATAAGGCAAGGCGCTAGTGTACATGGTGTTGACAACAATGTGTCGGCCGATTGCATAGACGCGCGAATTTCTGTATGATTCGCCGCCATTATGCATTTTGCGTAATGAACTACTCATTCAATATCGTGTGGTGTCTGGCGGAACAGGGCTGGATAGCGACACGGCCTTAAACAGAGGTTTCCCATGAAACAAGGTATTCACCCGAATTATGTTGAAGTTACTGCAACTTGCTCTTGCGGTAATGTTATCAAAACCCATTCTACCGTGGGCCATGACCTGAACCTGGACGTTTGCGGCGCTTGCCATCCGTTCTACACTGGTAAACAGCGTGTCGTTGATACCGGCGGTCGTGTTGAGCGCTTCAACAAGCGTTTCAGCCTGCCGAGCAGCAAAAAATAAGTTTCGCTGCTGCGGTAAAGAAAAAGCACCTTTCGGGGTGCTTTTTTTGTCTGTGCGCCGCGGGGAAAACCGCCTCTGCGGTCGCCCGCGCGTCAGCTGATAACGGCAATCAATTATCCCCGCGCGAAAATTGCAGCCGGCTCCCCGCTTAATGCCGGGCAGTGTGCGTCAGTATTCCCAGGTATCGGGATCGACTCCCATCTGCCGCATAATGATTTTGGCCTCTTCCGGAATTTCATCATTGCGTTCTTTGCGCAAATCTTCATCATTGGGTAGCGGCTGACCGGTAAAGGCGTGCAGGAAAGCTTCGCATAAGAGTTCACTGTTAGTCGCATGGCGCAGGTTGTTCACCTGGCGGCGGGTACGTTCGTCAGTGAGGATCTTCAGCACTTTTAACGGAATGGATACCGTAATTTTTTTTACCTGCTCGCTTTTCTTACCGTGTTCAGCATAAGGACTGACATATTCGCCGTTCCACTCAGCCATGAGGATACCTTAAAAGATTTTGTCGTTATGAAAACAACGTTTGTCATGAAATGAATACAATTCTAACGGTTATTACGCTGACGCTCAATCTATACGCAAAGAAGTTTAGATGTCCAGATGTATTGACGTCTATAAAAACCCGGTTTACTCTTGAGCCTCTCATTTCAACTCTTCAGCTGTCCCAGTCAGGAAAAAGCAGATGACGCGTAAACAGGCCACGATAGCAGTTCGCAGCGGTTTAAATAATGATGAACAATATGGCTGCGTTGTTCCACCTATCCACCTCTCCAGCACCTATAACTTTACCGGTTTTAATCAGCCGCGCGCGCATGATTACTCACGGCGCGGCAATCCTACGCGCGACGTGGTGCAGCGGGCGCTGGCGGAGCTGGAAGGCGGCGCCGGTTCGGTGATGACCAGTTCCGGTATGTCGGCGATCCTGCTGGTCTGCACCGTATTTTTGCGTCCCGGCGATGTGCTGGTCGCGCCGCATGACTGCTACGGCGGCAGCTATCGGCTATTTGACAGCCTGAGCAAGCGCGGCGCTTACCGCGTGGTTTTCGTCGATCAGAGCGATGAAAACGCGCTGGCGGCCGCGCTGGCCGAAAAACCGAAGCTGGTGCTGATCGAAAGCCCCAGCAACCCGCTGCTGCGTGTGGTGGATATCGCCGCGATCTGCCGCGCCGCGCACGCCGCGGGCGCGCTGGCCGTGGTGGACAACACCTTCCTCAGTCCGGCGCTGCAGCAGCCGCTGTCGCTGGGCGCCGATCTGGTGGTGCACTCCTGCACCAAATATTTGAACGGCCACTCGGATGTGGTGGCCGGCGCGGTAATCGCCAAAGATCCTGAACTCGTGACGGAACTGGCCTGGTGGGCGAATAACATCGGGGTGACCGGCGCGGCGTTCGACAGTTATCTGCTGTTGCGCGGGCTGCGTACGCTGGCGCCGCGCATGGCGGCGGCGCAGAAGAATGCGCAGTGCCTGGTGGAGTATCTGCAGACTCAGCCGCTGGTGAAAAAACTCTATCATCCGTCTTTACCCTCGCATCCCGGGCATGAGATCGCGCGCCGTCAGCAGTCCGGCTTCGGCGCGATGCTGAGCTTTGAACTGCAGGGCGATGAAGCGGCGCTGCGCCGCTTTGTAGAGTCGCTGACGTTATTCACCCTGGCGGAATCGCTGGGCGGAGTGGAAAGCCTGATTTCCCATGCGGCGACCATGACGCATGCCGGTATGGCGCCGGAGGCCCGCGCCGCCGCGGGTATTTCCGAAACCTTATTGCGTATCTCTACCGGTATTGAAGACAGTGATGATTTAATAGCGGATCTGGATCAGGCGTTTCAGATTGCAGCCAGGGGGTAAGCATGAGTGTATTGGGGGGCGCAGGGCGTCAGCTGCATAAATTTGGTGGCAGCAGCCTCGCGGATGTGAAGTGCTATCAGCGAGTCGCCGGCATTATGGCCGAATACAGCCAGCCGGGCGATCTGATGGTGGTTTCCGCCGCGGGCAGCACCACTAACCAACTGATTAGCTGGTTGAAGCTGAGCCAGACCGATCGTCTGTCCGGTCACCAGGTGCAGCAGGCTTTACGCCGTTATCAGAGCGACTTGATCGCCGGCCTGCTGCCGGCGCCGCTGGCGGAACCTTTAATCCAGGCCTTTATTTTCGATCTCGAACGTCTGGCCGCGTTGCTGGACGGTAAGATCACCGAGGCCGTATACGCCGAAGTGGTCGGGCACGGCGAAATCTGGTCGGCGCGCCTGATGTCCGCGCTGCTGAATCATCTGGATATCCACTCTTCCTGGCTGGACGCGCGCGAGTTTTTGCGCGCCGAACGCGCAGCGCAGCCGCAGGTCGACGAGGCCGCCTCCCGCCCGCTGCTGCAGCAAATGCTGGCGCAGCATCCCGGACAACGTCTGGTGGTGACCGGCTTCATCTGCCGCAATAACGCCGGAGAAACGGTGCTGCTCGGGCGCAACGGCAGCGACTACTCGGCCACTCAGATCGGCGCCCTGGCGGGCGTTGAAGATGTCACCATCTGGAGCGATGTGGCCGGGGTATACAGCGCCGATCCGCGTAAAGTGAAAGATGCCTGCCTGCTGCCGCTGCTGCGTCTGGATGAGGCCAGCGAACTGGCGCGTCTGGCCGCGCCGGTGCTGCATGCGCGTACTCTCCAGCCGGTTTCCGGCAGCGGCATTAACCTGCAGTTGCGCTGCAGTTATGAGGCGGAGCAGGGCTCGACCCGCATTGAACGCGTACTGGCCTCGGGCACCGGCGCCAGAATCGTCACCAGCCACGATGAGGTCTGCCTGATTGATGTGCAGATTGATGAGCGCTATGACTTTTCTCAGGCGCACAGCGAAATTCGTCAGCTGGCGCAGCGTTCGCAAATTAAGCCGCTGGCGGTCGGCATCCACCCGGATCGTAACCTGCTGCAGCTGTGCTACACCGCAGAAGTGGTGGACAGCGCCAGGCAACTGCTGGAACAGGCGGCGTTGCCCGGTCGGCTTAGCGTGCGGGAAGGACTGGCGCTGGTGGCCGTGGTCGGGGCCGGCGTCGGCAACAATCCGCTGCACAGCCACCGTTTCTACCAGCAGCTGAAAGACCAGCCGGTGGAGTTTGTCTGGCAGTCTGAGGATGCCATCAGCCTGGTGGCGGTGCTGCGCGTGGGGCCGACCGAACACCTAATTCGCGGCCTGCATCATTCGTTGTTTCGCGCGGAAAAACGGATCGGTCTGATCGTGTTTGGTAAAGGCAATATCGGCTCGCGCTGGCTTGAACTGTTCGCCCGTGAACAGACGAACCTTTCCGCCCGTACCGGCTTTGAATTCATTCTGGCCGGCGTGGTGGACAGTAACCGCAGCTTGCTGAGCTATGACGGACTGGATGTCGATAAAGTACTGTCCAGCTTTGAAGCGGAAGCGCAGGAGCGGGACGGGGAGGATCTTTTCCTGTGGATGCGCGCCCATCCATTTGATGATCTGGTGGTGTTCGACGTCACGGCCAGCCCGGCGATAGCCGATCTCTACCTTGATTTCGCCAGCTATGGCTTTCATGTTATCAGCGCCAACAAGCTGGCGGGCGCCTCGGGCGGCGATAACTACCGGCAGATCCGCGACGCGTTTGCTAAAACGGGCCGCCACTGGCTGTATAACGCCACGGTAGGCGCCGGTCTGCCGGTCAACCACGCGGTGCGCGATTTGCGCGAAAGCGGCGATACGATCTTATCCATCAGCGGTATTTTCTCCGGTACGCTCTCCTGGCTTTTCCTGCAGTTTGACGGCAGCGTGCCGTTCACCGATCTGCTTGATCAGGCCTGGCAGCAGGGGCTGACCGAACCCGATCCGCGAGTGGATCTGTCCGGTCAGGATGTGAAGCGCAAGCTGGTGATTCTGGCGCGTGAGGCGGGGTATGACATTGAGCCCGATCAGGTGCGGGTGGAATCGCTGGTGCCGCCGGGGGGAGAAGAGGGGTCGATCGATCAGTTCTTTGACGACAGCGAGTCGCTGAACCAGCAGATGCTGCAGCGGCTGGAAGCGGCCAGGGAGATGGGGCTGGTCCTGCGCTATATCGCCCGCTTTGACAGCAACGGTAAGGCGCGCGTCGGCGTTGAGGCGGTACGGGACGACCATCCGCTGGCGTCGCTGCTGCCCTGCGACAATGTGTTTGCCATCGAAAGCCGCTGGTACCGCGATAATCCGCTGGTGATCCGCGGACCGGGCGCCGGCCGGGACGTGACTGCCGGAGCGATTCAGTCCGATTTGAATCGTCTGGCGCAACTGCTCTAGGCTATATTTGCCGGGCGCTTGCGCCCGGCATCGGCCATCTGGCGCGAATTCGCGTCGTTTCCTTCATCCCCGTTCCCTGCGTGTCGTTTATTGCATTTCAGCCGTCGCGGGCGGATTGTTTCCGCCTGTCGCCGTCGTGCCGCGTTCCGCTGTTTCTCCACGACATGAATTTTCTTCAGCTAGTATGAATAATCATCAGTACCGATCGATGCCAAAAGCATTGACTGATCGGGCCGATTCCGTCATTTTCTATTTAGACGTCTAAACGTGTAGACGTTCATGAATAACAACAACGACGGCGATCGACGAGGTAGAACGGAATGAGTTTTTTTCATGCAAATCAGCGCGAAGCACTGAACCAGAGTCTGGCGGAATTACAGGGTCATACTAATGTTTCCTTTGAGTTTTTTCCGCCGAGCAACCATGAAATGGAAACGACGCTCTGGAACTCCATCGATCGCCTGAGCAGCCTGAAGCCCAAATTTGTTTCCGTTACCTACGGGGCCAATTCCGGTGAACGCGACCGCACGCACAGCGTCATCAAGGCGATCAAAGAACGTACCGGCCTTGAGGCTGCGCCGCATCTGACCTGTATCGACGCCTCGCGTGACCAGCTGCGCGAAATCGCGCAGGATTACTGGCAGAGCGGTATTCGTCACATTGTCGCGCTGCGCGGCGATTTACCGTCAAACGGCGGCAAACCGGAAATGTACGCTTCCGATTTGGTGGCGCTGTTGCGTGAGGTGGGGGATTTTGACATCTCGGTTGCGGCTTATCCCGAAGTACATCCTGAAGCGAAAAGCGCGCAGGCCGATTTGATTAATCTGAAGCGTAAAATCGATGCCGGCGCGACGCGCGCCATTACCCAGTTTTTCTTTGACGTGGAAAGCTATCTGCGTTTTCGCGATCGCTGCGTGTCGACCGGCATTGACGTAGAGATCGTGCCCGGTATTCTGCCGGTGTCGAATTTCCGTCAGCTACAGCGCTTCGCCACGCTAACCAACGTGCGGGTGCCGAACTGGATGACCGCCATGTTCGACGGTCTGGATCACGATGCGGAAACCCGCAAGCTGGTCGGAGCCTCCATTGCGATGGATATGGTGAAAATTCTGAGCCGGGAAGGAGTGAAGGATTTCCACTTCTATACGCTGAACCGCGCGGAGCTGAGCTATGCCATTTGCCATACGCTGGGCGTGCGTCCGGTAGCCGACGCCGCCTGATTCCAGGCCGCGCGCCGTTTCCTGCTTTTCACCGGCCCGGGTATCGACGGGCCTCCGTTTTATCCGCCTATTCTGTTTCCCCGCCTTGTCCGTCAGCGGCAGGCCTGCGCGTATTGTCCCGGAGTGACGCCAAAGCTGGCGCGAAAACAATGCGTCAAATGGCTTTGATCGCAAAAGCCGACGCTGACCGCCGTCTGCGTCGCCGTCATGCCGTTTGCCAGATGCTCTTTGGCCGCCCGCAGACGCGTCTGGTTGATATAGGCATGTACCGTCATTCCTGTTTTTTTATGAAACGAGCGCATGAAATGATATTCGCTCAGACCGGCGGCATCCGCGACCTGGTCAATCGTCAGACGCTGGTCGAAACAGGCGTGAATCAGTTCCAGGGCGCGGCGCACGTCGGCGCCGGGTTGCGCTTTTATCCGGCCGCTTTTGGTCAACTGGCCGTAGCGGTCGATCAGCGCCGCCATAGCGTCAATCAACGCCGTTTGCTTTTCCAGCGGATCGCGCGCGGTTTCAATGACCTGATGCGCTCGCGTCAGGTGACGGGCCAGCGCCGCATCCTTGCGCAGGTGCCGGCAGCCGAAATCCAGCCCGGTCACGTGGGTATCGAACAGTTCTTCGGCCACCCTTTCAAGCACGCCGGCCGCCGGATAAAACGCCCGATACGCCCACATGCCGATGTTCCGCTCGGCTTCTCCCGTATGCACTTCGCCGGGCGGGATAATCATTACCGTACCCGGCACCGCGACTCCCGTCTTGCGCGAGATGCTATGGCGTTGAGCGCCGCGCTCGAAGGCGGCGATAACGAATTCGTCATGACTGTGCGCCGGGTAGCGATGAGAGTAAAACACCGCCCGCAGCAGTTCGGTATCGTGGCCGATATCGCGATCGCGCCATAGCCGGATATCTTCTGGCGGCGCCGGGCGTTTAACGCTGTGCGATGGCGAGATAGCCGTCTTGCCATTGAGCAGGATCTTACAATCTTTCACATCTTCATTCATATAAGCTACCTTCGAAACCCGCCGTCAGTGGGGCGGCGACGGGTATTTTTCATCGCGGACCAACAGATTACGTTTAATCATAATGGAGATAGTATGCGTGAGCCAGACACCTTCGCGCAGCGGCGAAATGCTTTTCTGGCCGGGGTCATTGCCTGCGGCCCAACGATTCTGGGGTATGCCAGTATTGGCTTCGCTGCCGGCGCCATCGGTTCGATTTCCGGTTTTTCCTGGGTAGAGATCACGCTGCTGGCGGCGCTGATTTATGCCGGGTCGGCCCAGTTTCTCTTCTATTCCCTGTGGAGCAGCGGCGCGGGTTCCATGGCGATTGTGCTGGCGATTGCGCTGGTCAACATCCGTTATTTGCTGATGAGCTCTTATCTGGCGCGTTTCTTTGCGGCTTTGCCGACCGGGCAAAAATTTATCAGCGGCATGCTGCTGACCGATGAAACCTTCGGCGTGGCGGCGCAGTACGCGGGCAAACACGGCCGGATCCCATTCTGGTGGATGCTGGGATTGAACATTACCGCTTACGCCAGTTGGATCAGCGCCAATATTGCCGGCGCCGCCTTTGCCAGCGTGATACCGGTAGAGATCTCACACCGGCTGGGCTTCAGCCTGACGACGATGTTTATTGGTCTGCTGGCCCTCAACTATTCCGGCAGCGCGCAGAAAAAACTGGAGCTGGTCGCGATGGGGCTGTCGGCGGCCACGGTGTTGGTCACGCTGGGCGTGCTGGATATGAATATATCGATTCTGGTCGCTACGGCCGTTGCGGCCACGGTATGCGCAACGCTGCTGCGTCTGTATCCTGCGCTGCGGAGTAAAGCATGATGCCTTCGTTACTGATAACCATACTTGCCTGCGCGCTGGTCACGTTGGTGATTCGCGCCCTGCCGATCGTCTTCCTCGCCGGCATTCGCCTGCCGGGGTTTGTTTATGCCTGGCTGAGTTTTGTGCCTTCCGGCATTATGGTCGCCCTTGTGGCGCTGGAGCTGGTCAAGCTGTCCGTTCGCGACGGCGGCGCGTTGGCGCCGATCAGCTCCGCCGCGCTGGCCGCGCTGGCGGCGATCATGACGAAGAGCTTGTTTACCACGGCGCTGGTGGGCGTAGGCGGCTATCTGCTGTGGTTTGTTTTCACTTAAGTTAGTCTTATTAATACCGTCCGTTGCGCAGCGTCATGCGGGCGGACGTCTTACCACGAAATGTTCCTCCGGGCGAACCGGTCCGCGCAGATTGCCTGTTTAATGGCGCTCTCCCGCTAATTTCATGATTGATAAACAGTTAACGTCGTCGATACCCGTCCAGCCTGGCCGGTCGTCTTCGTCATCCGCTTATCGTTCTCGGCGCCGGATAAAATGCTGCCGTTCCCCAATTGCCTGAATTCGCCAGCTCACTCATTATAACGGGGCGAAGGATTGGCAGAGTCGGAGGGGGCAAGCGTCGGATAATGAAAAAGCGATAACGGTTTTATTAGCAAATAGTGCATCGGTGGTAACATCGTGCTATTGCTCGCTACGGCGGGTATAAAGCAATCAGCGGGACGGATTTCCGTTGCTGGCGGGTGAATATAATTAAACCCTCTAAATTGTAAGTCAATTTTTATTCGGCGTATGTCGCTTTGCTGTTCTGTGTTTACATTAGATGTTGATAGGGAAAATCGTTCATTGCTATCCTACCTATCGTTATGGACTATCGTGGTCTGGAGCTAAAAAATGAATATTCGGGACTTAGAGTATCTGGTGGCGTTAGCAGAGCATCGCCACTTCCGGCGGGCGGCAGATTCATGTCACGTTAGTCAGCCTACGTTAAGCGGGCAAATCCGTAAGCTGGAAGATGAACTGGGCGTGATGTTGCTGGAGCGCACCAGCAGAAAAGTATTGTTTACCCAGGCCGGTTTGCTGCTGGTTGAACAGGCGCGAACCGTACTGAGGGAAGTCAAGGTGCTCAAGGAGATGGCCAGCCAGCAGGGAGAGACGATGTCCGGGCCGCTGCATATCGGCCTGATCCCCACCGTCGGGCCTTATTTGCTGCCGCAAATCATTCCGATGCTACACCGTACTTTCCCGAAGCTGGAAATGTATTTACACGAAGCGCAAACCCATCAGCTGCTGGTTCAGCTTGATAGCGGCAAGCTCGACTGCGCTATTCTGGCGCTGGTCAAAGAGTCCGAGTCTTTCATCGAAGTGCCGCTGTTTGATGAACCGATGAAGCTGGCCATCTACCAGGATCATCCCTGGTCCAATCGGGAGCGGGTGGCGATGTCCGATCTGGCGGGCGAAAAGTTGCTGATGCTGGAAGACGGGCACTGCCTGCGCGATCAGGCGATGGGTTTTTGCTTCCAGGCCGGCGCCGATGAGGACACGCATTTTCGCGCCACCAGTCTGGAGACGCTGCGCAATATGGTGGCGGCAGGCAGCGGCATCACGCTGCTGCCGTCGCTGGCGGTGCCGCAGGAGCGGGAGCGGGACGGCGTATGCTACCTGACCTGCTACAAGCCCGAACCTAAACGGACCATCGCGCTGGTTTATCGCCCCGGCTCCCCGCTGCGTGGACGTTATGAGCAACTGGCCGAGGCGATTCGAGAGCACATGCAGGTCTATATGGACAGCGCGTTAAAACAGGCGGTTTAACCCATTGAGCGCGGCTACCCGATAAGCCTCCGCCATCGTCGGGTAGTTGAAGGTAGTATTAACGAAGTACTCGATAGTATTACCTGCGCCTTTTTGTTCCATGATGGCCTGGCCGATGTGGATAATTTCGGCCGCGCGTTCGCCGAAACAGTGAATGCCGAGGATCTCCTTGCTCTCACGGTGGAACAGAATCTTCAGGCTGCCGACGTTCATTCCGACTATTTGCGCGCGCGCCAGATGTTTGAACTGCGCTCGTCCCACCTCATAGGGCACTTTCATCGTAGTCAGCTCCTGTTCGGTTTTGCCGACAGAGCTGATTTCCGGAATGGTGTAGATCCCGGTCGGGATATCGGCCACCAGATGCGCATTGGTTTCCCCGGTCAGAATGGTTTGCGCCGCGATACGGCCCTGGTCGTAGGCTGCGGAGGCCAGGCTGGGGTAGCCGATTACGTCGCCAACGGCGTAAATATGGGCCAGCGCCGTTTGATACAGACTGTTGACCTTGATCTGTCCCCGGCTGTCGGTCTGCAGTCCGATATTTTCCAGACCCAGCGTCTCGGTATTGCCGGTGCGGCCGTTGGCGTACAGCAGGCAGTCGGCCTTCATTTTCTTGCCTGACTTCAGGTGCACCACCACGCCGTCGTCCATCCCTTCGATCTGTTCAAACTCTTCGTTATGCCGGATCACTACGCCGTTGTTCCAGAAGTGGTAGGACAGCGCGTCGGACATCTCCTGATCGAGGAAAGCCAGCAGACGATCGCGGGTGTTGATCAGGTCCACTTTCACGCTCAGTCCCCGGAAAATTGACGCATATTCGCAGCCAATCACTCCGGCGCCGTAAATGATCACATGCTGGGGCTCGTGGTCGAGCTGCAGGATGGAATCGCTGTCATAGATGCGCGGATGGTCGAAGTCTACGCCGGCGGGATGGTAGGGACGAGAGCCGCTGGCGATAATGATGCTGGCGGCGGTCAACGTTTCGCGCGTGCCGTCGGGGTAGTGGATGGCGACCGTATGCGGATCGATAAAGCGGGCCTCGCCGGAGTAGATGCGACACTGATTCCGCTCATAGAATCCCTGGCGCATGCGGGTTTGCTGGCTGATAACGCTGTCGGCGTGGCGCAGGATATCGGAAAAGGAACTGCTGATAATGCGGGCATTGTCGCTGTATAGCGGGTTTTGATTAAATTCGATAATGCGGCTGACGGCGTGGCGCAGCGCTTTGGAGGGGATGGTGCCCCAGTGGGTGCAGCCGCCGCCCACGTTATAGTGACGTTCAATCACCGCCGTGCGCGCGCCTTTCTTCGCCAGCCCCATCGCGGCTCCTTCGCCTCCCGGACCGGAACCAATGATAATTGCATCGTAATCGAAATGTTGTTGCATCGCAGGATAAGCCTTTTAAACAAAGTAATAACATTATTGTAATATCGGCCAAATGATAACCTAATCATCCCTGATGTGGGCAGGGAAAAATTGCGCGCTTTTTTAATCTGGCAAGGTTTGCCTCACTGTACCGGCGCTAAAGTTTGCTATAGTGCCTTTCTGGAAAGGAGAGCAGCAGATTTAGGCAAGATAATGGGTGTCAGAGCACAACAAAAAGAGCGGACGCGTCGCTCTCTGATTGAGGCCGCATTTAGCCAACTGAGTGCGGAACGGAGTTTCGCCAGCCTCAGCCTGCGCGAAGTGGCGCGGGAAGCCGGCATTGCTCCGACCTCGTTCTATCGTCATTTTCGCGATGTGGACGAACTTGGGCTGACAATGGTGGATGAGAGCGGTCTGATGCTGCGCCAGTTGATGCGTCAGGCGCGTCAACGCATAGCCAAAGGCGGCAGCGTAATTCGTACCTCGGTGTCCACTTTTATGGAATTTATCGGCAATAACCCGAATGCGTTTCGTCTGCTGCTGCGCGAACGTTCCGGCACGTCGGCCGCTTTTCGCGCTGCGGTGGCGCGCGAGATTCAGCATTTTATCGCTGAGCTGGCCGACTACCTGGAGCAGGAAAATCAATTGCCCAGAGGGTTTGCCGAAGCGCAGTCGGAAGCGATGGTCATCATCGTCTTCAGCGCCGGGGCAGAGGCGCTGGATGTCGGTCTGGAACAGCGGCGCGAGCTGGAAGAACGGCTGGTGCTGCAGTTGCGCATGATCTCAAAGGGGGCGTATTACTGGTACCGAAGGGAGCAGGAACGGCAACATGATAAGGACGTCAGCGTACCTTAATCGTTCACCGCGCTATGCTTTAAATCATCCGGGATGCGGGACAAAACGTTATCGTTTTGAACACTACGGGCGGAGTATATGAATGCGCCTCGCGACGCGGCAGGCGAACGACGAATTCGCCGGTAGCGGATTTGAGCGCCGCTGGCGGCGGCCCCGCAGTGGCGAAGCCCTGGAACGGGGCGAATAATTGAGCGCCGTCAACGTTGCTGCGGCTTGAAGTATGACTGATTAACACACCTGGAGGAAAAAGATGACTGAACAACCTCGCCAGGAAAAAGGGACTTTACTGCTGGCGCTGATCGCCGGGCTTTCCGCCAATGGATCATTCGCCGCGCTGTTTAGCGCGATTGTGCCATTCTCCGCGTTCCCGCTGATTGCGTTGGTTCTGGCGGTGTATTGTCTGCATCAGCGCTATATGCATCACGCGATGCCGGACGGCATTCCCGTGCTGGCCGCCGGCTGCTTTTTACTGGGCGTGTTGCTGTACAGCGCCATTGTGCGCGCCGAATACCCGCAAATGGGTTCTAACTTCGTGCCGGCCGTGCTCTGCGTCGCGCTGGTTTTCTGGCTGGGTTTGCGTTTGCGCGGGCGTAAGCCGGTCGCAACCGGCCCGAACGATATCGACGCCCCGTAGCCGGGGCGTGGCCGCCGTCAGCCCGGGATTTTCTCCAGCAGTACGCCCGCTTCCATATGGTGGGTATAGGGGAACTGATCGAACAGCGCCAGCCGGCGTACCCGGTGCGTCTGGGTTAGGGTGCGTAGGTTGTCGCACAGCGTTTCGGGATTGCAGGAGATATACAGGATGCGCGGCCAATTTCGCACCATGGCCAGCGTGGCGGCATCCAGCCCGCTGCGCGGCGGATCGACGAAAATGGTCTCGCACTGATAGCTGCTCAGATCGATGCCTTTCAGGCGCTTGAATTCGCGTACGCCCTGCAGCGCCTGGGTAAACTCTTCCGCCGCCATACGAATAATCTGCACGTTATCAATCCGGTTAGCCGTTATGTTGTACTGCGCGGCGGCGACCGACGGTTTGGCGATTTCGGTGGCCAGCACCCGATTAAAATTACGCGCCAGCGCCAGCGAGAAATTGCCGTTGCCGCAGTAAAGCTCCAGCAAATCGCCGCGGGAACCGCGGGTGACCGACAGCGCCCACTCAAGCATCTGAATATTGGTGGCGGCATTGGGCTGAGTGAAGCTATTTTCGACCTGGCGGTAAACCATATCGCGGCCGGCAACCGGCAGAATCTCATCAATATAGTCGTGGTCAAGGCAGATTTTGGTCTTGGTCGCCCGCCCTATCAACTGGATATCGAACCCTTTGGCGGTCAACTGCTCCCGCAGCGCGCGGGCATGGCGCTGCCACTCTTCGTCCAGCGGGCGATGGTACAACATTGATACGACCGCCTTGCCGCTGAGCGTGGAAAGATAATCGATCTGGAATATTTTACGTCGCAGCGCCGGATTATCTCGGATAGCGTCGATGAATTCCGGCATTAATCGATTGATCAGTTCGCTGGCGGCCGGAAAGCGATCAATCCGGATACGTTGCTGGCTCTGCTGATCAAACATGATGTGGTAGATGTCGTCGCCGTCATGCCAGAGGCGGAATTCAGCGCGCATACGATAATGACTGACCGGCGAACGAAACACCTCGGGCTGCGGGGCGTTAAAAGGAGCCATCATGTCTTTCAGTCGGTCGGTTTTTTGGTTAAGCAGGTCGTCATAGCGATCGACTGGCAGAATGTCTGGCGTCATGATTTTTCCGGTTGGCAGGGTTGAAAATAAGATATTGGCTGGGAATTGTAGGGCATCCCAGGGCGATGTCCAGTTTTGTGAGCCATCCCGCTTTATTCACTTCCCGGACAGGCCGCGCCGTACCCGGATTTAAGCGCCGGGCGTGGGTTCCTCCTCATCTCAAGGAACGGTTCGTGGTAGAATGCCGCCTCTGTTAGCTAAAAATGAATGAGAAGGAATATGGCTACCGAACTGCAGTGTGAGAATAGGTTCTCACCGGAAGCTATACCCTCTGACCCGCAAGCCCGCCCCACCATACTGATATTTGATTCCGGCGTGGGTGGCCTGTCCGTCTATGACGAGGTTCGCCGGCTGTTGCCGAATATCCACTATATCTATGCGTTCGATAATGAAGCGTTCCCCTATGGTGAAAAACCGGAGCAGTTCATCGTCGAGCGCGTGCTCGACGTTGTGGCGGCGATAGAAAAACGCCATGCCCTGGCGCTGGTTATCGTCGCCTGCAATACCGCCAGTACGATCTCCCTGCCAGCCCTGCGACAGCGATTCAGCTTCCCCGTGGTCGGCGTGGTTCCCGCAGTGAAACCGGCGGCCAAACTCACCCGCAACGGCATTGTCGGGCTGCTGGCGACGCGCGCGACCGTCCAGCGCGCCTACACGCATGAACTTATTGCCCGGTTTGCCACCGATTGCCAGATCATCCTGTTGGGTTCCGCCGAACTGGTGGAGCTGGCGGAGGCCAGACTGCGCAGCGAAGACGTGCCGCCCTCGGCGCTGCAGAAAATTCTGCGTCCCTGGCTGCGTTTACCGGAGCCGCCGGATACGGTAGTGCTCGGCTGCACGCATTTCCCTTTGTTAGCGGACGAACTTCGCCAGGTGCTGCCGGCGGGCACGCGGCTGGTGGATTCCGGCGCGGCCATCGCCCGCCGCACGGCATGGCTGATTGGTAATATGACCGGCGCGCCGCTGTCGAACGAAGAAAACCGGGCCTACTGTATGGCCATTACGCCGAAAACCGTTGCCCTGTGGCCAGTTTTACAGCGATATGGCTTTGCTTCGCTCGAAAAACTAGCGCTTTAGCGCGCATGCGCGCAAATAACCCCCAGTTGGAAAAAAAAGTGCATTTAGCGCTTGTCAGGCGGCGAGAAGTCCCTATAATGCGCTCCCACTGACACGGCAACAGCGATTACGCAGTTGTACGGTGAGTAAGAAGTCAGGCAATAATTACTTGACTTCACAGCGGAAAAGCATATTATTTGCGGCCCGCGCCACGATGAATGTCGCGGCACTGCTCTTTAACAATTAATCAGACAATCTGTGTGGGCACTCACAGGACCGTATCGTAAAAGATACAAAAAAGTCCTGAAGAGTGACTGACAGTTAATTCATTACGAACTAACAGTACAATTCTTTGGGCAGCTATTAACTTAGCAAAATCAAACAAATCTTAAATTGAAGAGTTTGATCATGGCTCAGATTGAAC
>NZ_VYKJ01000009.1 GCF_008710095.1 Affinibrenneria salicis
TCGACCAGCTTTCATTACTTCGCTCCGGTGCCCTTAACGGTTCCGGCTCTTCCCGTTTCAGCCTTTTCTTCGGCTTAATGCGCAGGTTCAGCGAAAGCTCACAGTAAATCCGGTAAACCCTTTTATGATTCCAGCCGAACCCCTTCACATTGCGGAGGTACAGATAGCACAGACCAAAACCCCAGTTTCGTTGGCTGTCGGTAATACACAATAACCACTCTGCAATCTGCTGATTTTCCTCATCAAGTTTCGGCGTATAGCGGTAACAACTTTCACTGACTGAAAATATCTGACAGGCAAAACGAATACTGATATGCCTGTTTTCCACGGCTGCTTTTGCCATCTGCCGACGCTGAGATGGCTTTACCCCTTTTTTTGCATGGCTTCCTGAATAATTTCAGCTTTAAGCCGTTCTTCCGCGTACATCTTTTTGAGGCGACGGTTTTCGTCTTCCAGCGCTTTCAGACGGGTCATGAGGGACGCATCCATCCCGCCGAATTTAGTCCGCCACTTGTAAAAACTGGCGCTGCTGATGCCATGCTCGCGGCACAGTTCAGGCACGGGTGTTCCGGCTTCGGCCTGCCTGAGGATGGCGATGATCTGGCTGTCGGTAAAACGTGATTTTTTCATAAGAATCTCCTGCGTTTAGATTACGAGAAAATTCTACTTATGAATACTCTGCTTTTTCGGGGGGATTACCGTGCTCAAGGCCGATGACCGCGCATTTGCGGTGGAAGAGCAGTTTTATCAGGACGTCTTCGCGCAGTTCAGTGGACCGCTGCCGCCAGTGCTGTGGATACTCAACCAAGTGGACAAAACCGAACCCGCCGAGCAGTGGCGATGGTTGTCGGCTCAGCCCTCGGCGTTACAGGCGGAGCGTATTGCGCAGAAACAGCAGGCTGTGGCACTTCAGTTGCAGATAGCAGAAATAGATATTCTGCCTGTTTCTGTCCGGGGGCGTTACCGGCTGTCGCGCCTGGTGGAGGCCATGATTACCCGCCTCCCAAAGCAAGCCCGCAGTCCACTTGTGCCTCATCTGCAGAACCGGTATCGCACTGATACCGTTATCAATACCGCCAGCTGCAGCTTTGGCGATGCCGTGGTAGAGGTGATTGATAACATCATTGACCTCGCACCGCTGCCGCAGGTGGCCCGCACAGCACTGCATGCGGTGACCCACACCGTCGCCCGTGCAGCAGGCTCCCTCTGGGGATTTTTCTTCAGTTAACCTCTTCATTTTCGATAAACCTGAAGACGTGTATCGATAAGTTTTTTTGCTCAATGACGATCGATTTTGTCGATCGAGCCGATCGAAATTCATCGCTGTACCTGATGAATCCCGTGATTACATAATCAACCGGGAATCATAGGGTTATGTTATTTATCCATTAAAAATCAATGCGATATATCGCAGGATTTGTCACATACGGAGAAAGTGTCATGAAAACTGTTCTTATCGCGTTCGCCACCCTTGCTGTACTGGCCGCGATGCCCGCTCAGGCGGCTGATGAGGACGCTATAAAAGTCAATATCGAGAAAAGTGGCTACGAATGCCATGACTGCGTTTATGTCACCGTGACCGCCAGAACAGACAACATTCAGATAGACAAAATTGATGTTAACCGGGGGCGTTGCCCGCAACTAAAACAGGGAAAGTCAACGTATAACGGGAAGACCACCCCGGAAGGATGGTGGCCCAATAAAGGTACGTTTACCCCCCGCAAAATGCAGTTTGCCGAGAGTCTGACCTGGCGTTTCGGAAATCCACTCTGGCAGTCCGGTATCTCGTGTAATTTCCTGGAGGCCCGGATATTCACCGACCAGGGCACCTTCACCGTCAGTGACTAAATCAGCCCCACTTATCAACAGCCGTTTCCTCTCCCGCCACCAGCGCTATTTATTGTTCAAATGGAGTCATGAATGAAACCTTTTATTATCAGTATCTATTGTGTGCTGGCTCTTATCACGGCCATTTATCAGGCTGTATGGGGGACTCAGGCATGGCGTGGCCTGGCTTATGCCATCGGACAGGGGCTGGTATGGCCTGCATTCTGGTTCCCTTCACTCGGCAGCATTATCGGCGGGCTCATCTGGATAATCATCATCGTGTTCCTGCTCATCCTCGGTTTGTTTATGCGTAAATCGTGATGATGAAACACAAAGGGCTTTTTCTTGCCTCCCTCCTGCTGTTAACCGCGTGTGATGAGCCCGGGGGAAAACGTGCCTTTATGCGCGAATGTACCGCTCAGGGTGATACCGCCCTGTGTGACTGTGCCTGGGAGAAACTCGTTCAGCGTTACGGTCAGGACTGGGGGAATACCCCCCAAATTTTTACCTCGCCTGATTTTATTGCTTACACCGGTCAGGCTGCTGCTGAATGCATGGCGGAATGAGAAGGTTCTCTTTCCGCCAGACAACGCTATTCTTTATAAACATTTACGGACAACTTTATGATTAACAGACAAAAAATCATCCGCGTCACCGGACTGGTGATAGCGTCCCTGTACCTGATGTTTACCCAACCGGCTGCCGCCACTCCGGCTGACAATCTTCCCCGTCTGACAACCGACAGCAAAGGGCATATGGTCTGCCACCTTTGCGGGCCGGAGAAAAAGGACAGTTTTTTTCTGGCGGATTACCCCCAGGGATATAAAGTAAAGACCGCCAGCTACAGCAAAATCCAGGATACGAGCCGCTATGCCATTCTGATGTCTGACAGTGCCCCGGGAGCGGCTGCGAATCAGACGCCTGATTTTTTCTACATTGATAAACTCGCGACAACGCCTGCCATCAGCAGCATTCAGTTCGATAATGACCGCTCAAACCTGAGCAGCGCCAGAAGTGTATCGGTAACAGAGAAAAATGGCTTCACGCTGCTCAGCGTTATCTGGAAGAACGGAGATCGTAATATCTTCTCGCTGGATAATGAAGCACCGGCTTATACAGCCCAGATTCTGCGTTCACAGGACGACAGTCTCTTTTGCCGTAACTGCGGCGGTAAAGGGAAAGATACGCTGATTAACGGTGCTGACGAGGCTGGATTATATACTCAGCTTATTGATTCGCCGTTCCTCGCCCTGCTGAAGCAGGACGGCGGTATTGCCTGCCCTGCCGGTAACTGGTATGTCGTCAGCAAAACCCGTGAACCCCCTGAAATCCGGGAAATCACCGGAGTGGGATGCGATGAAATTGCAGACCTGAAACCCTCCGTAAAAGCTGGCGTCACAACGCTGAATATCCGCTATATCAATGGTAAGGCGAAAACCCTCACTCTCGAAAATCACTGATTCACGTACTGCTCCTGATACTCTCATTAAACCCGCAAACGCCCCGCTCGAATGAGCAGGGCGTTTGTTTTTGTGCCTGCTAAGGAACTCACCATGCAAAGCATTGACGACTCACCGTTACCTCCCGGTTCGTTCACCCGTGAACAGGCAGAGGCTGTGGTGGCGGTTTACCTCAATGTTGCTATCGAAGACGACCAGGGTACACATTTTCGGCTGGTGATTCGGGACAGCGAGGGGCAGTTGATCTGGCGAGCGTGGAGTTTTGAAGCCAGCGCCGGGGAATGGCTTAACCTCTACATCGCCAGCCACAGAATATCCCAACCCTGACTCACCTCAGGCCCCGACCACACCAACCGGCCGTGTTCCCTTCGGGATGCATGGCTTTTTTGTTTATGCCGTTTCATTAACTACAGAGGTACTCACCATGCGCTTAGCAAGCCGCTTCGGGCGGATAAACCAGATCCGCCGCGACCGTCCGTTAACCCGCGATGAACTGGCGCACTACGTGCCCAGCGTCTTCTGCGAAGAAAAACATGAATCCCGCAGCGAGCGTTACACGTACATTCCGACCATCACCCTGCTGGATAACCTACAGCGGGAAGGTTTCCAGCCGTTCTTTGCCTGCCAGACACGCGTGCGCGACCTGAATAAACGCGACCACACAAAGCACATGCTGCGTCTTCGGCGTGAGGGGCAAATCACCGGTAAACAGGTCCCCGAAATCATCCTGCTTAACAGTCACGACGGCTCCAGCTCATACCAGATGCTGCCGGGATTGTTTCGCTTTGTCTGCCAGAATGGGCTCGTCTGTGGCGAAACCTTTGGTGAGGTGCGCGTGCCGCACAAGGGCAATGTGGTGGAGAAAGTCATTGAAGGGGCTTATGAGGTGCTGGGGATATTTGACCGGGTTGAAGAGAAGCGGGATGCGATGCAATCGCTGCTACTCCCTCCACCGGCACAGCAGGCGTTTGCCAGAGCGGCGCTGACGTACCGCTTTGGTGAAGAGCACCAGCCGGTAACGGCATCCCAGATACTGACGCCGAGACGCTATGAAGATCGCCAGAACGACCTGTGGTCGGTCTTCAATCGTTGCCAGGAAAACCTGCTGAAAGGTGGTCTGCCCGGGCGTACCGCGAAGGGCAAACGCAGCCACACCCGCGCGGTTAACGGAATTGATGGCGACATTAAGCTCAACCGGGCTTTATGGGTGATGGCGGAACAGATGCAGCAGGCTCTGAGCTGATGCGGTATGTTCCTGCGGACGCCCGCCAGGCCGGAATATATCCGGTATCTCTGGCGAACCAGCCAGGCTGCCGCGCCATCTCTGATGACGACCTGTGCGCGTGGTGCCCCCATCTGCTCTACCGCCCCGGCGAACTCAGCCTCTGCCGGTTAAGCCTCACCGACGACCGCTGGCCCTCACACTGTGATGAATACGGCTATGCGCAATCCTGCCCGTCACTCAGGTTAAACCGGTCTCCCCAACTTAATGAATGAACAAGGAAAAACAACATGACCCGCAACACTCTGCCACTCTTCACCCCGGAAGAAAGCGTTCCGCTTGCAGCGCAACATCAGATTAACGCCACGCTCGTACCTGATGAGCAACGTGTGGGCTTCTGGCGGCAGCACTTCGGCAGCATACCGCAGTGGATAATCCTTGAGCCGACCATCTTCACGTGGATGGACCGCTTCTGCGCAGACTACAACGGCGGTATCTGGAATTTTTATACTCTCAGCAACGGCGGGGCGTTTATGGCCCCGGACGCGGAGAACAGTGAGTCGTGGTCGCTGTTCAACACTATGAACGGCAACGGCGGTGAACTCAGTACCGAAGCTGCCGGAATAGCCGTCTGTCTGATGGCATACAGCCACCACGCCTGCCGTACCGAATGCGACGCCATGACGGAGCACTACTACCGCCTGCGCGACTATGCGCTGAACCACGCGGAACGTGGTGCCATCATGCACATCATCGGCTGAGGGATAAGACGATGGAACAACAGTTACCGCTGTTTGCACGTGAATTAGCCCCTGCTGACCAGCAAACCATCAGGGAAGCCTTAACCCTGCTGGCGTGCCAGCTACGCGAACCTGGCGTGGCATTTACCTCCAGTAGCTCAGTACGTGACTGGTTGCGTCTGCAGCTCGCGTCACTGGAGCGCGAAGAGTTTACCGCACTCTTCCTCGATAACCAGCATCGCCTGATAGCCCACGAAACGCTCTTTACCGGCACCATCAACCATACGCATGTCCATCCCCGCGAAGTGGTGAAGACCGGTCTGAAATACAACTGCGCCGCTGTCATTGTCGCCCATTGCCACCCGTCAGGGCTTGCCGAACCCAGCAAGGCCGATCGTCAGATCACCACGCGTATTCAGCAGGCGCTGGACCTGGTGGATATCCGTCTGCTGGATCACCTGGTGGTCGGCGGCATGGAAATAGTTTCGTTTTCTGAGAGAGGCTGGATTTGAGGAGAGAAATAGCGATGAAAATCATCAGCAAACGTCAGGCAATGGCGATATACCGCCAGCATCCGCAGTCCCGGTTATTTCCCTTCTGCACGGGTAAATACACATGGTCCGGCAGTATCTGCCACTACGCTGGACGTGAGGTCCAGGATATCAGCGGAGTGCTCGCGGTCTTCGCGGAGCGTCGCCAGGACCGCAATGACCCGTATGTCGTATTGCGCAGCGTTACCCTGAATTAACGCACAGTTAAGGATTACTTAAATGCAGAACACAACACCTGTAGCAAACCATGATATTGCCGAACCCTGGTGGGGACTTAAACCCACCGTCACGCCGTGTCTTGGCGCACGGCTGGTACAGGAAGGCAACCGGCTGCATTATCTGGCTGACCGGGCAAGTATCACCGGAACATTCAACAATGAGGATTTACGTCATCTCGACCAGGCGTTTCCGGTATTGCTTAAACAGCTGGAGTTGATGCTCGTTTCCGGTGAGCTCACCTCCCGCTATCATCACCGCATCACGCTATATCACAATAGACTGACTTGCGAAGCTGACACACTCGGCTCCTGTGGCTATGTCTACATCGCTATTTATCCCGACCAGCATGAACCCCATCAACTCTACGCTTATCTCTTAAACTCATAGAGCAAACATCATGCAAACCTTATCATCACACCCGACACGGGCGACTCAGCCCAATCTGTCACCCGTTGAAACCTGGCAACGGCTGCTGACTCATCTGTTATCGCAGCACTATGGCCTGACGTTGAATGACACACCGTTCAGTAATGAAACCACCATACGAGAACATATTGATGCTGGAGTATCGCTCAGCGATGCGGTGAACTTTCTTGTCGAAAAATACGGGCTTGTCCGTATCGACCAAAAGGGATTTTCGTGGCAAGAACAAACCCCCTATATTTCCATAGTGGATATTCTGCGAGCAAGGCGCTCTACCGGCTTGCTAAAAACTAATGTGAAATAAACGCCTAAATACAGAGCAGACTAAAGGAAAGCAAAATGCTAATCTCACAGACGAAGAGACTTCTACTGTAACCTCCCCTCCCCTGCAAAAAACCTGACATTTTCTTTTAGGACCAATAATGGGACCAAATTGAAAATTGAATTGAAGATTACAAAAAATTAAACAACAAGTTACGCAACCAATTCAGACTCCCCCAGCGTCGCGACGACTGCAACGACGTGTCAGCGACTGCATCCATGTCGCGTCATCCTGCCTGCTGAATAGTTCGCGTTCGTCAATACAGTTCTACCTGTATGCTTACACTTATGACATTTTCCAGGCTGAAGATGAAGATAAAGCAACGGAAACACGTCATCAGGGCGCTGTCGCCACGGCAGGGATTGCCAGGGAATCGGCTGCTGGAGCAGGTGTTGCGGCTATGGCGTTTGCGACGCCACCGCTCCGATATGCGTCAGCGTCGCAGCGTTGATAGGTGGAGTACTGGCTGCAGCAAGCACAAAAATGTTATATGGAACAATTTATACGGTGCCTTAAAGGGAAAATCTGTGCATGAAACTAAGCGATCACGAATTGTCAAAACGAGTGCTGGTATGGCATGCCTTGTCCGATCTTTTCACTGCGCGTGAGTTACAGGACTATGACTATCAATGGATGGTCAAGGTGCTGAAAGAATCTGGTTTATCCAGGGAAACCATTTTTCAGATAATTGATAACGAAGTGGCGCCCGCTTTACTGGGAAATCTGCTATTCAACCCTACTCCGGTTATGGATGGCTGGGAACCCGAAGAAGTAAAAGAATTGGTGCTTCGCCATTTGCATAAAAAACCAACAATTCTAGAAAAAATACTCCCGCGGAAGTCTCTAATTAAAAAAAGGCGTAAAAACATTCAAAGCGAATTATCCCGACTATCGAGCGAACTGGATAAAGACCAGGCTGTGTCCCACAATTACCTAACCGATGTAAAATCGCACACCCCTGACAAGGGTCAGCAGTAAAAATACACAAAAGCAGATCAAACAAACAAACAAACAAACAAACAAACAAACAAACAAACAAACAAACATTAATGCATTTCTCTCATCGTCAGTCAGCGAAAATGAATTGCGGGACACAGCCTGACCCGACACATTATCATTAACGCTATCAACTCTATGCCTGCTGGCTGCCAGAATACGATATGCCTGATAGACACCAGCAACGATAAAACTGGCTCGGGCCGGTTTTATCGTTGTTATTCACAGGAAAGGTGATGAGTAACTCGTCACCTGTTCACCTGTTCACCTGTTCACCTGTTCACCTGTTCACTAACTCATCACCCATTAATATATTGATTATTAATCATAAAACTCTCAGGTGAAGAGGCTGGACAGTTTTTTATAAAATCTTTTTATTGCGCCATTGCAAATTAATTGAACAATAAATATCCATAGAGGGAATAGCCAACTGTGGTGGTGCTCCCCATCATATAACAGCGTTGATCTTATTCGCAGGCTCACGTTTAGTCTTACAAACAAAGTCTGAATTAGAAATTATTTATCATGATGTTACGTTGAAAAATTAGATTCCCCCAGCGCAAAATCACGCGCCGCGTTTATTGCGCTGTCGCGAATTTTTCAATGCCCTGATCGTCCAGACGATAGCGTACCCACTCTTCCTGCGGCAAGGCGCCAATACTGCGGTAGAAGTCGATGGCGGGCTGGTTCCAGTCGAGCACGCTCCATTCCAGTCGGCCGCATTTCCTTTCCCGCGCGAGCCGGGCGATATGCCCGAGCAGCGCTTTGCCGGCGCCGGCGTGACGGAATTTTTGCGCGATATATAAGTCTTCTAAATAAATGCCGTTTTTACCCAACCAGGTGGAGTAGCTGGTGAAGAAAATCGCATAGCCGACCGCCTGCCCGTCTATGCTGCAAATCAGCGTCTCCGCTTTGGCATCCGGACCAAACAGGGAGTCTTCAATATCCTGTAGCGATGCGGCGACCTCATGCCGGGCCTTTTCATATTCCGCCAGTTCAATAATAAGATCCAATATAACGCCCGCATCTGATTTGCTGGCCGGATAAATATCTATCTTCATTTTTTTTCCATAATTAACAACGTTCATGCTTGAGGTGGATTATGCTATCCGATAAAAAATACTGTATGAACTGCATTTTTCACATTGGTTGATGAACAATATGCATCTGGATTTGCGCCGTATCGATTTAAATTTGTTGGTGATCTTTAACAGCGTCTATCGAAACCGCTCGGTGGCGGCAACCGCTCAGGAGCTGGCGATGAGCGCCTCGGCGGTCAGCCACGCCCTGATTCGCCTGCGCGGCACCTTTGCGGATGAGCTATTTTTTCGCGTGGGCAATACCATGCAGCCAACGGTATTTGCCGAACAGATAGCAGGACCTGTTGCCAGTAGTCTGGCGCAGCTGTCGGCGGGGCTGGAACGTCGCCCGCGTTTCGATCCGGCCAACAGCAGCGACAGTTTTACCTTTTCCATCACCGATTACACGGCATTTACTCTTTTTCCCTCGCTGATGGAAAAAATAGAAACGCTTGCGCCCAATATCAAATTTAATCTGATCTATGCTCAACAAAAGGTGGCGATTAATGAGCTGCTGGCGGGCAAGATCGATTTCGCACTGGGGTTCAGCGAAATCCATCATCCCGGCAGCCGGGAAATTGAAGAGATCGACTGGCTTGAAGACCGTTATGTGGTGATTTCCGCGGCGGATTATCCGGCCGACACGCCCCTGACGCTCGCGCGTTATTTGCAGGCCAGGCATCTGGTGGTCACGCCGTGGAATGAGCCGCGCGGCGTTATCGATTACGCGCTGGATAAACTCGGCCATCAGCGCCGCATCGTACTCAAAACGCCGTCAATGATGAGTGCGCCCTTTGTCGTCGCCCGCTCCGCCATGCTGATGACAATGCCAGAAAACGTGGCCCGACTGTTTAGCAAAATATTGCCCCTGCGCATTCATCCCCTTCCTTTCGCGGTACCCTCCTGGCGCGTCAAGATCTATAGCCACCGCAGAAGTAACCGACCGGAAGCCCATAGCTGGATCAAAAACTTGCTGTGTCGACTGACGCCGTGAACCCGCCGCCGGCGATCTGCACGGAAGAGCGACCATATCGCAGCAGAAACAGGGCAACCACTGAAGAATCAGGCGCCGCCCCGACGGGAGAAGCGGCCTGCGTCCGGCCAGACGCAGGCTAAGGTAAAGGTCCACCTTCATAGAAGGCGGCATTGGTTGCGTCCTAAAAGGGCGAACCAAAACCCTAAAAAAGTCTCTGCCAGTCCTGTCATATTTAAATCCAAAGACGACAAGGCAGAGCCAAAACCTGTCGCTAACCACGCCCGTAGAATGTAAGACGTGGTTTTCAGTTAGCAATAAAAAAGGACCCGCATTGCGGGCCCTGGCGACGATCGGTGCGCCGGACAGGCGTTATTTACGGCCCAGCAGGAAGCCGACCACAATACCGACGGCGGTTGCGACAGCGACCCCGGCCAGCGGGTTCGATTCCACCTTGCTTTTTACTACGTCGGCGGCATCGCGCGCGGCATAGCTGGCCTGAGAGGCATATTTCCTGGCGGCGCCTTTAATTTGATGCTCGGGAGAGTCCGTCGCCTCACCGTAAGATTCCTGAGCGGCACCCGCCGCTTCCTTTACTTTATCTTCTGCTTTTCCGAACATGTTTACTCCTCAGCCAATTGCAAAGAACAAGATTAAGCGTAGCAAAGGTTGGAAAGAATGTTCGGCCGGTTGCGCTTTTATTACAAAATAACCGGCGCCCGCATGGCGCGGCCCCGACGGCGGGCTCAGCGGCCTCAGACGGGTGTCAGACATACCGCGTGCACGGCGACGGAATCCGGCGTTGAGACGCCGTCACCCGATTGTCGCTTCTCTGTGGCACACCGCATAAGGAATCTGTTGTTGGCTATCGATATTAACGTTAAGGGGGGCAGCTACGCCGGGGATAGCGCTAACGCGGTCTGGCGAAAAAACGCGGCGCCCGGCAAAAAATGTGCATTGGCCGTTACGGATCTGACCAGCCCGATTCTCAGCAAAAATAAGCATGAAACGATGGTTATCGTACGCCATCAGCCGGAAAACGACGGGTTTATCGACGGACGCAGTCTGGCCGAATGGGGTGCAACGTTCCTTTCGCGTCGAGGTAACCATCGTCGCCGAGACCTGCAGCAAACAACAAAAAGCGCAGTATCAGCGCGAGGTATTCAACGCCATGAGCGCGTTAATCGGCAATGTGCCCCCGCACGCCAATGTCCACGTTATCGACCGCAAAGCGGCGTCCTGCGGCCACGGCGTGATTACCCAGGAATATCGTTTTCAGCATCAGGATGAATTTTATCGCTAATAGATTGCGCGGCGGCCTGCCGGATACCCTGCGGCACAGGCGGAACGCCGCATAGGGCAGCGCCGGCCTCCCGCTGGCGCAAAGGCGCTCAGTCGTGCGATATTTTCAGCGGGACATCGGCAATATGACCGATCTGCCCGGCCAGCGCCCGATTGCTGACCACTACCTTACCGCCGCGCTCCAGTCCGCCCGCCGCCAGGTAATCATTGATCGCACCGCCGGCTTCACTCACCAGCAGCATGCCGGCCAGGCAATCCCATGGATTCATGTGCAGTTCGAGATAAGCGTCGGTACGCCCGGTCGCCACCCAGGCCAGTCCCAGCGCCCCGCAGGCGCCGCGTCGCACGTTGCCTCCGGCGCGCATCAATCCATCGAGCAGCGAAAGATAGCGGGCGTTCGCTATCCGCGCGCTCCAGCCCAGTTCCAGACTGGCGACGGAAAAGGTTTCGGTGGCGGATACACGGACAGGCCGACCGTTCAGGGTCGCACCGCGTCCGAGCTGCGCGATATAGAGATCCTGGTGGCAGGGATCGAGAATAATGCCGAACTGGGTTTTACCCTGCAGCAGATAAGCCAGCGCCAGACAAAAATGAGGAATACCGCGAGCAAAATTAGCGGTACCGTCAATCGGGTCCAGCACCCACATGCTGTCGCTCAGCTCCCCGCCGGTTTCTTCTCCCAGCACCTCATCCATGGGGAAATGCTGCCGCAGCTGCTGTTTAAGGTAGATTTCGATCTCGGTATCGGTCTGGGTAAGAAAATCCTGCGGCCCTTTATACTGGATCTGCTCAGGGGATATTTGCTGAAAGGCCCTCAGCGCCATCTTCCCCGCCTGACCAATCAGTTCAACGGCCTGCTGTAGCCGTTCGCTTACGCTATGAGAAAAAAAGTCAGTCATGTTATCCGCTTCATTAATGCGGAACCCGCCGCTGCCGCGTCCCGCCAGTTAGACATGGTTGAGGGTCGTCCCAGACTCGCCGGCTCCATCGCTGGAGGCGCCCTAACGTGGCCGCTGTCGCGCGCGTCTGCCGACTGCTGACGCCAGTGTACCCCGCCCGATGGCAGCGGCCCCCGCATCAGCCGGAACTCAGCGCGACGCGACAGATCCACTGCCGTACAGGGTAAACAGCGCGCGTGTCACGCTGATGAGAGGTTAATGACACGGATATGACGGCGACGCGAGCCGGTTTATCCACGCGGCATCGCGTCATTATTCCCGCCAGGCCGGGCGCCCGCCGGACGAAACCGGCTTCAGATACGGAACCAGGCTGAGCAAGCCGACTAGCGCCAGCAACGCGCCGATCCAGAGGGGAAAGGTCAGCCCCCAGCGTTCAATGCCCAGCCCGCCGATAAACGCGCCCAGCCCCAGGCCGATATTAATCACCGACGTGTGCAGCGTATTGACCAGCGCGCCCGGATGCGCCGTTTTCATCACGCGAGCAATCATCGCCGGATTGAGCGAAACGCCGGTCAGTCCGATAACGACCACCATCGCCAGGCTTATGCCCGGCTGATAGGCAAACAGAGCAAACAGCAGCAATGCCAGAGTCAATACAGACAGCCCGCCGGCCAGGATCGGCAGGGTATATCGGTCGGCGTAACGGCCGCACAGCATATTGCCCGCCACATTCGCCAGGCCGTATAGCGCAAACAGCCACGGCATAGCCGAAGGGCTGAAGCCGCTGACGCCGGTCAGAATCGGGATAAAATAGCTGAATGCGGCGAAAGTCGCGCCGATAATCAGCCCGCTGCTGGCATAGGCCGCCCACAGGTGACGGTTGCTAAACTGCGCCAGTTCGTCGGCCACCCGCCCGGTCGACGACGACGCACGCGCCGGCACCAGGAGCGCGATGATCAGCGCGCACGCCAGCGTCAGCACAACAATTAGCCAGAAGCTGGCGCGCCAGCCGGCATACTGTTCCATCAGCGAGGCCATCGGCACGCCGAATACCGCCGACAGCATCAGGCCGCCGACCACCACCGATGCGGCGCGCCCGCGTTCGCCGGGGCTAACCAGCTCGGCGCAAATCGCCAGCGCGACGCCGAAGCAGGCCGAGCCGACAACGCCGGTCACTACGCGCGCGGCCGCCATCAGCGGATAGCTACCCGACATGGCCGCAACCGACTGCGCCAGCGCGTAGCCGGACAGCAGCCACAGCAACGCCTTTTTATTCGACACGCGCAGCCGCAACAGCGTCAGCGTCAACAGCGGCCCCCCCACGACCATTCCGGCGGCGTACAGCGAGATCAACCGACCGATCTGCGTCAGTGAAGCGTCCAGCGCATCGGACAGCGCCGGCATCATACCGGCCACCATAAATTCGGAGGTGGTCAGAGAAAAAATCGTGAGAGCGAGAATATAAACGACCAGCGGCATAACTTCCCCCTATTTTGTAACGATCATTAAACTAACCAACAAAAAAAAGACCGCGATACGCCGCGCCTGACCGGATAAGGCGCGGAATATACCCGGGCGAGTCAATTTGATCCTGAACGAACGGTATACGGCGTCAGAACCATGCGGCGCGGTTGCTGCGCCGTTCTCCTTTCCCCTCGTTCGGCCGCGAGACGCGAATCAACAATACCGCGTGGCCGGCCGTTCAGAGCCGGCTCAGGATCCCTTCCACCACGTCCTGCAAAAAAGCGCGATCCGGCATAGACTGGCCGAGAATACGCAGTCCGTAATAGCTGCTCAGAAAGGCTCTGGCGCATACCAGGGCGGACTGTGCGCCATCCAGTTCGCCGCTGCGCTGCCCCAGGGCAAAAACATGGCACAGCGCCTGTTCCAGCTTCATTACGTAACGGCGGGTAATGCGCGCCACCTCCGGGTCCTTGCCTGCGCGCTCCAGCGCGGCGCTCAGCGCCATACAGCTGCGCCGTTGCTCCGGGTCAAGATCGCTCTCGATGCCCCATTCGAGCAGCGCGCGCAGCCGCGCACGCACGCTTCCCTCGCCCTCCAGAATCTGCGTCTGCGTCTGTAAGCCGAGCGCCTGATAGCGCTGCAGCGCCTGGTGATACAGATTTTCCTTGCTGCCGAACGCGTTATACAAACTGCCGCGCCCCAGCCCGGTTTCATCCACCAGCGCCTGCGCCGAGCTGCCGGCATAGCCGTTGGACCAGAACACGTTCATCGCCGCATCCAGTACCGCCGTCTCATCAAACTCTCTCGGTCTGCCGCCCATCGCCTCTCCGCTTGTCGTTCAGCGCGCCTTCACCGCGCGCCATGTTCGTTAGCATAGGCCATTCTTTAACGAATGGTCAATTATTGTTTTATAGCGCCGCTGGTCTGCCGGCGTCGTCGGCATTAGACTGACCGTATCAGGATCAGTCCGCACCACACAGGGAGAAAAAATGGCGATTCCACAAACTCAGGCAGAGCTGTTAACGGCCATTGATCAGAACTATGTCCGGCTGCTGCGCGATGTGCGCGCGCTGCCCGCATCGGCGGTTAATGAAATCTCGCTGGAAGGGCATGCGAAGGGAACGCTCATCAGCCCCGCCGATCTTATCGCTTACCTGATCGGCTGGAATGAGCTGGTGCTGAAATGGCTGGAGCATCATCAGTCGGGCCAGCCGATTGATTTTCCGGAAACCGGGTTCAAATGGAACCAGCTCGGCCAGCTGGCGCAAAAATTTTATGCGGATTACGCCGGGCTAGACTGGGCGCAGCGTCTCGAACGGCTGGAGCAGGCGAAGCGGCGCATCGTGCAATTTATAGCAAGCAGCGACGACCCCACGCTGTACGGCAGAGCCTGGTATGACAAATGGACGCTCGGCCGCATGATCCAGTTCAACACCGCATCGCCCTACGCCAACGCGCGCGCCCGTCTGCGTAAGTGGGCGAAGGGCAAATCGATCCGGCTGTAAGTCCGGCGGGCGCCACTCGCGACGACGCAACAAGAAACCTGCCGGCCGACCTGCCCGCTCTTGTCGCCGCAGCCTCCGCCTGAACGGGCAGAGGGTTTGCTGCGGCCCCCGACCGGCGTTAGTCCGCCACCGGGTTCTGCGGCGTATCCAGAATCAACTGGTAGAACGCCAGATCCAGCCAGCGATCGAATTTGAACGCGGCCTGGGCAATCGTGCCGGCATGCCGGAAGCCCGCCTTTTCATGCATGACGATACTTACGTGGTTTTCCGCATCAATGCCGCCGATCAACGTATGGAATCCCTGCGCTTTCGCGCTCTCGATCAGTTCATTCAGCAAGCGGCGGCCAATGCCCTGCCCTCTGGCGTCTTTGTGTACATAGATAGAGTGCTCAATCGAATACTTATTCGCGGGCCGATCGCGAAATGCCCCGTAAGTGGCGAAGCCCAGCAGGTTGCCCTGCTCATCTTCGATGCCGAACACCGGCAAATTATTTTTACTCTTCGCCGCAAACCAGGCCCGCATATCGTCATCCGTCCGGGCGTGATAGTCATACAGCGCGGTGGAATTCAGAATGGCCTCATTAAAAATCGCCAGAATCTGCGCGGCGTGACGCTGTTCAGTACAATTTACCTGTTTCATCATTCTTCGTTTATCTCTGTCATCGGCCGGATGACGACGGTATTGATCCGTCCCGGTCACTGAGCCGGCAAAACGGCAGAAAATGCTCCGCCGGCCGCCTGCCCGCCTCTTGAAATCCACCGCTAACATTCACTATAGTGGACTTTATTCCACTAAATTAAACAAAGAGGTTTGCACATGTCAATCGATGACATCATCGCCGAACAGATTAATCAGCTGCGACGGGAAAAAAATCTCAGCATTGAGCAACTGGCGCGTCTGTCGGGCGTCAGTAAGGCGATGATTTCCAAAATCGAGCGGCGTGAAAGCAGCCCCAGCGCCACGCTGCTGGGGCGGCTGGCCGCGGGACTGGGGGTGCCGGTAACGCAGTTGCTGACCGGCCCCGTCGAACCGGCGCAACGCCTGCGGCAGCGCCACGAGCAAGAAACCTGGCGCGATCCGGAATTGGGCTATATCCGCCGCCAGGTGACGGAGAGAGAGGCCGACAGCGGGCTGGAGATGGTGGAAATCAGCCTGCCGGGGCAAACGCGCATCAGCTACCCGCGCTGGAGCAACAACGTGTATCAACAGCGGCTATGGTTAATTGAGGGCAGCCTGCAGCTCGACTACGGCGATGAGCATTTTACCCTGTCGCCCGGCGACTGCCTGAATTTCGACGTCAACCAGCCGGTCACCTTCAGCAACCGCACGGACGATGTGTGCCGCTATCTGCTGGTGATCACCGGCGCCTGACGCGCGGAGCAACAGCGCGTCAGGCGGACGAGATTAGTCGAACGAAATGCAGGTCGCGCCCT
Source organism: Affinibrenneria salicis (assembly GCF_008710095.1). The sequence continues at coordinate 16,417 of NZ_VYKJ01000009.1, forward strand.
GTTCTGCGCCCGACAGCTGTTCACGCAGAGCGCCGAATAATTCCCGTCCGCAGCCGATGCGCTGCGCGGAAAGATCCGGTTTCTCCACCGTCCGCGCGGCCAGCTCCGCATCGTCAATCAGCACGCTCAGCTCCCCGGTCTGGCCGTTGACGCGCACCATATCGCCGTCGCGCAGTTTAGCCAGCACGCCGCCGGTATAGGCTTCCGGCGTGACATGAATCGCCGACGGCACCTTGCCGGACGCGCCCGACAAACGACCGTCGGTCACCAGCGCCACTTTATAGCCGCGATCCAGCAGCACGCCCAGCGGCGGCATCAGTTTATGCAGTTCCGGCATACCGTTGGCGCACGGTCCCTGGTAACGCACCACGATCACGCAGTCGCGATCCAGCTTGCCGGCGTCGAATGCCGGGCCGACATCGTGCTGGCTATGAAAAACCACCGCCGGCGCTTCAATTACCTGATTCTCAACCGGCACCGCCGACGTTTTCATCACCGCGCGGCCCAGATTGCCGGTCAGTACTTTGGTGCCGCCGTGGTGAGCAAAGGGTTTTTCGATGCTGGCGATCACGCTATCGTCCAGCGACGCCTTCGGCCCTTCACGCCAGCTCAGTTTGCCGTTATCCAGCCACGGCTCATGGGTGTAACGACTCAGACCAAAGCCGGCCACGGTATTGACATCTTCGTGCACCAGCCCGCCTTTCAGCAGTTCGCGCATCAGCACCGCCACGCCGCCGGCGGCCTGGAAATAGTTAATATCGGCCGGGCCGTTAGGGTAGATACGGCACAGCTGGGGCACGATGTCGGACAGTTCGGAAAAGTCATCCCAGTTAATAAGGATGCCCGCCGCGCGCGCCATCGCGACCAGGTGCATGGTGTGGTTGGTGGAGCCGCCGGTGGCCAGCAGCGCCACAATGCCGTTCACTACCACTTTCTCATCCACCAGTCTGCCGACAGGCATGAAGTTATCGGAATTCTCCGTCAGGCGGGTGATTTGGCTGGCGGCCGCATCGGTCAGGGCGTCGCGCAGCGCCGTACCCGGCTGAACAAAGGACGCGCCAGGTAAATGCAGCCCCATCACCTCTACCACCATCTGATTGGAGTTGGCGGTGCCGTAAAAAGTACAGGTACCGGCGCTGTGATAGGAGGCGGCTTCCGACTCCAGCAGGGCGTGGCGGTCAAGTTTGCCTTCCGCGTACAGTTGGCGAATGCGCACCTTCTCTTTATTCGGCAGGCCGCTCGGCATTGGACCGGCGGGCACAAAGATCGCCGGCAGATGACCGAACGACAGCGCGGCCATCACCAGCCCGGGCACAATCTTATCGCAGATGCCCAGATAGAGCGCGCCGTCGAACATATTGTGCGATAGCCCCACCGCGGCCGACATGGCGATAACTTCGCGGCTCATCAGCGACAGTTCCATACCGTCCTGCCCCTGGGTTACGCCGTCGCACATCGCCGGCACGCCGGCCGCCACCTGCCCGACGGCGCCGACCCGATGAAGCGCCTGTTTGAGCCTTTGCGGATAGGTTTCGTAAGGCTGGTGGGCCGACAGCATATCGTTATACGACGTCACAATCGCAATATCGTTATGCAGCATGTTCATCAGGGCGGCTTTATCGTCGGGCTGACAGGCGGCGAAGCCATGCGCCAGGTTGCCGCACGCCAGTTGAGAACGGTGCACGGTCTGGCCACAGGCGGCGTTGATACGTTCAAGATAGCTGCCGCGCGTTTGGCGAGAGCGTTCAATTATACGCTGAGTAATACGCGATACGGTGGGATTCATACTATACCTTCCTTACACGACACATGCCGCACGACATTGACGTTTTTTATTTTAAATCAATCAACTATATCCAACAGGCATTCGGAATGCGGGAAAATGGCGAGCGAGCCGATCCGGCCTCATCGGCCCAGATCGGCGCGCCGGACGTCTCATTTGCCGGGCCCGTCGGAGCCGGGCGCCGCAATGGACCTAATAACTGAGCGCGACCTGCGCGCCAGCAGCCTGAAAGATGACGGATATTCACAATAGTGCTCACAGCAGAGCGAAGGCGATCATGCCGACCAGCGCGCCGGTGGTGCCAAGAATGGTTTCCATAACCGTCCATGTTTTCAACGTCTGTAATTCCGTTGCGCCGGTCAGCTTGCCAAACAGCCAGAAACCGGCATCGTTCACGTGGCTGAACACAATCGCGCCCCCGCCAATGCAAACGGACAGCGCGGCTCTCTGCGCGCTATCGAAGTTTAGAACCTCGACCACGGGCATAATCAGGCCGACCGTCGTCAGACAGGCCACGGTCGCCGAACCCTGAATAATACGAATGGCGGCAGCCAGCACAAAACAGGCCAGCGCAACGGGCAATCCGGTGTCGATCAGCGCATTACCCAGCGCCGGACCGACGCCGGAGTCGACCAGCACCTGTTTAAATACGCCGCCGGCTCCGGTCACCAGCAGGATAATGCCGGCCGGCTGCAGCGCGGCGGAACAGACTTCCATCACCCGCTCTTTGCTCATGCCCTGGCGCCAGGCAAGCCCGTAAATCGCCAGCAGGCAGGCCAGCAGAATAGAAATAAACGGGTGACCAATCAGTTCCATCCAGTCATACAGCGTGGAACCTTGTTGCACGAATAGCGTGCCGATGGTTTTCAGTCCCACCAGCACCAGCGGAAACAGCACCAGCGCGACGCTAAAGCCGAATGACGGCATGACGTCGCCGCTCAGTTCCGGCTCGCTCATTTCGCTCTGCGGGACAGGGATCGTAACATACTGACTGATGAAACGACCAAACAGCGGCCCGGCCACCAGCATGGCGGGAATGGCGGCCGCGAGGCCGATGGCGATCATCCAGCCGAAATCGGCATGCATCTGCGAAGCCAGCAGCATCGGCGTCGGCCCCGGTAGTAAAAACGCCGCCGCCGCGGCCACCCCGGCGAACAGCGGGATCAACAGCTTCACCAGGTTGCCATCGGTGCGGCGGGCGACGGCAAACACCATACCGATCAGCAACATTATAGCCACTTCAAAGAATAGCGGCAGCGCGCAGATCAAGCCGACAATCCCCATGGCCAGATAAGCCCGACTTTCGCCGAACCAGCCGACCATGCGCCGGGCGATTTGATCGAGCGCGCCGGTTTCATGCAGGATACGGCCGAACATGGAGCCCAGTGCGACGACGACGGCGAGAAAACCGAGCGTGCCGCCCATGCCTTTTTCCATCGTGGCGGCGATATCCGTCAGCGGCATTCCGGAAAACAGACCTGTCCCGACGGAGACCAGCAGCAAAGCGACAAAGGCATGCATCCGCGCTTTCATCACCAGAAACAGCAGCAGCAGGACTGAACCAACCGCGGTTAACACTAATGTCGGCGTGCTCATTATGATTTATCCTATGATCCGCTGAATAATCTTCACGGCATCCGCCACTACGCCGTCCAACGGCTGTTTGATATCAACGGTATAGACATCCGTTTCCTGTTCTCCCGGCTCCTGCAGCGTTTCAAACTGGGTAACCAGCATCTGCGGTTTGAAGAAGTGTCCCTTGCGCGCCTTCAGGCGCTGTTCAATCACTTCGAAACTGCCTTTCAGGTAGATAAACGACACGTTCTGATTGCCGGCGCGCAGCTTATCGCGATAGGACTCCTTCAGCGCGGAGCAAACCAGCAGCGATATCGCGTTGGTACGCTGCATGGCGAAAATGGCGTCGTTCAGCGCCTGCAGCCACGGCGCGCGATCCTCATCGTTGAGGGCATGACCGGCAGCCATTTTGCTGATGTTGGCGCGCGGGTGAAGGAAGTCGCCATCAAGACAGGCTGCGCCCAGTTGCGCCGCAATGGCGCTGGCCAGAGCGGACTTGCCGCTGCCGGATACGCCCATCAAAATAAAAACGTGGTGTGCTTTTTTCTGTTCAGTATTCATTGATCAATACACGCCAGCTTACGCCCGGCTCTCCAGTCAGATGGGTCAGAACGAACATTGTTACCGGTAACAATGTTCGTTCTGGCAAAAAGAAAAGGCAATGGAATTGATCAATTCCACACAGAACTTGTGACGAAGTTCAAATAATAGCCTTTTTACCAGGTATAGCTCACTCTGCGTGCTATGGAAAAAAACGGGCGGCGCGGTTCCGACTGACGGCGGACGGCGCTGTAGCGAATTAATCGAGACCGATCACAATTCTTACGCACCGGCTTGAAATTCAGACGCGCCGGGCATACAAGTGTCGTGCGGATTGTTACCGACCTTCGGGATCAGGCAAAACCTAAGCGCATAGCGAACAGCGTTCGTTGTGCACTTAGGTTTTTTTTTGCCCAAAAATAGCGCTGATATCAGCAAGCGGGATAACGGCGCCGCCGAAATTTATTGGGTTCATTTATCAGAAGGAAAAAACAATGAGAAAACATCCGCTCAATCTGCTCCTTATCTTCGCCTTATTAACGCCGGCCGCCGTCATGGCCAATAACGTCGCGTGGATACAGTCAGGATTTAATGAACAAAAAAACGATATTATTAACTGGGAAAATATGCCCGCGTTGAAATGGGAAAAATTCGACGGCAGCGATTACCGGGTCATTAATATCGATGCAGAGAAAACGCGCCAGAAATTTGACGGCTTTGGCGGCGCGTTTAATGAAAAAGGCTGGGACGCCATCTCCGCGCTGCCGGAAGAAAAAAAACAGGCGATCATCAAATCGCTGTTTTCCAGCGACGGGCTGAATCTGAATATTGGACGCATTCCGATTGGCGCGAATGACTTTTCCATGGATTATTACTCGCTCAACGATAGCGCCGGCGATTACGCCATGAAAAACTTTTCCATCGAACGGGATAAAAAATACCTTCTGCCCTACATCAAAGCCGCTATGAAATATAAACCGGACATGGACTTCATGGCGTCGCCCTGGACGCCGCCCGCCTGGATGAAGGCGAACCAGCACTACGGCTGCCGCGGCAATAAGGCCGATGCCCACCTGATTTGGCAACCGGAAAACCAACGGGTCTACGCGCTGTACCTATCAAAATTTATCTCGGCTTATCAGCAGGAAGGCGTCAAGATCGACGCTTTGCACCTGCAGAATGAGCCGGCCGCCTGCCAGGACTTCCCGTCGAGCTTATGGAGCGGCGAGGAGATGCGTACTTTCCTGCGCGATTATCTGATCCCGCAGTTTGAAAAAGATAAACAGAGCGCCCAGGCCTGGCTCGGCACCATCAATTACGGCGATTATAAATCGTATGCCGAACCCACGCTGGAAGATCCGGCGTTAAAAAATAAAATTGGCGGTATCGGCTATCAGTGGGACGGTAAATACGCCATTGCGGAAACGCATAAGCGCTATCCGCAGGTCAAAATCGTGCAAACCGAATCGGAATGCGGTAAAGGCGAGAACGATATCTTCTCCGGCTTTTATACCTTCAGTCTGATAAAGACCTATCTTGATAATGGCGCCAGCGCCTATGTTTACTGGAATATGATCCTGGATGCCAGCGGCAACAGCACATGGGGCTGGAAACAGAATTCGTTGATCTCCGTTGACAGAATGCAGACCACGGTTAAATACAACTTTGAGTATTATATCCTCAAACACTTTAGCGCATTATTAAAACCGGGCGCCGAGGTGCTGGATATCCAAAATGATGAAAGTACGCTGGCGTTTAAAAACCCGAACGGCGAGCTGGTGATCGTTTCGGCCAACCCAAGCTATTCGGAAAAAGAGATGCGCTATAAACTCAACGACCAGATGTTTAAAGTCAAACTGCCCATGATGACCATCAGCAGTTTTGTCGTCGCGCCGTAAGAAATCTGCAACGCAGGGCCACCCCGAACGAGATGGCCTGAGGTGACCGATAAATAGCATTGCATAAGGCAGCGTCGGAGGCCGCGCGTAAGCACAGCCTCCGCGCCCGGTTAACGGTACAGCAGCCCGCCGTCAATCAGCGGCGCCTGCCCGGTCATATAATCGGAATCGGAGCCGGCAAGGAAGGAGACAAAATTAGCCACGTCTTCCGGCGTCTCCGCCCGGCCCAGCGCAATGCCTTCAACATACTTCTTATAAGTGGCGCCGACCGGCGCGCCGGTTTCTTCCGCCATGCGTTTGTCGATCTCTACCCACATGTCGGTGCCCACCACGCCCGGGCAATAGGCGTTAACGGTAATACCGTCGCTGGCCAGTTCTTTAGCCGCGGCCTGGGTCACCGCCCGCACGGCAAATTTAGTGGCCGAATAAATCCCCAGCAGAGCGAAACCTTCGTGACCGGCAATCGATGAGGCATTGATGATTTTGCCCTTCTGTTTACGCTCGCGCAGCTTGCTGGCCGCCGCCTGGATCCCCCACACCGTTCCCTGCAGGTTAATTCTGAAGATCCGCTCGATCTCTTCCTGGGTTACGGTCAGCAGGCTTTTAGTCTGGCTGATACCGGCGTTATTGACGATAATATCGAAACCGCCCAGCTCTTTTTCCGCAAAAGCCACGGCGGCGAAAACTTCGTCACGCTGGCTGACATCCGCCTTGAACGTGACGCTTTTTCTGTTTAGCGCACGAATCTCGGCGGCAACCTGCTCGATCTTATCATCCTTCAGATCGACTAATGCCACATCGGCCCCATCCTGCGCCAGACGCAGCGCGATAGCACGGCCGATACCTTGTCCGGCACCGGTAACCAGTGCAACTTTGCCCGCTAAAGACATATCTATCCCCTTATTGACGGTTGATATAGCAGATACCCTGTTATCTCTCGCCATCGATAAGAAAAGCAACCACTTTTTGATAATAAAAATAATTATCACCCTCATTATCGCGCAAGGAGATAGCATAACGCCGGTGCGAGGCGCTCTGCGGCAGAGAGAGATAAATAGCCATACAATCAATAAGTAAATTATTATTTCCCGACGTATACGCTTCCCCGCCTCAGAAAAAGGCGCGCTGATCCGGCCATCATTCCGCAGAACGGCCTGCCGCAGTGATGTCCAGAGCTAATGAAAGCACGGGTGAAAAAACGCGGCGCATCGGCGGCGGAAGGTTATTCGCAGCGCCGAACCGGCGACCCCAATAATGCCCGATGCCGGGATAATCTTCTTCACTTAGGGCGAATTTTCGGAGACACTCGGGGATGAGGATTTTTTGCGCAAGCGCGTGGCAGCAAAATTCACTGAAGGACGGTTAATGGATGTTCCGATGCAATAGCCGGCCGCGATCATTCCGCCGCCCTCTTTAGTTACGTGAACGCGCCCGCCGCTGGCGCCAATCCGCCCGATCGGCGGGTTACATCACGCCGCAGCGGACAACGCGATACGCAGCCGGCGACTCGCCGCCGCGCACTCTATTTTGGTGATAAAACCGCCACTTTATGTTTGTAATAAAAATCATTCTCACGTAATATTTGCACTTCATCACATTTTTTTACGTTTTGCCTGGATATACGCCGCCATGCCATCTGCGAATACATTATCTCCGGCCGATTTAGGCCAGCTGTACCGCCAGCACCACGGCTGGCTGCAGGGGGTATTACGCAAACGACTGGGCAATATCTGCGATGCCGCCGATCTGGCGCAGGATGTTTTTCTGCGTCTGCTGGTTAAACCCCGCAGTTTCGACAGCCACGCGGGCGCGCGCGCCTATCTCAGCGTAATGGCGCAGGGCATGTGCGTCGATCTGTGGCGCAGACGTGAAATCGAACGCGCCTGGCTGACGGCGCTCGCCGCCCAGCCGGAAAGAGCCGCCCTGTCCGCCGAACACAATAACATCATCCTCGAAACGCTGTATCTGGTCGATGCCATGCTGCAGAGTCTGCCGGAGAACGTGCGCGCCGCGTTTATCATGTCGCAGGTACAGGGCATGACCTATGCCCGCATTGCGCAAGAGCTGCAGGTTTCCGAGCGCTCTGTCAAAAATTATATGTCGCAAGCCATGCTGCATTGCATTCTGCTGGAAGCGGAACAGTCTGTACTGTCGTAATCCATTCATGTTACCGTGCTTTTTTTCGTTGCCTGCGACAGGAGCGGAAGCGCCGATGTCAGCTAAACCCGGCTTTGCCGCACTACAACAGGCCGCTAACTGGTATGCGCGTCTGACCGACGCCGTGCCGGACGATGAGCAGTATCAGCTCTGGCAGCAATGGTTAGCGGAAAGTGACGAACATCGTCATGCCTGGCATTATGTGGAAAACGTCAGCCAGCGTTTCCGGCCGCTGCGTGAAAACGTACAGCCGCGGCCGGTGGCTGAGGTACTCCTGCGCCCGCAGGCCGCAGCCGAACCCGGGCGCCGCCGGGCGCTCAAACTGGCGGCGCTGCTGACCACCGGCACCCTCCTCGCCTGGGCCACCTGGCGCCACACCCCGGCAGGCGATCAGTTGCTGGCGCTAAGCGCCGATTACCAGAGCAAGACTGGCGAAGTTAAAGCGTTAACGCTGAGCGACGGCACCCACGTCTGGCTGAACACCGCCAGCGCGCTGAATGCCGACTACAGCGCCGGCCAGCGCCGGCTGCGCCTGTTGCTGGGCGAAGCGTTGATTGAAACCGCCGCCGATCCGTTACGCACCTTCTTTATTGACAGCCCGCAGGGGCAAATGCAGGCGCTGGGAACGCGTTTCAGCGTCCGCCTGTTGCCGGCGCTGACCCGTCTGGTGGTCTATGAAGGCGCCGTTGAAGTCACGCCGGCCGCCGGCGATCCGCTGCGCGTACCGGCGGGCAGTCAACTGTTCTTTGGCCGTGACGGCGCGCAATCGCCGACGCCCAGCTTCAGCCAGGACGCCGACTGGCGCCAGGGCATGCTGCGGGCGGATAACCTGCGGCTGGACGATTTTATCCACGAACTCGCCCGCTACCGGCGCGGTCACCTCGCCTGCGATCCGGCGGTCGCCGACCTGCGCGTGATGGGCACCTGGCCGCTGCACGATACCGATCGCGCGCTGGCGATGCTGGAACAGGCGCTGCCGGTCAGTATCAACCGCCGCTTTTCCTGGTGGGTAACGGTAGAACAGAAAAAAAATAAAAATTTATGAGTTTTGACTTCCCCTTTTCCCCCCCTCGTTCGATTCATAGTTAAAACCGCTCCGATTTCAAGGTGCAGGAAGGCGGCGACGGGGGAGACTCCGGACACCCGGCCCATTCAGAGGCCGGAGGGAGAGCGAAGCCAGTACACCTGCGACCAGACGGATGACGGATTAGCTATTTACTCCGGGTCACAAGGCGAATCATTATGTCGGTATTTTCTTCTCATGCAGGATCTTTGCGCTTATCGCTGATTATCAGGGCGCTGCTCGGCGGCGCTCTGCCGTTATCCATGGTGGTCCCGGCGACGGCGCAAGCCGAAGCCCCGGCGGCGCGTCAGTACGCGATCCCCGCCGGCCCTCTGGTGGTGCAAATCAATCAGTTTGCTCAGCAGTCCGGCGTCTGGCTGGCCGGCAACGCCCAACTGGCCGCCGGTTTGCAAGGTCCGGCGCTGAACGGCGCCTACAGCGTCGCCGACGGCTTCGCCGCGCTGTTGAGCGGCAGCGGTCTGCAGGCGGTGCCGCAACCGGGCGGCAGCTACCTGCTGCAAAAGATTCCGGCCGGCGATAACATTGTGGTAACGGGTCAGGTCAACACCGGCGGCATGACCGAAGGCACCGGTTCCTACACCACGCGCAGCATGAATACCGCCACTAAACTGAATCTGTCGCCGCGTGAAACGCCGCAATCGGTCAGCGTGGTGACCCGCCAGCGCATGAACGATCAAAATATGACCACACTGGATGAGGCGATGAGCCAGACCACCGGGGTCAATGTGGTGAATCAGAATAGCTTTCAGGTGAAGTACGAGTCGCGCGCGTTCGTTATGGATAATATCACTGAGGATGGCGTCAGCCTGTCGTCGCAAAACAGCGTGATGAATGCATCCCAGTCGACCAGCGAATCCCCCGACCTGGCGATTTACGATCGCGTGGAAATTCTGCGCGGCGCTTCCGGCCTGACCCAGGGAAGCGGCGATCCGGGCGGCGCCGTCAATCTGGTGCGCAAGAAACCCACCTACAATTTTCAGGCATCGGGCAGCGTTGCCGCCGGCAGTTGGGATAATTACCGCAGCGAAGCGGATGTATCCGGTCCGCTCAATGACGATGCCAGCGTGCGCGGTCGCTTTGTCGGCGTCTATCAGGATAAACAGAGTTTCACCGATTACGTCGGCAGCGAAAGAAAGGTGTTATTCGGGACGCTGGCCTGGGATATGACGCCGGATACCACTCTCACGACCGGTATTAACTGGCAGAAAACCGATGTAGTCCCCGATCTTTACGGCGTGCCGTTCGGCACCGATAAAAGCGATTTACATCTTTCCCGTTCAACGTTTCTCGGCGCCAGCTGGAACCGGATTAACTTTGAAAAAATCAATCCGTTTGCTGAATTTGAGCACCATTTTGACAATGACTGGACATTAAAGAGCGCGCTTAACTACACCCGGGCTACATCCAAAGAGCGCTATATCGGCATTATGAACGGCACCACCGGCGTCGATCCCGCGACCGGCGCCAGCAGCTTAAACAATGCGTTGCACTATGACAACAAAAGCGATCAGTGGGGTTACAACCTCAGTCTGAGCGGTCCGTTTGAACTATTTGGCCGCAGTCATGAACTGGTATTCGGCGGCGATTATCAGAAAGAGAATTTTGACACTACATTTATCCGTATCCCTAATACGAATAGCGTTGATATCTATAACTGGAACCCCAATTCAGTCGCTGAACCGGACTGGTCGGATTCTGGCAGTCACGATAGGCATTATAGAAATCAATATCATATTTATCAGCGCGGCTTATTCGCCACCACTCGGCTGGAACTGGCCGATGACTGGAAGCTGATCCTCGGCGGCCGCTACAGCGCCTACAGCTATGACTATTATTACGATAATCTGCGCAACAGCAGCGACAAAGAGCACAGCAGGCTGCACGTCCGCGATCAGTTTGTCCCCTATGCCGGCCTGCTGTGGGATTTCGCCGACCATTACACCTGGTATGTAAGCTATGCCGAAATCTATAAGCCACAAAGTGCCCCAGATAAAAAAGGTAACCTATTGCCCGCCATTACCGGCACCAATTACGAAACCGGCGTTAAAGGGGAATTTTTTGACGGCGATCTGAATGCATCGCTGGCGCTGTTCCGCATTATTCAGGCCAACCGGGCGATTGCCGAAGCGGATAGCTCCGTTTGTCAGAATCCCGATAGCGGCTGCTCACGCGCCGAAGGCAAGGTGCGCAGCCAGGGAATTGAGATGGAAGTCTCCGGTAAACTGGCGGAAGGCTGGCAGTGGGTTTCCGGTTATACCCTGACCAACAGTAAATATCTGGAAGCGTCAGAGAGCGATAAAGCCGCGGGGTACAGCCCGCGCACGCCGAAGCATATGTTTAAGCTGTACAGCAGTTATAACCTGCCGGGCGCGCTCAGTCAGTGGACCGTCGGCGCCGGGCTGACGGCGCAGACCGGCACGGCGACCTATCCCAATCGGGCCTATGGCCTGACTCAGGGCGGTTACACCCTGGTCAACGCCAACGTTACCTACCAGTACAGTAAAAACCTGAGCTTCAATCTGGTGGGCAATAACCTGACGGATAAGGTCTATTATAAGAACCTGAACAACCGTCACCGCAGCGGCAACAACCATTACGGCGATCCGCGCAACTTTATGCTGACGGCGAAATACACCTTCTGATCGCCGATGCCTATTTACCGACAGAACGCGGCCCGCCGACGGCGGGCCGCGGGTTTAATTTAGATGCCGACATTAAAACGCTTTTATCAGTTAATCGCTCCATTTTGGTTTACCCGACGCGCCGCCTTTAGCTGGCTGCTGCTGCTGACCATTATCGCGCTGAAGCTGTCCGTTGTATGGGTCAGCGTGCTGTATAACAACTGGAGCAAAGACTTTTTCGATGCGCTGGCGGACTATTTTCGCAACGCCTCCATTCTGTCGCTCGCCGTGCGCTACGGCAGCTACACCGCCCTGTTTGTTTTGGTAATTGTCTGCAACAGCTGGCTGAAAAAAAAGCTGATTATTCGTTGTCGTATTGAAATGACGCAAAAATTCGAGCGGGCGTGGCTGGCCCACAGCGCACACTACCGGCTCAGCCTGCGCGGCGAACCGGACAACCCCGATCAACGTATCGCTGAAGATATCCGGCTGCTGATTGAGCAAAGTCTGGAACTGCTGCTTTCCCTGTTGCAAAACGTCGCCTACTTTTTTTCCTTTATCGTTATTCTGTGGCAACTGTCCGGCGTACAAACCGTCAACATCGGCGGCCACAGCGTGACCATTTATGGTTATCTGGTGTGGATCGCGCTGGGCTATGCGCTCATCAGCAGCACTTTTGCTCATTTTTTGGGGCATCGCCTGCACGGTCTGAACATGGAAAAGCAGCGCGCCGAGGCCGATTACCGCGCCACGCTGCTGCGCGTGCGTGAAAATACCGAGCAAATCGCCCTCTATCAGGGAGAGAACGCCGAGCAAACGCGCATGCAGCAACGCTTTCAGTCGATAGTGAACAACTGGCGCAAACTGATGAGCCGGGAGTTCCGGCTGGAATCCTTTATCACCAGCTATTTTCGTCTTGGTCTGATGATTCCGGTATTCGCCGTTTTGCCGGTCTACCTGACGCACCAAATCACGCTGGGCGCGATCATGCAGGCCAGGGCCGCCTTCGGCTACGTGCTGGACGCCTTCGGTTGGTTTGTCGACTCCTACCGTCAGTTGGTAACCTGGTCCGCCACCATCGAACGACTGTGGACCTTCCGGCACAGTCTGCATCAGTTGCCGGCATTGCCGGAACGTCAGCGCGACCCGGCGACGCTGCGTTGCCAGGCGCTGTCGGCCCGTCGTCCACAGGGCGGCGCGCTGTTCGCGCCGCTCTCTTTCGAAATCGGCCGCGGCGAATGGTGCGCGCTGACCGGCGCCAGCGGCACCGGTAAAACCACGCTGTTCAGAACGATCGCCGGGCTGTGGCCGCACGCCAGCGGAAGCTGCCGGCTGCCGGCGGGCGACAGCCTGTTCCTGCCGCAAAAACCCTATCTGCCGCAGGATAAGCTCAGGCAGGTACTGCTGTACCCCGGCCAGCAAACCGTCGATGACGCCCACCTGCAGCACTGCCTGCGACAGGTGGGGCTTGCGCATCTGACGCAGCGGCTGGACGAGGAAAAAAACTGGGGCCAGGAGCTGTCCGGCGGCGAACAGCAGCGCCTGTCGCTGGCGCGCGCCCTGTTGCTGCGTCCGGCGTTTCTGTGCCTGGATGAAGCCACCAGTCAGTTGGACGACAACGCCGCCATCCAGTTGCTGATGCTGCTGCGCCAGACGCTGCCGGAAACCATTGTGCTGGCCGTCAGCCACCAGCCGGCCATTTGCGCGCTGTTCGAACGACAGATTCCTCTGCAGTCTATACAGCCAGCGGAAACGGCGCGGCTGAAACAGGCGTAACGCCGCACGACGTCAGGCCCCTGGACTTTTTCAGGGTCTGGCGACAACCGGTCAGCGATTCCGCAGTCTGGCGGCAACGGTTAACGCGCCGCCGTCCGATTCCCGACGCCAGACGATTCCCCGCTCGTTTTCACCGCGCCGCGCACCCGCCATTCTTCCCCTCGCGCCCCATCAACGCGGCCGCTCGTCCGGCAAAAGGCCGCACAGTTCGCGCCCGATGCCGCGATCCCACTGTTTCATTTTTGTTATTTTGTGTTAAGAATAATAGCATCGCCGGCATCGTTACCGTACAGCCGCCGCGGCCGACGATATGTCCGCTATCGTTTATCAACCCGGAGCAGGAACAACATGAGACTGGTGGATTTACGCTGCGAAAAACTTTCTCTCGAAAAATATGACCATATTCTGTCGCCCGCCCACGCTCGTCGCCTCCTGTCGCAGGAGTTCGTGCTGGTGCACGCTCCGGCGAACAATTTTTTTCCCGTGCCCGGCTACCAGTTGCGCAGCCGTACGGGATTCTGCAGCCACAACCAGCCTTCGGCCGATATAACCCCGCTGTTAAAACTGATCGATACCGGCGAAGTGGTGGTGGTGGATGAACACGGCTCGTGGAACCGCAGCCTGCATCCTTTTTTCATCGCCGGCGACGGTCATCTGGTTCATGCGGGCGTCGCCGACAGTGCCCACTTTTTCGGCAGCACCGTGTTACAGCATTACCAGAATGAGCTGTCGATGTGCAGCGCCAAACCCAGACCCACCCAAACCGGCGATAGCGCGCCGACCACCGATAAATACGGTCCAGGCCACTGGGTCACCCGGGATAATGATTATAAGGCGGCGAAAAACGCTGCTATGATGTTGATTAATCGGCTAACGTCCATGGGCGATGAAGGGCGGGTGTTCGGCTCCGAAGGGAAGGATTACCAGCATACCGCCAGAGATAAGATTCAGGTCTGGCAGCCCCTGCCGCCGGGTACGCGCGATGATATTCGCCGCCGTTCCGTTATACGCCGCTACGGCCAGGAGCGGATCATCCAACAGCGCTATCTTGAAGGGGATGATCCCTGGCAGTCCGGCGGCAAATCCTGGCACTGGCAACCCGTTCAGGCGGATGATGAATATGAATTTCAGGAATAAAATTTTTCTGTTTTGGGGCGTGATGGATGCGATTGCCGTGTCCTCATTCGTCCAGGTCAGCCTGCTGCGGGGTCACATACCGCTGGTCGACGACTATCTGCGCTATCAACAGCTGGCGGCGGATGGCGGCAGCTGGATCGGCGGCCTGTTTTTCTATCTGCACGCGTTGCTGCTTCTGTCGTTGATCGCCACGGCGGCGCTGTTCCTGAAACAAAGCCCGCTGGCGATACGCTTCGCCTGGTTCCAGCTTCCGCTCCGTCTGTTGCTGATCGTGCCGTCAATCTCCGTGTTTACCCTCCTGGCTCATCATTTCAGTCTTGAACCGCCGTTGCTTAATCTCCTGCTGCTGCTCATCTCCGAAGGGGTAAAGGTCTACTCGTTGTACCTTGCGTCGGCCAGCGGACGTAAAGCGCGGCGTCTTTCCGCCCGCTGAGTCGTGCGCGCGCTGACCGCGGGCGCATCGCCGGCGCGACAGCGATTCGGGCAAAACGGAACCGGGCGGTGAGGAAATGGCGTCCAGACGGCGGAAAAGAGGCGGAAGCGGCTAAACGGATTGGATGGCTCTCGTGGAAGCTGGCGCGATAAGGACGCGCTATCCACTATCGTCGACGCCGATGGTTCATGCGCGGGCGAAGCTGGCGCGATAAAGGGCGCGCTATCCACTATCGTCGACGCCGGAGGTTCATGCGCGGGCGGAACTGGCGCGATAAGGGCGCGCTATCCACTATCGTCGACGCCGGAGGTTCATGCTCGGGCGGAACTGACGCGATAAGGGCATGTTATCCACTATCGTCGACGCCGAAGGTTCATGCGCGGGCGGAACTGGCGCGATAAGGACGCGCTAACCACTATCGTCGACGCCGAAGGTTCATGCGCGGGCGAAGCTGGCAGGCCGCCCGCTCTGTCGGCGCGGCGCAAGAAATCGCGGCGGCGCCGAACGGATCAATTAACGCGCCACCAGCACCGACGTTTTGGCGTAGCGCACGATCGCCGAAGCGTTGGAACCCAGCAGATAGGTGGTCACGCTCGGCCGGCGCGAACCGATGACGATAAGATCGGCCTTGATCTCTTCGGCTTCTTTCAGGATTTCATCATAGATCGATCCCTGACGGATATTGATCGAGATCCGATCCGCCGGCAACGCCAGACGATCGATCACGGTTTTCAGCTGCTGCGTAATATCCGTGGTCAGCGTGTCTTCAAACTGACGGGTTTCCGGGTTAAAGCGGTTCAGAATATAGTCCGGCACTGCGGACATTACATACAGAAAGCGCAGTTTGCCCTGCGACTTTTCGGCCAGGAACTTCGCCTGCTGTAGCGACTTTTCGGTTAATTCCTGCTCGCTGATATCCAGCGGTAATAAAACTGACTGATACATCGTGCCCTCCTGACGAGAATCAATAACCATGCGTTAACTGTACTCCCGCCGGCGGCCAATAGACAAAGAAAACCGATCCGCGCCGAAGCGACGCCCGTCGCCGTATGCCCTTGCCGGCCTGCGTCAGGCGGATTACAGCTGTAAAAAGCGCGCCAGCGCGGGCTGCCACTGCTGGTTATCCGTACCGGCTTTCTGCGCCACCAGAGCGCGAAAACAGGCCACGCCGTTAAAATCCCCCTGTTCCATCCGCCAGTTGCCGGACCAGGCCGCCTGCAGCGCCTGCGCCGTTTGCCACAGTCGCCAGAGCATATAGCCCAGCGTCAACACGCCGGCCGCGGCCGTCAGCAGCGCGACCAGCGAATTATCCGGCAGTTGCCGCAGTAACTGATGTAAAAACGCGCCGATCAACACCAGCTGCAGCGCGCCTTTAAGGCTCCAGGCACACAGGAAAAAGCGCCGCAGAAGCGCTGGCTGCGGGAAGAACGGATTTTGCAGATCGGAATGCGTTTCCCGCACCGGAATACCGTGCACATAGATAATCCACTGCGAGTTCTGCTTTGGCAGAATTACCCGATTGTTCTGCTGCAACAGATGCAGGCGCAGGGATACGCCGACAGGCAGCACCAGCCCCATTACCAGGCACCACAGCATCGGCGCCGGAACGCCGAAAAAAAGAAAGCCCGCACACAGCGCGATAATCACGCAGTTTTTGGCGGAATAGAGCCAGATCGTGGTCGATTGATAACCTTGCGACATCATCGTTGTCCTTAACAACTGAAGAATCTCAACGCGACGGCGCACTATTTTCGCCACGCCGACGCGAATCCCGGCGCGGAGTATGGCATAACCCCGCCTTCTCGGGTAAGCACCGGCGCGAAAAATCACGGGCGGCGCAGCCGCGGCCCGCGCTGACAGCGCCATTCCCCAGCCGGCATCCGCCGTCCCGAGATCCCATGACAGGATCGCCGACCAGCCGCACTGCCGGGACGGCGCAGGAAGACGATCGCCGCCTGGCCGGCCTGCCGTCCGCTGTTTACGTCACACCTTGATACAACTCCATTTTGATCGATTTATGATAAAATCGCCGGTTAAATGAGATAATACCCGGATCAAAACGCTATTTCCGCGTAAGTCCGTAAAAAAGGTTAAGTAATGATCACCACCGACGGTAACAACGCAGTCGTCTCTGTGGCGTGGCGAACAAACGAAGTCATCGCCATTTACCCGATCACACCCAGTTCAACGATGGCGGAACAGGCTGCGGCCTGGTCCAGCGACGATCGAACAAATATCTGGGGCGATACGCCGCGCGTGGTCGAAATGCAATCCGAAGGCGGCGCCATCGCTACGGTACACGGCGCGCTGCAAACCGGTACGCTGGCCACCTCGTTCACCTCTTCGCAGGGATTGCTGTTGATGATCCCCTCGCTGTACAAACTGGCCGGTCAGCTGACGCCGTTTGTCCTGCACGTGGCGGCACGTACCGTCGCGACCCACTCCCTGTCGATCTTCTGCGATCACTCCGACGTGATGGCGGTGCGCCAGACCGGGTGCGCCATGCTGTGCGCCAGCAATGTGCAGGAGGCGCAGGACTTCGCGCTGATCTCGCAGATCGCCAGCCTGAACAGCCGCCTGCCTTTTATTCATTTCTTCGATGGGTTCCGCACCTCGCATGAAATTAATAAGATCGAACCGCTGACCGATGACGTGCTGCACCAGTTGCTGCCGCAGCGGGCGATTGAGGAACATCGCGCGCGCGCCCTGTCGCCGGAACACCCGGTGATCCGCGGCACCGCCTCCAACCCGGATACCTTCTTCCAGGCGCGCGAAGCCACCAACGCCTGGTACGACAACGCCAGCCAGCACGTCGAACAGGCGATGAACGACTTTGCCGAGGCCACCGGGCGCCAGTACCAGCCGTTTGAGTATTACGGCCATCCGCAGGCCACCCGGGTCGTCGTGCTGATGGGCTCCGGCGTCGGCACCTGCGAAGAGGTGGTCGACAACCTGCTCAGCAGCGGCGAACAGGTCGGGGTGGTGAAGGTGCGGCTGTACCGGCCGTTCTCCGCTCGCCGTCTGCTGGCGGCGATCCCCGCCAGCGCACAGCGCATTGCGGTGCTGGATCGCACCAAAGAGCCCGGCGCGCTGGCCGAGCCGCTGTATCTGGACGTGATGACCGCGCTGGCCGAGGCGTTCTCCCGCGGCGAGCGCTCAACAATGCCGCGCGTTATCGGCGGCCGCTACGGCCTGTCGTCGAAAGAGTTCACGCCGCAATGCGTGCTGGCGATCTTCAATGAGCTGGCGCTGGATAACCCGCGCCCGCGCTTTACCGTCGGCATTTATGACGATGTTTCCAATCTGTCGCTGCCGCTGCCGGATCGGCGCCTGCCGGTCAACACCTCGCTCGAAGCGCTGTTCTACGGGCTGGGCAGCGACGGTACCGTTTCGGCGACCAAAAACGCCATTAAGATCGTCGGCAACAGCACGCCGATGTTCGTACAGGGCTACTTCGTATACGATTCGAAAAAGGCCGGCAGCCTGACGGTATCGCATATGCGCGTCGGCCCGCATCCGATCAACGCGGCTTACCTGATCGACCAGGCCGATTTCGTCGCCTGTCACCAGTGGCAGTTTATTGAAAAATACAGCATGGTCGAACGGCTCAGGCCGGGCGGCATCTTCCTGATCAATAGCCCGTACGGCGCCGACGATCTGTGGCACCGTCTGCCGCAGGACGTGCAGGCCGCGCTGAACCAGCGCGAAGCGCGGGTGTATACCATTAACGCGGCGAAAATCGCCCGCGAATGCCAGCTCGGCGCGCGCATCAACACCGTGATGCAGATGGCGTTTTTCCATCTGACGCAAATTTTGCCGGGCGACAGCGCCGTCGATAAATTAAAGAGCGCCATCGCCAGCAGCTACGGCAGCAAAGGCCAGGAGCTGGTGGAACGCAACTGGCGCGCGCTCAGCGCCACGCTGGACGCGCTGGAATCGCTGCCGCTACAGGCGGTGGACGCAAACAGCCCGCAGCGCCCGCCGGTGGTTTCCGACGCCGCGCCCGACTTTGTCAAAACCGTCACCGCCGCCATGCTGGCCGGTCTGGGCGATACCCTGCCCGTTTCGGCGCTGCCGCCGGACGGCACCTGGCCGACCGGCACCACCCGCTGGGAAAAACGCAACATCGCCGAAGAGATCCCGTTATGGCAGTCGCAGCTGTGCACCCAGTGTAACCACTGCGTCGCCGCCTGCCCGCATTCGGCCATCCGCGCGAAAGTGGTGCCGGCCGAGGCCATGAGCGAGTCGCCCGCCGCGCTGCAATCGCTGGACGTTAAAGCGCGCGATATGCGCGGTCAGAAATACGTGCTGCAGGTCGCGCCGGAGGATTGCACCGGCTGTAACCTGTGCGTGGAGGTCTGTCCGGCCAAAGATCGTCAGAACCCGGAAATCAAAGCCATCAACATGGCGTCAAGGCTGGATAACCTGACGGTCGAAAAAGAGAACTTCGACTTCTTTATGCAGTTGCCGGAAATCGACCGTTCGCAGCTGGAACGCATCGATATTCGCACCTCGCAGTTGATTACGCCGCTGTTCGAATACTCCGGCGCCTGCTCCGGCTGCGGCGAAACGCCGTACATCAAGCTGTTGACCCAGCTGTACGGCGACCGCCTGCTGGTGGCGAACGCCACCGGTTGCTCTTCGATTTACGGCGGCAACCTGCCGACCACGCCGTGGACCACCGACGCCAACGGGCGCGGGCCGGCCTGGGCCAACTCGCTGTTCGAAGACAACGCCGAATTCGGCCTTGGTTTTCGGCTGAGCGTCGATCAGCACCGCACGCGCGTCGTGCGCCTGCTCAACAAGCTGGCGCCGCAGTTGCCGGAAGATCTGGTCGCCGCCCTGCAGGAAGAGGCCATCGCGCCGGACGTACGCCGTTTGCACATCGAACAGCTGCGCGGGCTGCTGGCCGATATTGACGGCGACGACGCGCGCGAGTTAGCCACGGATGCCCATCATCTGGTCGAAAAATCCATTTGGCTGATCGGCGGGGATGGCTGGGCCTACGACATCGGTTACGGCGGGCTGGACCACGTGATGAGCCTGACGGAAAACGTCAACGTACTGGTGCTCGATACCCAATGTTACTCCAACACCGGCGGTCAGCAGTCGAAAGCCACGCCGCTTGGCGCGGTGACCAAATTCGGCGAAAAGGGAAAACGCAAAGCGCGCAAAGATCTGGGCATCAACGTGATGATGTACGGCCACGTCTACGTGGCGCAGATTTCGCTGGGCGCACAGCTGAACCAGACGGTGAAAGCGATACAGGAAGCGGAGGCCTGGCCGGGTCCGTCGCTGATTATCGCCTACAGCCCGTGCGAAGAGCACGGCTACGATCTGGCCTTCAGCCATGAACAGATGCGCCAGCTCACCGCCACCGGTTTCTGGCCGCTGTATCGCTTCGATCCGCGCCGGACGCAGGAAGGCAAAGCGGCGCTGGTCACGGACTCCCGTCCGCCGTCCAGCAGCCTGAGCGAAACCCTGCTCAAAGAGCAGCGTTTCCGCCGCCTTAACACCCAACTGCCGGAACAGAGCGCGCTGCTGTACCAGCAAGCGGAAGAAGATCTGCGCCGCCGCTATGACTTCCTGACCATGATGGCGGGCAAAGCGGAAAAATCATCGCAGGAGTAAGGCGTTAACATAGTGAACAAGGGCCGGATGGCCCTTTTTGCTTAACGCGTTTTTGGTAAACGGCCGCACAGACAGTGAACCGGAGTTCGACAAGATCGAGGCTGTCGTCAACTTTCTAAACTGCCTGTACGGCAGTGAACCGCCGGAGACGTGCGCGATGCGTGCCTGGCGTTTTCTAAGCTGCCTGTACGGCAGTGAACCGCAGTCATGATTTCAGCGGCAACACCAACGCTTTCTAAGCTGCCTGTACGGCAGTGAACTACTGAATCCGTTTCTTTCCCGCCGTTCTCCCTTTCTAAGCTGCCTGTACGGCAGTGAACAGCGCTCATATTCTGCGGCTGAATGTAGTACTTTTCTAAGCTGCCTGTACGGCAGTGAACGGAAACCTTACACAATATTCCCTTTCTGTTGTATTTCTAAGCTGCCTGTACGGCAGTGAACACATCGTGTTATAATCAAGCCTCGCATCGTGCTTTCTAAGCTGCCTGTACGGCAGTGAACTAGAGCAGGCGCCGCCGTGCGATAATTCAGGCTTTCTAAGCTGCCTGTACGGCAGTGAACCGACACGGTAGTTTGCCCAATCCCGCGCACAATTTCTAAGCTGCCTGTACGGCAGTGAACCGGTAGCAATTCGTCGCATGAATGAGTCTTATGTTTCTAAGCTGCCTGTACGGCAGTGAACGGTGAGGTTGTCGAGGCGTTATTAACGCCGGATTTCTAAGCTGCCTGTACGGCAGTGAACTGCATGCCGCCGCTGTGGCTAAGCCGTTTCAGTTTCTAAGCTGCCTGTACGGCAGTGAACGCTGTTACCGACAGCTGAGGCCACCACGCCATCTTTCTAAGCTGCCTGTACGGCAGTGAACGGTTTGATTTATCAAAGGGTGCATTTATTGATTTTCTAAGCTGCCTGTACGGCAGTGAACGTACTTCTCCGTTGCAGCATATCAGCAGCGGATTTCTAAGCTGCCTGTACGGCAGTGAACAAAAGCCCTATTTTGCTTTTTGGCCGGAACACTTTCTAAGCTGCCTGTACGGCAGTGAACGAGCGTCGTGTTGGTTCTGTTGGTACCTCTACTTTCTAAGCTGCCTGTACGGCAGTGAACACATATCTATTTATCTTCCCCAAGTTCCCCAATTTCTAAGCTGCCTGTACGGCAGTGAACTACTGGCCTGAGAGAGTGTATATATATAAATGTTTCTAAGCTGCCTGTACGGCAGTGAACCTCACTCATTTTTGTTTTTGCTGTTCGACGCATTTCTAAGCTGCCTGTACGGCAGTGAACAAGAAATCATCAAGATTGATACGCCTCTATCCTTTCTAAGCTGCCTGTACGGCAGTGAACGGATGGACATGCTACGTATAATTTTTAGACGATTTCTAAGCTGCCTGTACGGCAGTGAACGGCTATTGTTGACGAATGACTTACCAGCGCTGTTTCTAAGCTGCCTGTACGGCAGTGAACATCGTCGATTCGATCGTGGCCGGCTTTATGATTTTCTAAGCTGCCTGTACGGCAGTGAACATCACGGCTAGCTATCGAATGGGCTACCCGCTTTTCTAAGCTGCCTGTACGGCAGTGAACGTTTGCCAGGTACACGGAATCGCCCGTCAGGTGTTTCTAAGCTGCCTGTACGGCAGTGAACACGAGACCTATGCACATAAGGTTATCGAGGAACTTTCTAAGCTGCCTGTACGGCAGTGAACCGTTAACCCCAACGAATCGACTCCGGGGTTTTTTTCTAAGCTGCCTGTACGGCAGTGAACCGTTATAAAGTAATGGCATCTTCCTTATTGTTAAAGAAAAACATCCTTAACCAGCTAAAAACCCTTTTTTTAAAGGGGCGGCCAACTGCTTATAAAATCAATACGTTATGGTTGGCCGCAAAAAAAAGGGTTAAAACCACGGTACGGTGGCGGTGGCGCTCAATCCATATGTGCTAAATGTCCCGTTAACCGACGTACTCTGAACCGGCCCCTGCGCGATAAATAGTCTGAATGTCTGCCCGGATGACAGACTTTTTAACTGCAGAAACGGCAGACCGGTACGCTGTTCACAGCTAAAAGGGATGCGTTCTTCAGCCTGTTTTTCGGTCAGCCAGCCTTTATTAACCGAACGCCGACGCAGGCGCATCGCACTGCTTTTCACCTGAACACGCCGTACCGGGCGAAATTTCACTCCGGCTGGCACCGACTGAATATCGCTGGATTGCGTATAGTCGCGCAGCCCTTTCAACCAGGCGCTGGCCTGGAGTTCAGCCAGCGCCGTCTCTGAGCCATGTACGCGAATTTTGTCGCCCAGCGTTTTCCCTGCATCAGGAAAACTGACGCCGATATCCCCTTTTCCCCGCTGCCCCAGCGCCCGATGCAGTTTGGCAAATAGCGCGCTCAGCAAATCGGCGGTGGTAAACTCAGGATCGGGCAGTACCTGTATCTCCAGATAATGATCCATTCCCGTCTCCTTATTCCCCTTTTTCGCCAAACACGCCGCCGCGGATCAACGTGGCGATAACGTAATGCTGCTGCTCCTTTTCCGGTGCGTTCCCCTTTGTCACCCAGTTGTCCAGCAGCGTGTAGAAATCCATTTTTTGTTTCGGCTGACGGTAGGCTTTGCCTCGACTGGTGACCGAACCGTAGGGTTCTACCGCGATCGGTCCCAGCCCCAGTCCGGAAGCATCGGGATACCAGTCATCAATGGTGCGCAACGCGTTGCCAATTTTTTGTGAATGCAGCGCGGCCACGCCATCCACCTGATACAGAATCTTGCTTTTCTTGTTGCGGCTGTTGTCATCCAGTACCAACTCCTGTGACGGAAACACTTCCTGCCCGGCCCCTAAACGCACGAATGCATCGACGGAGAAAAAGACCGAGGCCTCTCCTGTCAGTCCTTGTTCAATGGCGGCCGCCAGTTGCGCCAGATCCCCGTCTGGCTCACTGAACTGCCGCAGAGAGTAGTCATCGCCCTTGAAGGTCCAGCTATTTTCACCCTGAGCCACCCGAACGCTCAGCGCTTCAGCACCGACCCGGTTGCGCCACAAAAATCGACCATTGGCCAAATTTTCCGCATAACGCGCCGCCAGTGCGCCAAACCCCTGTTCGGCAATATAACCGTCGATCACCCGCGACAATTCGGCCTGATATTCCTGATCGTTACACACGGATGGCGTCGCCAGATTGCCCAGCACACGCAATGAAAAACTGACTTTCAGCGTATCCGAGTCGAAAGGTAGCGCCGCCACATCCACACGCTGCAGGTTAGCTTTCTGGATCTCGGCATCCAGTTTAGCCGGGTCGCTGGCCAGCGCGTTTTTCAGGCGATTAGAGATGGTGCCGCGCACCGCTTTATCTTTAATCGTCACTGGCTGCCAGCCAGACGTCTGGTCCCAGTTGCCGGAAAACATCAGCGCATCGGAGTTCGCCAGTTTGCGTTCAAACGCCAGTACCGATGCCGTTTTAATGGTGGTTTTAGCCATGATTAAATCCTTTTCGCTTATTCGTCGTCGTCGTTAAATTCGTAGGTTTCGGTTTTAACTGCCGTATTGCTGCGGCATTGATACCAGCCGTCGCGATAGCAATGGCGCCAGAGCACCGTCTGAAGATCGTCAATACGATGCGCTCCCCGCCATTCGCCTATGCCGTAGATCGCCTCGGCAAAGCAGAATGACGTGGTCGGGTCGCGAGTTTTTTCCACTTCGCCGCCGGCATACAGCGGCGATATAGCGCGATATCCCGTCATCAACGGCACCAGATAACCCGGAGCCGGTTTCGGCAGATAGCGCCAGTCAACCTGCCCGTTATTGTCGCTATTCTCTACGGCACCCTGTTTAATCGCCGCGAAATCCAGCCAGGCATCGATCATTTCCGCTGCGGGATTAACCTGTTTTAACTGCTCAAAATGCTTTTGCAGCAACGCACTGCGGTCTATCAGCGCGTAGCCGGGCAACAAACGACGCATGACCCTGCGGGTCTGCGCTTCATTTTGCGGCAAAACCATCACCTCGATTTTACCAATATGGGTAATCAGGCCGCCGGCCAGTCGACGGTTTATACACAGCCCGGATAAGTGCTGCGCCAGCGCACGGGCGCCTTCATCGCCATCGGCGATCTCGCCGCGGCATTCCATCAGCAAAGAAACTGTCATATGCATCCGGCCTTCCTCATTAAAAGCCGCCGTTTTCGCTTCTTTGGTTAATGGGTTACGGGTCAGCGCGAAGGAGCGCTGCCAGCCGGAGCCGTATGCATGAAGCTGCTGTTTATGGCAGATCACGCCACAACCGTGCAGCGTCAGGTGATGACTTTGCTGTAACTGACGCGAAAGCGCGTGGCTGTAACCCAAAAAATGGCTGATGGCCGGAAATCCGTAGGTTAAACCGGCGATAGCATTAGCGTTTTCCACCCGCACATGGCGCAGGATGATCAGTGAACTCATCGCATCTCCTCCGCCAGCGCGTATTCCTGTTCCCGCATCCGTCGGTTGAACAGATTCGCCGTTGACCATTCACGTCGCTCAACTTCGCTAAAGCGTAGCTGCTCATGCTCCAGTTGACGGTTGAGCCAGACGCCAAAATCATGCGCGACCTCTTTTTTCCAGTCACCGCCTTCGCGTTCAAATTTAAAATCCGGATCGGTTTCGGCGCGATACGGATCCAACCAGAGTTGCTGAGAACGCTTTAACGCGCAATGTGCCTGCGCGCTCCAGCCCTGCTCCAGATTCTGAATGGCCGCTACATAGTTAAACAAGCTATCGATAATGCCGTCGGCATATGACCAGCATTGCTGACGGATCTCCAGAGTATTGCCGACCGTGCTGACACTAAGCAGAAATTGCTGCATCTGCCGTACCGCCGGGCGCGCCAGATGTTCAAATTCACCGCGAGGGCGAAAAATGGATTTATGTTGGCCCGGCGGTTTGGCAATGCTTTCCCAGACCGGCGCTGAACAGGGCAACAGGTAAGATTTACCGCGGCGGCTACTGTTAAGAAACGAGATATTCTGTGGCTTTGTGCCGCCCATGTTTTGTACGGCAAGATTGGGATAGGAGACATCGACAGCATCGTGCCAGCGTTTTTCCTTGCGGGCCTGACGCACGGTTTTCGCCTCATCGCTGAAACGCGCCGCCGTAATGCGCTGATGCAGCGCCTGCGCCAGCGAAGAGGAATAAAGCGGGCTGAGCAAGTGATATGGTTCGCCGGCGGAATTTTCCGGCAGGGGAAAATAGATTTGCTTCGCCAGCTTGTGCGAACTGGGTTGCTTATCCGTCAGCGCCAGCTTTAAGCCGGTAACCCACTGCGCCAACTGTTGCGAATCGTCCGTTAGCGCGGCCAGCGCGGAAACATCATCCCGCTGTAATGCCGCGGCCAGCGAGTCGCCCTGATAGTCGGTCTGCAGCAGTTTCGCCACATCCAGCGCGGCGGCATTGCCCACGGCATCCACCTCGGGTTGCGTCAGCGCGGCGGTAGAAAGGTATTCATGGCATTCCTCTACAGGAAACGAACTGAATACGCTGCTGCCTTTGGCATCGCTGTGGGTAAACTTCAACGCGTGCGTCACCAGACTAATCTGCCCGGCGCGGTTCGCAGCATCGGTTAACCAGGCCTGTACCTGATAGCGCGCATTAATCTCCTGCCGCTCGGTCGACAGCGCCGGTTCATCATCGACAAACTTTTTCTCCGCCGCCTCAAGTTTGAGCCGCTTACGGTTTTCGATATAGTCGATAATAAATCGACTTAATCCGTCCTCTTGCATCATTACTCTCCTTTTATCTTACTCGAGTGCGCCAAACACCCCGAGCAGCGGGTGCCACAGCCACCTTTCGTTTTTCTCTGCGTCATGAACCGGTAAATTGATTTCGCCAAATCGCTGGCTGACATCGCTGAGTTCCATATCCATCTCGTCCGCCAGCCGAGTATAAATGGCCTGATAGTCCACGGTCAGCCAACTGCTGACGCCTTCCGCCAGCGTCACGGTGACCTGTTGAAAGACGTAGCTTGTTTTGCTGCCGTTTACGCCGCTGTCCGCCATTTTGAATTCAGGCGCATCGCCCTCTTCGGCGATCCAGAGATAGTGTTGTTCAT
Organism: Affinibrenneria salicis; assembly: GCF_008710095.1. Next base: position 43,124 of record NZ_VYKJ01000009.1, read on the forward strand.
CCGGCAACGCTCGGCGAAATGGCTGGCGGCGCTGCAATTCGCCGCTCCAGTCGGCAGCGGTTTTCCACCACAGCGCGGCGTAATAATCGGCTGAATTTTTCATCCCCTGCATTGCCTTACGCAACATGTGATGTTCCAGGTCCACCAGATTTCTTTCCGGCTCCGGTGTCGATTCCCGTTGCTGAATGCGGGGAATCGCGCTAATCGAACGGTACTGTTCTTCCGTCAGCAGATCGGCCAGATCGTGACTGGCTAATTGCGGATCATTCGGGCCGGCGGCTTCAAACCCAGGGCGACAATAGGCCGGATAGCGATGGCGCAATGCTTTTACGTTTTCACGCCAAATATGGAAGTTCGGCGTAGACGGCGGCTGCTGGCGATGACGCTGAATACGGCCGGCGAGCTGAATCAGCGAACGCATGGAACTGGGCTCGGCGATAGCCCAGTCGTAATCATGGTCGCGCCCCACTTCAGCGACGGAAGTCGCCAGCACTACGAACAAATGGTGCCGCTCCCGGGCGTGTTCCAGCGCCTGATGTATCTCCTCTATTTGCCATAAGTCGTCCGGCGCATAGCGATGGAGAGAAGCATCCAGCCGCTGTTCGATAAAAGAGCGCATCGCCAGCGGATGCCGGCTGTGATAAATACAGTAATGTACGCGGTAACCGTCAGGGGATGGTTTTTCCAGCAGGCTGCGGGCAACGGCCACCAGCGGGTTGATATTCGCCATACGCATCAACCCCAGCGAAACCGTTTTGCCCGACGGATGCGTTTGATGATGGGCCAGATGCAGCGCCATCATCGACTGATGGCAACGAGCCGCTACGCCGGCAATCACATCGCCGACCTGTTCGGCGGCGGCAACCGGAACCGGAACCGGAACCAGCTCAGCCAGACGTAACGTCGGCGCCTGCCGCAGCGTTTCGACCCTCGCCGCAACAAAAGTTTCGTGCGCCTGTTTAAAGGTTTTACCCGTCGGATGATCGCTTTGCTGAGCGCTGTGCTCATCAAACCAGGCGCAGCAAATACTCACCGGCGATTCAGGCTTACCGCATGCCTGCTGATAGTCGGCTCGTCCGCTGCGATAGGCGTTAAACAACGCCTGAGTCAATGCCGGCGGCAGAGTGGCGGAAGAAAGCAGCACGCGAGAACCCAGCATCCCCGCCCAGTTAACCAGACGGCACAGCGCAGGCAGATCGTTGATGTCAAAATCATCCGGTTCATCCAGCACCAGATCGGCGGTCAGCAGCCGCAGCATAGGCGCAATCTGTTTGCCGCCGCGTACGCCTTCGGTGGCGGGGATCAGGTGATCGATGGTGGAAACCAGCACCGGCGCGCTCAATAGTTTATGCAGCATGGGGCTTTGGCGCAGCCAGGCACTAAGGCGGCCGTCATCCAGACTGCCGTCATAGCTGACGTACTGATGCTCCGCAAACAGGGCGTCGGCGGATTCGCTGCCCGAACGAGCGCCGGCGCCCTCGGTATTGCGGTTCAGCTCGTGCAGCCGGGTCACGGCCTGCGAACCAATCAGCACCGCCAGATCGTCATCCTGCAGCGTCAGCTTTTCCCGTAGCGCATCGCCGGTTTGCAACGTCAGCGCTCTCAGACCCAGCGCCACCGAAAAACGGCAGCCCTGCTTTTCATCCGCCAGCCCGTACATCACTCGGGCATTGGCGAAAGTCTTGCCGCAGCCGGTCGAGGCCATGTTGATACCGAAAAAGCCCTGCTCGACGGAACGTTCGCGCAGGGAACAGGCCACGTCAAACGCCCGGTCCTGCCAGCGATATTGGTCGCGGGTGCTGCGCTGTTTAAATCCTTTATGTCGGGTGATGGACGGCAGCGTTTTTCTCAGCTGCGGCAGACTGCGCCCCAGCAGCAAGGCATTCTGCCCAACGCCGATGCAGTGCTCGTCCAGCCTCTGTTTTATTTGCCCGCTATTCCGGTCGGTGTTGGCAATCGCGGCGTAGCCGGCATCCTGCCAGCCAACGGTCGGAGCAAGTGAGGAGTAATGGTGGTCGGCCAGCATCAGAGCCAGACGGGCCAGATGACTGGTAAAACGCTGGTTAAGTACGCCATACTGCGCCAGCGAAACCACCTGCCGAGCCCGGGCAGCAAATTTATGCGCTTTACGGCGCCACGTCTCACTGCGCAGGGGCGTACCGTGCGGAAAATGCCAGACCGCGAGTCGATCCTGCTCGCGCCAGGCGTCTCTGTCTATATTGATGGAGTTCCATGCGGCGGTAAGCTGCCGCGTAAGCCAGTTATCAATATCTGCCGGCTGGGGTGGACAGGTATAACTTTCTTGTGAGGGATAGGCGGGCAGACGATGATGCGACACAATCAGCCAGGCTACGGTGGCGGCCAGCGGCGGTAATGTTTTAAAGGGATTGCTGAACGGATCGACGCCGTCTTTTGTCAGCCGCTGCAACAGCGCGGCTTCATCGACAATATCAATCTGGCTAAGTGCGGCCAGCCAGCCGCAATCGTCGCGTTCGCCGACAAAGGCCTGGAACAGACGCAGCGAAACCCACTCATGACGGTAAGGCTGGTATGTTTTTCCTTCGCCCCGCAGCCCTTGCTGAAATAGCGCATTGGCTTTGCCTGCGTCGTGGAACAACCCGGCGATAGCCGCCAGCACGCTGACGGACTCAATACTGTGCCACGGGTTTTCATCCTGCGCTTTCAGTATATCGCGTGCGGTAGTATTAGTCGGAACGCTGCCCTGCGTATTGAAGCGCCGCAGATTACCGACAATCCACAGCAGTTCCGTTTGCCCCGCGCTCTTTATCCAATGACAGGCGACGGCGGTATTACGCCGCGCGGTTTTACGCAGCAATTTACGTAATGTCTTTAGCCCTTCCAGCGTAATGGCGGTCTGCCAGGTACGTTCACCCTTGCGTTCGGCGAACTGATCCAGCACCCGACGCGTTTCTATCAGCGCCCGTTTATTGCATTCAGACACCAGTAAAATATTCATCGCCCGGCCTGACTTAACTGTTCCGCCACGCTTTGCAAGGCATCTATCATCACGTCCAGCGCTTCCGCCTGCTGGAAGCCATTCAAACAGCGCTGGCGAAACGCTTGATCCTCTTCCCCCGCCATTGCGGCGATAAATGCCTGCGGCAGTATCAGCGCATCTTTAATTAAATCCGCCACGTCAAAGACCAGTCCGCCGCGACGCGTTTTACCGTGCAGTACCGCCAGACCGTGCGGCAGGCCGATAACCCAGGTCGCCACTGCGGCCAGTCCGTAAGACAAGTAATTGCCGTGGTCGAGAAAACGGTTAGCCAGATCAACTCCGCCGCCCCGCTTCGCGCGCGTAAAATCACCGTAGCTGACGGCATTCGCCGCCAGCTTGTACAGCGCTTTGGTCATCACCGCTTCCTGAGCCAATAGATCATTACCGTCATGACAGTGCGTCAGGCTTTGCTCATAGCGCTCGACTAGCGCCAGCAGACGGCTGCCGTCCACTTTAAATATCGGCTCCCTTTGCATACGAGCGCTAAGCCAGTGCTGGCGAATCTGCGCGATGCGCACTTTCTGAAACGAGACTGCCGCCGCAAGGCGTTTTTCATCATCAAACCAGAAGCTGACCCAGCGCTGCAGGTACTCCGTCGGGCGATATTCACTCTGTGGCGTTAGCCAGGAAACATCCACCTCAACCTCATTGGCGGCGAATAGCGGCGTACCGCCGCCGCCGCAAAAGCCGACCATCACGCCGGCACGAGCGAATTCGCGCATCGCAGCCTGGGTAATCGACGTGCCGGTACCCAGCATCACCACGCTGGTATTGGCGATGGGAATATTCCAGTACAGCGATTGTTTCCCTTCATCCGTGACATATTCCACGCGCCCTGCATTAACCAACACACGGCAATACTGCAGATAATAAATATTGGCGCGCTTAGAGTGCAGAATGGTTTTCATATCGGAAGGGCTAAAGGCATCATCCATAAAATCGATCTCCTGAATCGGGCAGCCGCCGCTGCAATCATCATTCCGGTGATTATTTGTAGCCGTTATTTTTCAGGTACCCGCCGCCTTACCGCAGCCGCAATCTGTTGAATATATCCAGCCATACTTCGCGCTGCGATGCGTTGGCTACGCCCGTTAACGCGTCAGCGTTAACGGGAGCATAGGTTAAAGGTAGCGTATCATCATACTTATACGCCATATATCAGGCTGGATAGAAAATTGCGATAGACGACCACAGAAAGCGAGACAGGCTCAGTCTCTACTTACTGGCGAAGATTGGTTCGGCGCGGCAACCCTTTTTTTAGCCTTATATATTTTCTTTTATTTATCAATAAATTAAATATAGCCAAATAAAAAGGGGTAAAACCGTTTTCCGGCAATTGTATTAACCAAACCAGACAGTTAGGATAAATAAGCAACGGTTCACTGCCGTACAGGCAGCTTAGAAATGTCTCTGATTACCTCGTTGAATGCGGATCCTGGTTCACTGCCGTACAGGCAGCTTAGAAACGCCTCGTTTCGCGTCCGACCCGCATCAACGCGTTCACTGCCGTACAGGCAGCTTAGAAACATCAGAAAAGTCCTTAGTCCCCATATTCCCGTGTTCACTGCCGTACAGGCAGCTTAGAAACCCACTGGCAACCTGTATTTAAACGTATGAGAGAGTTCACTGCCGTACAGGCAGCTTAGAAATGCAGGTCGAATTCGATATCCCGGATGAAACGGTTCACTGCCGTACAGGCAGCTTAGAAAGGCAATACACACTGATCCAGTCCCGACACTGGGTTCACTGCCGTACAGGCAGCTTAGAAAAAACGGATCCGCGACTTATCAAAGCTGGCCCTGTTCACTGCCGTACAGGCAGCTTAGAAATTTATGCTAATGGCCCGCGCGGAACGACCGATTGTTCACTGCCGTACAGGCAGCTTAGAAAACGGATAAGGTCGGCGCAGGTCGAGTGGCAATGTTCACTGCCGTACAGGCAGCTTAGAAAGTGTCGATGGAATGTATTATCCATTTTTCTAATGTTCACTGCCGTACAGGCAGCTTAGAAAATAGTGAATTGGCTCGTAGCTTAAATGCCTGAGTTCACTGCCGTACAGGCAGCTTAGAAACAGTAACGACCATCCCAAGAGTGATCTCGGTTGTTCACTGCCGCACAGGCAGCTTAGAAATAACCTCCCTGACGGGCGGTATGTGTAGTTTAGTTCACTGCCGTACAGGCAGTCATATTAAATCAACCGGTTAAAGCCCTCCGCTCCGGTAAAAACCGGAGCGGGGAGTCCTCGCACAGCGATAGATGCGGGAAGTTAACGCCCGGCCAGCGCGTTATCCAGCGCGCCCACCAGCCAGTCGATGTCCTGCGGCTGAAATGCCAGCGGCGGGCGCAGTTTCAGCACGTTGCCGTGCGGCCCGGCCACCGAGGTCAGCACGCGTTGAGCGCGCAGTTTTTCAATTACGTCCAGCGCCAGCGTTTTGTCGGGCGTTTTCGCCGCGCGATCGCTGACCAGTTCAAGGCCGATAAACAGACCGGCGCCGCGCACGTCGCCGATGCTGTCGTGGCGCTGCATCAGCTGTTGCAGCTCCTGCAGCAGTTTACCGCCCACTTCGCGGCTGTGCTGCTGCAGCCGTTCTTCCCTAATCACCTTCAGCACGGCCTGGGCGGCCGCAATGGATACCGGGTTGCCGCCGAAGGTGTTGAAGTAGGGAATGCTGTCGCTGAACGCGGCCAGCACTTCCGCGCGCGCCAGCAGTCCGGAGACAGGAATGCCGTTGCCCATCGGTTTGCCGGTGGTGACGATATCGGGCACGATGCCGTGGCGGGCGAAGCCCCAGAAAGCGTCGCCGGTGCGCGCGAACCCGGGCTGTACTTCATCGGCAATAAATATCCCGCCGTTGGCGTGTACTACTTCAATGGCCTGGCGCAGGTAACCGGCCGGGCCCGGCAGCACGCCGTCCGACGAGAAGATCGAGTCGGCGAGAAAACCGGCGAACTTAATGCCGTGGGCAGCCATGTCGTCGATCTGCCGCTGGATCTGCGCGGCAAACCAGGCGCCGAGATCCGCATCCGCCACCCGGTAGCGATCCGGCGCCGCCACCAGCCGGGTGGTGGCGGCCAGCGGCTGGCCGCTGCCCAGCGCGGGCGACGCGCCCGAGGTCAGATCGCTGGTGCCGTGATAGGCCTCGCGGCTGACGATGATCCCCGTGCCGCCGCTATAGGAGCGCGCCACGCGGATCGCCAGATCGTTGGCTTCCGATCCGGTACACATATACATCGCCTTGTTGATCTGCGGCGGCAACGTGCTCAACAGATCCGTCGAGTAGTCCAGAATACGTTCGTGCAGATAGCGGGTGTGGGTATTTAACTGCGACATTTGCGCCTGCACCGCATCGATCACCGCCGGGTGACAATGGCCGATACTGGCGACGTTGTTATAAACGTCCAGGTATTTGTCGCCGGCGGCGTCCCAGAGATACTGGCCCTGACCGCGCACCAGGTGCACCGGGTTACGGTAGAACAACCGGTAAGATTCGCCAAGCAGTTGGCTGCGGCGCTCGGTCAGCGCCCGCACGTCTTTATCCAGCGCCTGCGCATGTTCAGCCCGAAAGCTGTTTGTATCCATAATCGTTGAACGTGTCGCCATGGTGGCTCCTGTCATCAAAGAAATTCGGGCGCGAAGCGGCGTCTCAGCGCGACGCAGGGACAGTGCCGGCCAACCGGGCCGATAGCGCGCCATCGTCAGAGAGCGCCACTGTACAACAAAAACAACAAAATACACAAACACAAAAATATGCACTTTTTTGTGGCGCTAAATGTACTAAAAAGGAGCAATAAAAGACCACTAAATACCGGCTTATTTTTATTTATGCCGCCACGCCCCATATCCCCCTCGACGAAAAAAACATTTAAACCTTAATAATCAATAGAAAAACAAACAAAAACAACGCATGCACAATGGATGGCACATTTCCTGCTTAGGGAAACGCCAGAAAACACAAAAATGCACAATATAGCTAATTACGCCGTGCGCGGTTACATCCGCTCCCTTATCAGCAACCCAAGAGGTGTTTTATGAACGCTTTAACCCTTCTCCGCCGCCGCCTGCCGGTTCTGACCGCGTTATCGCTGCTGGCGACTATCGGCGCCAGTCAGGCGGGCACTATCACGGTGTATACCTCGCTCGAAGAGGATGAAATTAAGGATTACCTCGCCCAGGCGAAGAAAGACATCCCGGATATCAACGTCAATGTGCTGCGCCTGTCGACCGGCGATTTAGGTCCGCGCATTCTGGCCGAAGCGAAAAATCCGCAGAATGATGTGATCTGGGGATGGGCGCTGACCAGCATGCTGGATAAACGCATTAACGCGCTGCTCGAACCCTATGCGGCCAAAGGCGCGGACGCCCTGGCGGCGAAGGATCGCGATCCTGGACACAAATGGTTCGCCGCCACCGGCTATATGGCCGCGTTCTGCGTGAATACCGAAGCGCTGAAGAATAAAAACCTGCCCGTTCCCGCCAGTTGGCAGGATCTGACCAACCCGATTTATAAGGGCGAGATCGTCATGCCGAACCCGGTATCGTCCGGCACCGGCTACCTGCAGATTGCCGCCCTGCTGCAGTCAAAAGGCGATCGTGACGGCTGGACGTTTTTGAAATCCCTTGACGGCAATATCGCGCAGTACACCAAATCCGGTTCCCGTCCGTGCAAAGCGGCGCGCACCGGCGAATACGCCATCGGCGTCTCGCTGGCCTTCGCCGCCATGCAGTCCATCGAAGAAGGTTACCCGGTCAAACTGGTGGTGCCCACCGACGGCGCGGGTTACGAACTGGAAGCCTCGGGGCTGATGGCCGGCGCTAAAAACAAGGACGACGCCAAACGTTTCCTCGACTGGACGCTATCCGGCACCGCCGCCGCGCGCTACACGCACTACAAAGAGATTGTCACGCTGCCGAACGCGCCGCAGGCCAGCGTGGCGAAAAGCGCCGGTCTGCCGGCCGATCTGTCGAAATTGCTCTATCCGGTGGACTTCGCCCGCAGCGCGCAGCAACGGGAAAACATTCTGGCAACCTGGCAAAAAAATATCGGCCGCTGATGCCGGCCTGACGGCTTAACGAAGAGGATCGTTTACATGGCTCTGGTCATCCAGGATCTGTATAAAAGTTTTGACGGCTATGTCGCGCTCGATCGGATCAACCTGACGATCGATAGCGCCGAATTCGTCTGCCTGCTCGGCCCCAGCGGCTGCGGTAAAACCACGCTGCTGCGCATCATCGCCGGTCTGCTCAGCAGCGACGGCGGCAAGATCGCGCTGGACGACCGCGATCTGGTGCACGTTCCCGCCCGCGAGCGCGGCTTCGGCATCGTATTTCAATCCTATTCGCTGTTCCCTCACCTGACCATTGCGCAAAACATTGGCTACGGGCTGAAAATTCGCCGGGTGCCGTCTGCGGAAATCGCGCAGCGCGTCAGTCAATTGCTGGAAACCGTGAGCCTGGCGGGGATGGAGGATCGCTACCCCAGCCAGCTATCCGGCGGCCAGCAACAGCGGGTGGCCATCGCCCGCGCACTGGCGGTCAATCCGTCTTTACTGTTGCTCGACGAACCGCTCTCGGCGCTGGATGCGCGCGTGCGCGCCGGGCTGCGCCAGGAACTGCGCGATGTGCAGCAACGGCTCGGCATTCCCACGCTGATGGTCACTCACGACCAGGAAGAAGCGATGAGCATGGCGGATAAGATCGTCTGCATGAACGGCGGACGCATTGTTCAGGCCGGCACGCCGCGCGAACTCTATAGCGCGCCGCAAACGCGCTTCGTGGCCAACTTTATGGGGCACAGCAATCTGCTGTCGCGCGCGGTGGTGCAGGCGTCGCTGCCCGCGCTGCTGCAAGCGACCGACGGCACGGCGCAGCCGGAAAACGCCGAGCTGTTTATCCGTCCGGAAAGCATCCGGCTGAGCAAACAGCCCGGCGCCGAAGGCCGCGTTATCGACAGCAGTTTTCTCGGCAGCATTCAGCGCATCAATGTGCTGTGGCGGCGGCAGCCGCTGTTGGTGGAAACCAGCAGCGCCGAGCAGTTTCGGCCTGGCGATGACGTGCAGGTCGCCATTTCCGCCTCCGACTGTAACTGGATATACGCATGACGACCACCATACTCCCTCCGCAGACCGCCGCCGATCGCTGGCTGTCGCACCTGTGCCTCTGGCTGCCGCTGGGCGCGCTGGTGGCCTTTTTCGCCATTCCGATGCTCGGCATCGCCTGGCACAGCCTGATCGACGATCGAAGCGGCGCCTTCGGCCTCGCCAACTATCAGGCGCTGCTGGACGCGCCCGGCATATGGCGCGCCACGCTCAACAGCCTGCTGCTCGGCCTGGCCACCACCCTGCTGACGCTGCTGCTCGGCTTTATTGTCGCCTACGGACTAGAGTGCACCGCCATGCCGGCCAAACGGTTCGTCGCCATGGCGATTTCGCTGCCGGTGCTCGCCCCGTCGCTGGTGCTGGGCCTCGGGCTAATCTTCCTGCTCGGGCGCAACGGCATTATCGGCAACGCGCTCGGCATCCGGCTGGATATCTACGGCTTTAGCGGGCTGCTGCTGGCGAACGTGCTCTATGCGCTGCCGCAGGCAATCCTGATTATTCGCGTCGCCCTGCGCGGCTGCGATGCGCGCCAATATGAAGCGGCCGAGGTGCTCGGCGCCGACCGCTGGCGGCAATTTTTCGACATTACCCTGCCCGGCGTGCGCTACGGCCTGCTGAGCACCGCCTTTGTGGTGTTTACCATCACGATTACCGACTTCGGCAACGCCGTGGTGATCGGCGGCGATTTTTCGGTGCTGGCCACCGAGATCTACAGTCAGGTCAGCGGCCAGATGAAGTTCGGCATGGGCGCGGTGGTCGGTATCCTGCTGTTGCTGCCGGCCGCCGCCGCGATCTGGATCGAGCGGGCCGCCACGCGTCGTCAGCGATTGATCGGCGCCGCCGCCAGCCAGGCGCCGGTAGCGCAGGCGCTGCCTGCGCGCGATATCCCGTTTTGGTTCGCCTGTATGACGCTGGCGCTGTGCATCGTGGCGATTGTCGGAACGGTGGCGATCGCCAGCCTGATTCGGCTATGGCCCTACCGGCTGGATCTGACGCTCAGACACTATGATATCGATCTGGCCGGCGGCTATGCGCCGCTGTGGACGTCAATCTGGATCTCCCTGCTGGCCGCCATCATCGGCACGCTGCTGCTGTTTCTGCTGACCTTCGGCATCCGTCGTCTGCCGGGACGCGGCGCCGGTCTGGCCACGCTGCTCAGCGCGCTGCCGGTCGGCGTACCCGGGCTGGTGCTCGGCTTATCCTATGTGTTCACCTTTAATAGCGGCGAGATGCCGTGGGGCGCCCTGTACGGTTCGGCGATTCTGGTGGCGCTGTGCAACTATTACCACTACCACACCCAGGGCTTCACCACCATGATGATGGGCGTGCGCGGCATCCCCGGCGCGCTGGAAGACGCCGCCACGGTGTTGGGCGGCGGCACCGGGCGCATCCTGCGCGATGTCTATTTGCCGGCGATGCGGGTGACGCTGATCGGCGTGGCGATATTTCTGTTTATGCGTTCGATGGTTACGCTCTCCGCGGTGATTTTCCTGGTCACCCCCTCGTTGCCGCTGGCGGCGGTTACGGTGATGCGACTCGATGAGGCCGGCTTTACCTCGCAGGCGGCGGCCTTCTCTACATGTATCATGGGGATTGTGGGTATAATGACCCTTTTATTGCATCTTCTGACCGGGAAGCGGCTCTCCTGAGCGCCTCCCCCGACGCCGAGTAACGCTATTCATGCTAGAAGAAACCCGTCTGCATCGTATCCGCGCCCTGCTGACCACGCTCAATCAGGTTAGCACCGAGCGGGTGATCCAGCACCTGGGCGTATCGCGGGAAACCGTGCGGCGCGATATCCTGAAGCTGGAGGCGCAGGGCGTGCTGCGCCGCGTACACGGCGGGATCGTCGCCGCCGGCCCTGAACCGGAGCCGCCGCTGTCGGTGCGTTCCACCGTGCGGGAAAAGGAGAAGCAGGCGATCGCCCGCATCGCGGTGCAGCAGTTGCGCGCGGGCCAGACGCTGTTTATCGACGCCGGCAGCACGACCGCGCTGCTGGCGGATGAGCTGGCGTCAATGCCGGGCATGACCGTGATCACCAACAGTCTGAGCGTGGCGCTCAGGTTGAGCGCCGCGGACGACAGCAGCACGCGCATGCACGACGTGATCCTGCTCGGCGGCCATATGGGGCCATCGTCGCAGGCGACGCGCGGCGAACTGACCGTCAGCGAACTGCATCGTTACCGCGCCGATGTGGCGCTGCTGTCGCCGGTCGGCGTCAGCAGTCAGGCCGGCGCCAGCAGTTTCGCTCACCATGAGGCCGCCATCGCCCGCGCCATGGTGCAGCAGGCGCGCAGCTGCATCCTCCTTGCCGATCACAGTAAAATCGGCGTAACCAGCCGCGTGGCGTACGCCGCGCTGGCCGAGATAGAGATGTTAATCACCGATGCGTCCGCGCCCGCAAGCGACGACTTCGCCGCCCTGCGCGCCGCCCTGCGCCAGATGATCGTCGCCTGATCCGGCGGCGCTTTAGCCGGCGTCGCGCTGCCCGGCCGGCGCCGGCAGCGACGCTTCAATCAATGCATTCACCCGTTCGCGCAGGCGCAGCAGCGGCGCCGCCTGGTGAGGATAGCGTTTGAAGGTGATATCCATCCCCAGTTCCCGCTCAATCAACGCCAGCACCGTCGCCCGATCGGTCAGACTTTCCAGCAGCCGCAGCGCGCGCAGATCCTGCAGCCCCGCCTGCAATACCTTCAGACGCAGCGACTCCACCGGCGTCAGATCTTCACCCGGATAGACCAGAAAGGGATCGCCGGAGGGAAACGCGTTGCCGCTGTCGGTCACCGCATAAGGATTGAGCCGGGCGCGCGAGTGGGCGCTGTTGTAGAAGTTATAGCCCCAGTGCAAAAAACCGCTGACGTTATAGCGATAAAGCTGTACGCCCAAAATACGGTTGCGCGCCGAAGGCTGGGCAAAGAAACGGTTGGCCACCTCGGTTCGCTGTACGCAGCAGTAATAGGCCCACAGGTTGGGCACCTGGTGTTCAAGGAACGGCTCGAGATGATCGGTGGCCACCACCGGCGTTTCCACCAGTCCGCGCTGGTAAAAAGCGAAGTCCGACAGCGCGTCGAAAGTGCGGAAACCGTCCAGCAGCGGGCGCAGCGCGGCGCTGGCGCGCTGATAGGCGTCGATGTTCTCCAGCGTCGGCTCATCGGAGATATGGAACCACACACGCTGCTGCAGGCCGCGTTCGCGCCACCAGGCGGTGAGCGCCGGCAGCAGCGCCTGCAGAAAGCGCTGGTACTCTTCGCCGTGCGCATCGGTATGCCAGCCGAATAGCGGTCGCGTGCGGCCATCCACCTCGGCGATAATCTTCGGCGCGTGCGCCGCGCCCCACTGCGTGAACAGGTGCGCGATTTCGAAGTGCTCAATGCCCTCTTCCCGCGCCAGATCGACCCACTGCGCCAGCCGGCTGAAATCAAACAGATAGTCCTGCCCGACGCGCTTAACCCCAATCAGCTGCACCGTGGTGCGTTCGCCGCCCGGCGCGGTATCCAGCGGCGGCGTGAAGATCGGCGTCAGCAGCATGTTGACTCCGTGTTCCACCGCTTTGCGCACGAAATTACGCACCGCCTGCCAGTACTGCGGGCTGAACACCGCGATCCGATAATAATCGGCCAGACAATCGCTATGCAGCCATTCCGTGTGCAGCAGGGTCTGCGCCGGCAGCGCGGCATCCACTACGTGCAGCGTGGCGCTGACGATCGCCAGCGGCTCGCCGGACTGTACGTCGAATACGCGCAGCGTCAGCGGATAATCGCCGCCCGGCAAACCTTGCGCCGGCGGCGTCAGGGTCAGCCACAGGCTGCCGTAATAGTTGCAGGCGGCGAAAAACCGGTTATCCGCCAGCGGCGCCAGCGGGTCGGGAAATAGCCCCGGCTCGGTGGTCAGATAGTTTTCATCCACCTCGGTATAGCAGGGAAAATGGCTGGGCACCGACTGTACCTGACGCACGCTAATCCAGGGCGCCAGCTCGCCGTCGAGCTGATAGCGTAATTCGCGCCGCGTTTCGTTATCTGTTTTATGCAGGCAATAGACGCCCTGCCAGGAATAACATTCATTATTCAAACAGCTAAATGTATTTTGCTGCGTAAACGACGGCGCATTACGGCGATGAAATATCTTTTCCAGACAGTGGGTAAAAGAAAGTGACAGACGCATAATTGAGACTCATTTCATTAAAGCGGTAATAAATAATTGAGTTTCAGGCTAACGACTTTTATCCAGACAGACAATAGCCGGCAATAAAAATCTCGCCGAAGCCAGATTAAATCGATACGACAATAATTTTTTTCGCTTATTTTCGACCCTAAAATGAAAGCTTTCGCCCCCTGCACAATAAAAACAGTTTTAATCCCCATAATGGTGCAACGGATTTATACGACTTTTAGCGCACTGATAGCAGGCCGCAACGCATTCTGTCGTGGGAAATTGTCGACAATGTTAATAAAAAGTGAACGATTACAGCTTTCGTTTTCGGGTTTTTATCTTTCGATTTTAACAACAATGAAAGTTTTATGCCCTATTTTTGGGCAAAAGCCGGTGTATTGACAGGGTAAAAGTTAAGGGATAGAAAGAATTAACGTTACGAAAATCCTTATTTTCCGTACACCGGGGGAAGCCATGTTAACTAAAAAAATTACAGGTCGTTTTCTTACGCATTCGGCTATCGCAGCGGCGTTATTATTACCAGCCATGTCATACGCAGCTAATCAAATAACGTTACGCTATTCGGTATGGGACAGAAATCAATTACCCGCCGAGCAGGAAATCGCTAAACGATTTGAGCAACAGAATCCTGATATTAAAGTGGAAGTGGAATTAACGCCTGCCGCCCAATATTTTGTCAAACTGGACTCCGCCGCTGCCGGCGGCGTAGCGCCGGATATCTTCTGGATTAATATGCCTTATTTTGTCCAGTACGCGAAAAACGGCATTATGGAGCCGCTGACGCCTTATTTAAAAGACGGCAAAGTGAATTTAAACGACATCGTCGCCAGTTCGGTGCACGCCTATCAGTATCAGGGCCAGCAGATGGCGATCCCGCGCGACGTCGATTCCATCGCCGTCTGGTACAACAAAAAACTGTTCGATCAGGCCGGCGTCAGCTATCCCACCAATGACTGGAACTGGGACGATCTGAAGAAGAAAGCCGGCGAACTGAAAAGCGGCCTGAAAGACAGCGCCTTCCCGCTGGTGATGGACCTGAGCATCGACGGTCAGGACAGCTATCTGAATATGCTGTTCCAGAAAGGCAACCATATCGTGCCGAAGGACGGCCAGCCGACCGACATCGCCAATGATAACGCCATCTGGGTCTACCAACAGATACAGGACATGATGAGCAGCGGTCTGATGCCCAGCGCGCAGCAGATGAGCGAAATCAAAACCGAAAACATCTTCCAGTCCAACCGCGCGGCGATGGTCTACGCCGGCTCCTGGCTGGCCGCGCCGTTCGCCAGCAATGAACTGATCAATGATCATATCGGCGTGGTGACGATGCCGAAGATCGACCGTCAGTCCGGCGTGGCGCATAGCCTGGCGTACGCCGTCTCCTCGCACAGCGCGCACAAGCAGGAAGCCTGGAAATACATTGAGTTTATGAGCAGCGAAGCCTCGCAGGCCACGCTGGCCAAAGCGGTCATTCCGGCGAATAAAATCGCGGCCAAACAGTGGGCGGCCAACATCCAGAAAGTGGACGTCACGCCCTATATCGACACGCTCAACTTTACCGAAGCCTACCCGACCGCCGGCACCAACACGCCTAAATGGCAAAATATGTGGATCGCCAGCCTGAAGAAAATCTTCATGGGCGCCGACGCGAAGAAAGAGATGGATAAATCGGTGAAAAAGATCGAACGCATCATGGAGCAGTAACGCACTCCGCCCGGCGCGCCGACCCGAAGGCGCGCCAGCGGCGAAAACGCACAGAAGTCACAGGTGAGGAATGGCAACATGTCGCTGGCAGAAACGGCTACGGTCACCATACAACAACAAAAAAATACCCCCCGCGCGGCGCTGAACCGTCTGGAACGCGCCGAACGTTTCTGGGGCTGGGTGATGATCCTACCGCTGCTTATGGGTTTGACGGTGTTTTACTTCATCCCCTTTTTACAAAATATCTTTTACAGCTTTACCGATCTCAACCAGTTTATGAACTGGACCACCATCAGCCTCGATAACTATATCAATCTGTTCGGGGATGATGATTTCTATATCGCCGCCTGGAACACGCTGTTCTACGTTGTGGTTTGCGTGCCGATCAGTCTGGCGCTGTCGTTGCTGCTGGCGATCGGCCTTAATCAGCCCATTCGCGGCAAGGCGCTGCTGCGCACCCTGCTGTTTCTGCCGGCGGTGACCATGCCCGCCGCGGTGGCGATGGTGTGGCAGTGGCTATTCAATAAAGATTTCGGTCTGGTCAATCAGGCGCTCGGCCTGCTGCACGTTGATCCGGTCGGCTGGCTGTCCGATCCGAATATGGTGCGCATCAGCGTGGCGATCATCATTATCTGGTCGTCGCTGGCGCTGAAGATCATCATCCTGCTGGCCGGTCTGCAGAATATTCCGCGTCAGCTGTATGAGGCCGCCGATATCGACGGCATCGGCACGCTGCGCCGTTTCTTTTGCATCACGCTGCCGATGATGCTGCCTACGCTGTTCTTCGTCTCCGTGATGAGCTTTATCGAGATCCTGCAAATTTTCGACGTAGTGTTCCTGATGTTCGATCGCACGATGGTGGAGAGCGACGCCATGACCATCACTTATCTGTTCTACAAATATGCGTTCTACCTGCAGGACAAAGGCTACGCCACGGCGATCACCGTAGTGCTGTTCGCCGTCACGCTGCTGATCACGCTGGTGCAGATGATGATCGGCAAACGTCTGAAAGTGAGCTGAGGATCCCTGATGAATACAAGTAAAAAAACGCTGGTCTGGCTGTTTATGACGCTGGCGGCGCTGGCCTCGGTGATGCCGTTTATCTGGATGCTGATTACCTCGCTGAAAACTCAGGCGGAAAGCATCCAGATCCCGCCCACGCTGCTGCCGCAGCAGGCGAGTTTGCTGGCCTACGGCAGGATCATGCGCGAAATCCCGTTTGTCGATTTCTATATCAACTCGCTGCTGGCCACCTTTTTCACCGTCACGCTGCAGATGGTGATCGCCACCATGGCGGCCTACGGCTTCTCGCGCCTGCACTTTCGCGGCCGCGACCTGCTGTTCATGCTGTGCGTGTCGATCCTGATGGTGCCGAGCCAGGCGTTTCTCATCCCGCAGTTTCTGGTTATCCAGAAGATGGGGCTGGTGAACACCATCACCGGGCTGGTGCTGCCGGGCATCTTCAGTATTTACGTCACCTTTCTGCTGCGCCAGTTTTTCCTCGCGGTGCCGAAAGAGATGGAAGAGGCCGCGCTGATCGACGGCTACAGCCACTTCGCCATTTTCTGGCGCATTATGCTGCCGCTGATTCGGCCCGGCATTATCGCCTGCATCATCATCAACGGCCTGTGGAGCTGGAACAACCTGATGTGGCCGCTGATCGTCAACACCACCGCGGAGAAGCTGACGCTGCCGGTCGGGCTGGCCTCGCTCTCCAGCCGCGCCGGGGTGGAATACCCGCTGCTAATGGCCGGCGCGCTGATGGCGGTGATCCCGATGCTGATGCTGTTCATTCTTTTCCAACGATATTTTATCCAGGGCATCGCCAGCGCTGGCGTAAAAGGCTAACCGACAACACAAGGTAAATAACATGGCCGGTATTCAGTTAAACAATGTGAAGAAGGTTTACCCCAACGGCTTCCAGGCGCTGCACGGCGTCGATCTCGAGATTAAAGACGGCGAATTCATGGTGTTCGTCGGCCCGTCGGGCTGCGCTAAATCCACTCTGCTGCGCATGATCGCCGGGCTGGAAAGCGTTAGCGAAGGCCAGATCAAGATCCATGGCCGCTGCGTTAACGACACCATGCCGAAAGATCGCGGCATCGCCATGGTGTTCCAGAATTACGCGCTCTACCCGCACATGACGGTCTACAGAAATATGGCGTTCGGTCTGATCGGCAAAGAGAGCAAAGAAGAGATCGATCGCCGGGTGCGCGACGCGGCGAAGAAACTGGAGATCACCAACCTGCTGCAGCGCAAGCCGGGCCAGCTGTCCGGCGGCCAGTGTCAGCGCGTGGCGGTCGGCCGCGCCATCGTGCGCAAACCGCGCGTTTTTCTGTTCGATGAGCCGCTTTCCAACCTGGACGCCCGGCTGCGCGTCTCCATGCGCGTACAGCTGATCGAACTGCACAACCAGCTCAAACAGGCCGGCTCGGCGGCCACCATGGTGTACGTCACCCACGATCAGGTGGAAGCGATGACCATGGGCGACCGCATCTGCGTGATGAACCGCGGCAATATTATGCAGGTGGATAAACCCATCAATCTCTACCACCGGCCGGCCAACCGCTTTGTCGCCGGATTTATCGGCAGCCCGTCGATGAACCTGCACGACCTGCCGCTGGAACGCGGCGCGCAAGGCGTCCAGCTGAGCCTCGGCGCCGAACATCGGCTGACGCTGCCGCCGCAGCTGGAGCGGCAGCTGGCGGACTATCCGCATCAGCGCGTCTGCCTGGGCATTCGCCCGGAATACCTGCGTCCGGGCGTTGCCGGCGACGGCAACTGTTTTCCAGCCAGGGTAGCCACCATCGAACGCATGGGCAACGAAGAGCTGCTGCACTGCGAGTTCGCCGGCCAGCGCTTTGTGATGCGCATCGCCTCGCAGCCCGAATGGGAGCCCAGCCTCGGCGAAACGATCCATCTGGCGTTCGATCTGACGCGCGCGCACCTGTTCGATGAGGCGAGCGGCCAGAATCTGTACAACGGCGCCGGCCAATAGCGGAAAGGCGGCGGCCGGCGCGCGGAACACATCCTGTACGCATAACGCGCTCAGGGAACGAAGCTCGCGCGCCGGCCTGCCGGAAAGATGAAAGCCACCAATATGGAGCACCCTGCAATGTCACCTGCTCAACGCAACGACGATGCCGATCGCCCGGTAAGCGTGCTGGTCATCGGCGCCGGCGCGCGCGGCGAGATTTACTCGCGCTATGCGCTGGCGCACCCGCGACTGATGCGGGTGGTGGCGGTAGCCGAGCCGCGCGACGTCTACCGCCGGCAGTTCGTCGCCCAGCACGCCATCGCGCCGCACAACGTGTTCACCGACTGGCGGCAGGCCGAAGCGGCGGGAAAACTGGCCGACGCGGTGCTGATCTGCACCCAGGATACCCTGCATCTGCAGCCTGCGCTGGCCTTTGCCCGCCAGGGGTACGCAATGCTGCTGGAAAAACCGCTGTCGCCGGACGCCGACGAGTGCCGCGCCATCGTACGCGAGGTGAAGCGCCAGGGGATCCTGTTTTCCGTCGGCCACGTACTGCGCTATACCCGCTATACCCAGCGGCTGAAACAGCTGCTTAACCAGCGGATTATCGGCGACGTCGTCAGCCTGCAGCACCTGGAGCCGGTCGGTTACTGGCATCAGGCGCACTCATTCGTGCGCGGCAACTGGCGCAACGATCGCGAGGCCGCCTCGATGCTGCTGCAGAAGTCCTGTCACGATTTGGACTGGATTCGCTACATCATGGCGCAGCCGTGCGTGCAGGTCAGTTCGTTCGGCGGGCTGCACCACTTTCGCCGTCAGAATCAGCCGGCCGGCGCGGCGGACAACTGCATGGCGTGCGCGACGGAAGTGGAAAGCCGCTGTCCCTATTCCGCGCGGCGCATCTATCTGGGCGACGACTGCAAGGCTACGCCCGGCTTCCTGCGCGTACTGACGCCGGAGGTGGATCAGCCGCATCTGCAGGCGGCGCTGCGCGACGGCCCTTACGGCCGCTGCGTCTACCGCTGCGATAACAACGTGGTCGATCACCAGGTGGTGAACCTGCAGTTCGCCGGCAATCGCAGCGCCACCTTTACCATGACCGCCTTTACCCGCATGGAAGATCGCAAAACGCGCATCTTCGGCAGCCGCGGCTGTCTGGAGGGGGACGGCCGCTACATCCGCGTGACCTCGTTTCTCGACGACGGCGAAACGGTCTACGACACGGAGCAGGACGCCGACGATCTGCACGCCATGTCGGGCCACGGCGGCGGCGACTATTACCTGATGCAGCACTTTATCGCCGCCGTCCGCGCCGGCGACCCCGCCCCGATCCTGTCCGGGCCGGCGGAAACGCTGGAAAGCCACCTGATGGTGTTCGCCGCCGAGCGCGCGCGCCGCGCCGGGGCGGTCATCAAACTAAGCGAGGCCTGATACCGTGCAAATACGTTATGGATTCGATATCGGCGGCACCAAGATCGAAATGGCCGCCTACGATGCGCGGCTCAACCAGCTGTTGTGCCGGCGCGTCAGCACCCCGACCGACGATTATCCGGCGTTTCTCGCCTGTATCGTCGGGCTGGTGACGCAGGCCGACAGAGAGCTGGACTGTCGCGGCAGCGTCGGCGTCGGCCTGCCGGGCATTACCGACCCGGTTAGCCGCCGGCAGCTGTCGGTCAACGTCCCCTGTCTGAACGGTCGCCTGCTGGCCGACGATCTGGCGCGTGAACTGGCGCGCCCGGTGGCCATCGACAACGACTGCCGCTGTTTCGCCCTGTCCGAGGCCCGTACCGAACAGACCGGCCATCTGTCGGTGGTGTTCGGCGCCATTCTCGGCACCGGCGCCGGCGGCGGGCTGGTGATCGACCAACAGTTGCATCGCGGCAAAAACGGTCTGGCCGGCGAATGGGGCCACACGCCGATCTCCGCCCGTCTGGCGCTGCGTTACGACCTGCCGCTGTTTGACTGCAGCTGCGGACTGAGCGGCTGTTTCGAGCGCTACGTGTCCGGCAGCGGTCTGCTGGCGCTGAGCCGCCATTTCGGCCATCACGCCGACAGCGTACCGGCGCTGATCGCCAGCTACCGCCAGGGCGATCCGCTGGCGCAGCGCCTGATAACCATCTTCGTGGATATCCTGGCCGGCGCGCTGGCCGGTCTGCAGCTGCTGCTGGATGTGGACGCTTTTGTGCTGGGCGGCGGTTTATCCAACGTCGAAGAACTCTATCGCCTGCTGCCGCCGGCGATGCGCGGCTGGCTGCTGCCAGGCGCCGAACCGGCCGCGATCTGCGCGCCGGTGTACGGCGACAGCAGCGGCGTACGCGGCGCGGCGCTGCTATGCCCGACACGGCAATAAAAAACAATGAAAGGCCGCGCCAGGAAAATAAACGGACGGCGCTTTCACAGCAGATTTATTTATTCACCCGCGGTGAACGATTTCCGCCGGATAAATAACGGATTATCAGTTTTCAGTTATTTTTCTCCAGCTTTCGGTTGATTGAAAAATGAAAGTAAAAAATTAAATAACTAGTTGATTGATAAGTATATTTTTAATTTTATTGGTTGCATTTCATTGTTTCGCTTGCTGTAATCCGCCACGAACAACTGAAAGCGCAAGCGACCGGACTCGCCACGCCATACGATGACGCGGAGCGCTCCGGTTACAGCAAAATCAGGGGTCAGCATTAATGATAAATACCGCCAGACGCCGGGAATTAATTATCGATCAGCTGTGTCGTGAAGGAACGGTGCGCGTGGAGCAACTGAGCGGCCAGTTCGGCGTTTCCACCGTTACGATTCGCAGCGATTTGCGTCACCTGGAAAAATGCGGCTGTGCGGTACGCGCCTACGGCGGCGCGATGCTGAATAAACAGTTTGTGTTTGATCGCCCGCTGCAGGACAAGGGCCGCATCAACCGAGACGTGAAATATTCCATTGCCTGCGCGGCCGCCGCGCTGGTTAACGACGGTGACGCCATCATCCTCGATTCCGGCTCCACCACCAGCCTGATGGCGCAGCAACTGATGGGTAAAAACGATCTGGTGGTGATGACCAACGCGCTGAACATCGCTTTCGAACTGGCCAACAACGAGCAGGTGGATTTGATGGTGGTGGGCGGCAGCGTGCGGCGCAAATCCTGGTCGCTGTACGGCCCGGCCGCCGAACAGCATATCCGCCAGTATCGATTCGACAAATTGTTTCTGGGCGTGGACGGGTTCGATCTGACCGGCGGCATCACCACGCCTAACCCTGGGGAAGCCCAGCTCAACCGCGCCATGTGCGACGTGGCGCGCGAGGTGATCGCCGTGGCCGACGCCAGCAAATTCGGCCGCACCAGTTTCTGCATGATCCGCGAAATCGGCCAAATCCAGCGTTTGGTCACCGACAGCCGCATCCCGGAAGACTACCTGCATGCGCTGCACGACTTAGGGGTCGACGTGATTATCGCCGATCGTTAACCGCCATTTTATTAAGGAGTTTTCATCATGAATCGGTACTTTGCTTACGATGCGGGCTGGCTGGAACAGCAGCATGCGCTGCACACCGCACGTGAGATCTGGCGGCAGCCGGAATTGTGGGCTGCGCTGTACCAGCAGCTGATGACGCACCAGGCGCAGTGGCAGGCCTTCCTGGCGCCGCTGCTGGCGAACCCGCGTCTGCAGATTGTTCTGTGCGGCGCCGGCAGTTCCGCCTTCGCCGGCCGCGCGCTGGCGCCGTGGCTGCGCGAAAAAACCGGCCGCGACGTAGTCGCTTACGGCACCACCGACATCGTCGCCACGCCGCGGCAATACCTTGACGTCACCCGCCCGACGCTGCTGGTTTCCTTCGCCCGTTCCGGCAACAGCCCGGAAAGCGTGGCGGCGGTACGGCTGGCGGACCAGATGATCGGCGAGAGCTATCACCTGATGCTGCTGTGCAACCCGGACAGTCACCTGGCGCAGTACGCGTGGCAACGCGACAACGTCTGTTCGTTGATCATGCCGCAGGGCTCCAATGACCAGAGCTTCGCCATGACGTCCAGTTTTAGCTGCATGATGCTCAGCGCCGCGCTGCTGCTCGGCCCTTATTCGCTGGCCGAGGCGAAGAGTCCGCTGGAAAACATGATTGCCCGCTGCCGCGTGCTGCGCGAAAGCCTGCAGCCGCAGGTAAAACAGCTGGCCGCCAGCGGTTTTCGCCGCTATATCCCGCTCGGCGCCAGTTGCTTTACCGGCCTGGCGGAAGAAGCCGCGCTGAAAATGATGGAGCTGACCGCCGGCCAGATCGTTACCCGCTACGACTCGCCGCTCGGACTGCGCCACGGCCCTAAATTCATGGTCGACAGCCAGACGCTGGTGCTGCTGATGTTCTCCGGCGACGCCTATACCCGCCAGTACGATCTTGACCTGTGGAACGAACTGAGCCGCGACGGTCAGGCGCTGGATATGGTTGGTCTGGGCGGTCACGCCGAACCGCTGCCGCAGTTGCCGAATCTGCATCAGGCCGATGACGATGTCTGGCTGATGTTCCCCTATCTGCTGTTTACCCAGATGCTGGCGTTTGAAAGCTCGCTGGCGCTGGGACTGACGCCGGATAACCCGTGCCCGACCGGCGAAGTTAACCGCGTGGTCAAAGGCGTCACGATTTACCCCTATCCTTCTTCTGCGCTGTAAGGAATTTCTATGTATCTGATATCCAACCGTGAAATGCTGCAGAAAGCGCAGCGCCGCGGCTATGCCGTACCGGCCTTCAATGTCCACAATCTGGAAACCGTGCAGGTGGTGGCGGAAACCGCCGCCGAGCTGCGCTCACCGGTCATTATGGCCGGCACGCCGGGCACCTTCAGCTATGCCGGCACCGACTATATGGTCGGCATCTGCCAGTCGGCGGCCATGCGTTACAACCTGCCGCTGGCGCTGCATCTCGACCATCATGAAGAGCTGGACGATATTGAAACCAAAGTGAAGAGCGGTATTCGCTCGGTGATGATTGATGGCTCGCACCTGCCGTTCGAGCAGAACATCGCCAAAGTGACGGAAGTGACGGAGCTGTGCCACCGCTACGGCGCCAGCGTGGAAGCGGAGCTGGGCCGCCTGGGCGGACAGGAAGACGATCTGGTGGTCGACGCCGCCGACAGCTTTTTTACTGACCCGGCCGCCGCGCGCGAGTTCGTCGCCGCCACCGGCATCGACTCCCTCGCGGTGGCGATCGGTTCCGCCCACGGCCTGTACCACGGCGAGCCGAAACTGGATTTCGATCGACTAGCGCTGATTCGCGAGCAGGTTGATATCCCGCTGGTGCTGCACGGCGCTTCCGGCATCCCGGAAGCGATGGTCAGGCGCGCCATCTCTCTCGGCGTGTGCAAAGTTAACGTCGCCACCGAATTGAAGATCGCCTTCGCCGACGCGGTGAAAAGCTACTTTTCGCACAATCCCGACGCCAACGATCCGCGCAAATACATCGTGCCCGGCAAGCTGGCGATGAAAGAAGTGGTGGCCGAGAAGATCCGCATCTGCGGCAGCGCCGGTATGCTGTAAGCTCCCGCCGCGCGGCTAATCCCGTTGCGGCGCGGTCTTTCTGATCGCCAGCGCGCGCAACAGCACGCCGATGGTGGTGCTGTTGTGCAGCAGCGCGCTCATGGCGGGAGACAGGTAGCCGAGCGCCGCGGCGAACATGATGCCGCTGTTGATCCATTCGGTGGCCTTGATATTGCTGCTGACCAGTTCGATCGCCTGGCTTGCCAGTTCGCGCGCCGCGGCAACGCCGTCCAGCGAGTCGCGCAGCAGCACCACATCGGCCGCCTGCTGCGCCAGCGCGGTGCTTTTATTCATGGCGATGCCGACGCTGGCCTGAGTCAGCACCGGCGCATCGTTTACCCCATCGCCGACAAACATCACGCGGCGCCCCTGCGCCTGCAGGCGTTGCACCACCTGCACCTTACTCTCCGGCGTCGCTTCGGCGAAATAGCCGTCCATGCCCAGTTCGTCCGCCATCTGCCGCGCCCTGCTCGCCTGGTCGCCGGACAACAGTATCAGTTGACGCACGCCCGCCGCCCGCAGCCGGGCCAGCACCTGAGGCGCCTCATCGCGGATGCGATCCTGCAGGCCGATCATCCCGGCCAGTTTACCGTCCAGGCTGATGAACAGCAGATGCCGGCCGCGCCCCTCAAGCTGTCGAATCGCCGCTTCGCCGGCGGAAAAATCGATCTGGTAATGCTCGGAGAGAAAATGCCGGCTGCCGATCACCAACTGGTGGCCATCGGCTTCGCTGAGCAGCCCATGAGCGATGACGTACTCCACTTCGCCGTGATTGATGTGCGGCAGCTCGTGCTGACGCGCGGCGTCCACCACCGCTCTGGACAGCGGATGGTTGCTGTGTTCTTCCACCGAGGCCGCCAGCGCCAGCAGACGCTGGGAGCGATTGGTCTGCGGATCGAAACTGACCACGTCGGTGACCAGCATATCATCGTAAGTCAGCGTGCCGGTTTTATCGAACACCACGACGTCGGCGACGGCCAACTGCTCGATAGCCCGTCCGCCTTTCAGCAGCAGGCCGGCTTGCGCGGCGCGGTACATGGTAGACTTGAACGCCACCGGCGTGCTCAGCTTCAGCGCGCAGGAATAGTCGATCATAAATACCGAGGCCAGCCGCTGCCAGTCTCGGGTCAACGCAAACACCAGCGCGCCGACGCCGAAGGTGATCGCCACCCGGCGATCGGCCATCGCCTGGGTCAGTTCCTGGGTTTCGCTGCGCGTTTCCAGCGACTCGATGATAAAGCGGCGAATACGCGCAGTAGTAGAGTGATCGCCCACCTGCTCGGCGCACACCGCTAAGTTGCCTTCCTGCACCAGGGTGCCGGCGTAGATAAAGGCGCCTTTCTCGCGCCGTACCGGCACGCTTTCTCCGGTCAGAGAAGCCTGATTAATTAACCCGGCGCCGCGCACCACCTTGCCGTCGGCCGGCACCGTATCGCCCGGCCCCAGCAGCATCAGATCGCCGCACGCCAGCTCGCCGGCGTCCACCCCGAACGTCTCCCCGTCGCGCTCGACCCACACCGAACTGCGCTGCGGCTGCATCAGTTCCGCCAGCAGGCTGTCGGAGTGGCGGCTGGTCTTCTGCTCCATATATTCGCCCAGCGTCAGCAGCGTGTGGGTCAGCATGGCCGTACCGTAATCGCCGCGCAGCAGGGAAACCGACAGCGCCAGCGCATCCAGCACTTCGACTTTCAACTGACGCTGGCGCAACGTGGCGACGCCTTCGCACACCGTGGGGGCGATCATCGCCAGCGTGGTCAGCGCGGCCGCTTTGCGCGGCAGAAAACGATTGCCGGCCAGCGCCAGCACGCTCAGCGCCACATCGCCCGCGCAGTACTCCTGTTCGTGTTCGCCCGCAACGGCCGCCGCCCAGTCAATCCGGCGCAGCTGCGCCAGCAGGGCGGACTCGTCGGTCTGATGGCGGTGATAACACAGCACCAGCGAGGCGGCTTCCGGCCGCACCCGCACCTGATGCACGCCGCCAAACGCCAGCACCTGTAGGCGCAACCAATCCGCTATCGCCGGATGATGACGCAGCGGCGACAAACGGACGCGCAGCCGCCCCGGCAGCCGGTGCAGCACAACAACCGGTGTACACGCCATCTCAGGTTTACTCGTCCGGGGTTTGTGGGTTGTCGGCGTCGCGATTCCGGTAGTAGTCCAGCTCCGCCTGCACGTCAGCCAGCCGCTCTTTCAACTCTTCCATCTCGCCGCGTACCGCGTGCCAGGCTTTGCCGGCCGTCTGACCAATGCCCTGCTGAACCTTGCTGTTGGACAGCAAATACGCCACCGCGGCGCCGGCCACCAGGCCGGAGATAAAGTGAGAACGTGAATTAGTCTGCCGCCAGTCTGGTTGAGACGGGGCGGCGACCGGCGGCGCGGCGGCATAGGGATTCACGCCCGGGTAGCCATAGAAAAACGGCCCGGCCTGGTTATTGTTCTTCATGCGAACTCCTTGTTAGCGTGTCCATCAGGTACAACCCTGCCGCGCCGGCGCTCAATACGGTGAGCATGGTCAGCAACGGCCGGCCGGCGGTCGCTTCGGCCACCGCCATCGCGCCGCCGCTCAACAGACCGGCGCGCGCCGCATCGCCGGCGGTCCGGCAGGCCGCATCTTCCAGGCTCTGCTCGCCCTGACGATAACGCTGCCACTGCTGCACCCCGGAGGCGACGCCGCCGAGGATGGCGCCGGCAATCAGCGCGCGGCTGGCCGGATGGAGTCGATCGCCGCTATTGCTCATTACGCTCTGGCTCCGTCGCTTCGCTATCGTCCAGCGGCGCCGCGTCAGTTTTATGACGCGCGACCGAATCTCTGAATCCTTCTTTGCCGGCCTGCACCGTATCGCGGAAAATCGTCCCGCCGGTGGCGAGATTATCTTTCACGCTGCTGGCGGTCTGCGTCACGCTGTCTTTGACCTTGCCGCCGCCGGTTTTCAGCAAATCGCCCGCGTTGGCGACCAACTGCAGCAGCGTCGAACGCACATTCTCATTGCTTAAAATCAACGCCGCGGCGGCCCCCATCATCGCGCCCTTCCAGAATTCTTTATCGTCCACGCCCAACGTGCTGAGCAAATGCTTAAAAATGCCGGACTGCTCGCCCATCAGTTCCTCGACCATACCCTGCGCCTGCTGATACAGACCGGCATCGGCGGGAGAAGGCGCATGCGAATGGTGGTGGTGAGAGGCTTGCCCGGGCCAGGCGGGCGGCGGCGGCACCGGCGCGCCGGGATACCACGGCATGGCGTAGCCCGGATAAGGCGGCCACATGAAAGGCGGCGGCGGAGCGCCCACCGGCGGCGCGTAATTCGGCGCGGTCTGGGCGGCGGGTTGCGGCGGAACGGGCGGCATACCATAGGGGTAGCCGTACCAGGGATAAGCGGTATTCTGAGGTTGCTCCTGATTACTCATATTTCACTCCTGACTCAATGATTGAGGAGATGAACAATACGCTGAAATGCGTCCTGTGCTTTCTCATCCTCACTGGCAAACAGGGCATCCACCAGCGCGGGCGACAGGCGCTGTGCGTCGTACTGCAACAGCAGACTGCCCGTTTCCCGATTGATCTGACACTGTCTGATAATGCCTGCATCGCTGCACAGATCATTCAGCGCCGACAGTTGGCGTTCACCCAGCGACATCACCAGACGATTGGTAAAGCGCAGCCTTACGCGGCCCGGAATATGATGAGCGATCGTCACCCAGCGGCGCAGCGTAAGTAAACCGGCATAAGACTCAACGGACATAAAAAATATTTCACTACAAAGACAGGTATTTTCTGAGTTGTACAGGCTAATTACCCCGCGTGTGTTGATATGCATCAATTCCGCGACGGTGGACAAATAACCGACAATTAATGTAAATTATTCTTACTTCGTTTCGTATTATTAAAGGCGTCGCTATGGTTCCCTATATTCATCAAACTCAGGGCCGGATTCGGGTTCGCTCAGACTTTATCCGTCACTCTCCGGCCAGCGTCGAACAGGTTATTAATCAGCTGACGGCAATGGATGGCATCAGGGATATTCAGTACAAACGTTATGCCGGTTCCGTGGCTATTTTGTTCGATCACCGGATGATTAACGCGGAAACGCTGCTGGCGACGGCGCAAAGCGCGGGCTGGCTGCAGCAAAAAGACGATCCGGCCATGGTGGATAGCGCGGTACGGCGCGGCACGCAAACGCTGCTCAAAGGTCTGGCCGTCATGACGTTAAAAAGGACGCTGGGCCACACGCTGACCCGCATTCTGCTGGCCGCCTGACGTCGTCCCCTGCCCGCCCGACGCGCACGGGCGGCGCGACCGTCGCCCGGCTTCACCGCTCCCGCGCCAGCCGAACGTTTCTCCGCATTTCCCCGCCTGTTGGCGACATAATCAGAAAAAACTCTTCACAATGGGTGAAGCGGCGCTGATTTTTGCCGATGAATAGATTAGATAATGTCAGACATACTGACCGTCCCGGTTAAGCGGTCATCAAATACGGCGGGCACAGGAGGCCCGGCAGGAGCGGACTGACGGCGCGAAGGCATCGCCCTCATCAGTCCGGCGATTTCTACAGGTTGGCGGAAGCGTAACCTGCAGCGCGTTATCAGCATCGGAATGGAAAAATGAGCGAAACCCTAATCTATATCGCCACCTGGCTAATTTTTCCCACCATCATGGGTCTGTATGCTATCCGCATGTGGCTGCCGCTGACCTCGCGGCTGGCGATAGACGATCGGGCCGGCTTTATCGTCGGCGCGCTGAGCGGCGTGACCGTGTTCCTGCTGTCCGCGGCGCTGGCGCTGTTAATCACCCGTCTGCAGACGGATAAAATGCTCTGGCTGAGCGGTTCCACTTTGTTCGCGCTGGCGATCGCCGGCGGCGTGCTGCGCTGGCTGTCGCTGCCGTGGCTCAGAAGCGCCAACCGCCAGCGCCGTTTGCGCCGGGTGAGCATCGCCGCCGGCGCCTGCGTA
This sequence comes from Affinibrenneria salicis, assembly GCF_008710095.1. The sequence goes on from NZ_VYKJ01000009.1 coordinate 71,547, forward strand.
ATGGTTTTGATTATGCTGCTGCGCTAACGGATCCGCGCCGTCAGACAGGCCCCGGGCTTACGCCCTTTTCCGCGCGCCAGGCATTAGATCAGCGACGCTTCCTTCAGTTCGCTCTTTAGATAGGCGTAATAAATCGGCGCCGCAATCACGCCCGACAGACCAAATGCCGCCTCAAACACCAGCATCGCCAACAGGATTTCCCACGAGTGCGCCTTAATTTTCGTGCCGACGATCTTCGCGTTTAAAAAATATTCAAACTTATGGATCAGCATCAAATAGAGCAAGGCCACCAGCGCCACCGCCAGCGACAGCGATAAGGCGGAAATAAATACCATCGAATTGGATATCAGGTTACCGATCACCGGCAGCAACCCGAAAATAAAGGTCATCACCACCAGCGTTTTGGCGAAGGGCAAATGTACGCCGAAGCACGGCAGCACGCCGAGAATAAAAATAGCGGATAAGATGGTATTGACGGTCGAGATCTTCACCTGGGCAAACACAATATTTCTGAAGGCGCTGGATAATAACGCGACGCGTTTTAATAACTCCGCCTTTAGCAACGGCTTATCATCATCATGATTCACGTTATACAGCGAAATGATCGCTCCCAGCACCATACCGATAAGCATGGTGACGAAGCCGTGCAGGAAACTTTTGCCCATATTCTGCAAAATCACCACATGCTGCTGTAGCCACTGCAGGAATTCGTGCTGCAGCTCTTCCACGCTGACCGGCAGATAGCCGGGTAAATAGAGCGCCAGCTCATGCTGCACATCTTGTAAAATAACGGAAATGCGATCGCTGAAGCCCGTCGTGTCCCTCATTTCCTGCATCAGAAAACCCACCAGGCTGGCGAACAGCATAATCAGCAGGCTGACTACCGCGGTGCTGATCACCGCCACCACCAACCAGCGGGCCCGCTTGCCGCTAATAATCTTTTGAAAATAAGGGGTGAGTAAATTAACGATCTCGTACACTAAAAAACCCGCAATAAAACAGGCGAGCAAATGTAACGGCAATAAAATTAACAGCCCGCCCATTATAAAGAAAAAACTCAATAATCTGGCCTGTTTTAAATTTAATAACTGCATGATGACGTCCTGGACATAAAGCAATATGGTTCAAAGCACCTCACGATATTGGCGCCGGAACGTCCCTGCGCGACGGAACGTTAGGTATCAGGCACTTTGATTTCTTGTAGCCGTCAGTCTACCAGCATTCCCCTGGCGATTCAGTAAACGCATGATGCGAAAGCGGCTATTTTTTTACCTGTCTGCTTGCCCAAAAACACTATCCACTTACACTTTCCTTACATTATACTCACATGGCAAACACACCCTAAAAAACCACAAATTACAAAAGGTTATCACTATGCTCTGGAGAAAAAACCACGCCTGCCTTACCGCTGTCCTTATCATTTTCCCGCCCGCGCTCGCTCAGGCGCAAAACAGCGCCGATGATACGCTGGTGATCGCCGCCAGCCGCAGCAATAAGACGCAAAGCCAAATGTCTCAGTCCACCTGGGTGATTGAAGGTCGCGATATTCAGGAACAGGCTCAGGGCGGGAAAGAAATTAAAGATATTCTGGCGCAGCTGATCCCCGGAATGGATGTCAGCAGCCAGGGCAGAACCAACTACGGCATGAATATGCGCGGCCGCGCCATGGTGGTGATGGTCGACGGCGTGCGTCTGAACTCCTCCCGTACCGGCAGCCGCCAGATGGACGCCATCGATCCGTTTAACATCGAACGCATCGAAGTGATCTCCGGCGCCACCTCGCTCTATGGCGCCGGCAGCTCCGGCGGGCTCATCAGCATCATCACTAAAAAGGGCAGCCCGGAACCGCAGGTTGAACTGGAGATCGGCGCCAAAAGCGGCTTCAACAGCCATAACGACCACGATGAGCGAGTCGCCGCGGCGGTAAGCGGCGGCAGCGAGCAGGCGAACGGACGTCTGTCGGTCGCCTGGCAGCGTTACGGCGGCTGGTATACCGGCAGCGGCGATGCCGTACTGTTCGATAATACTCAGACCGGCCTGCAGTATTCCGACCGCCTGGACGTCATGGCCAGCGGCGGACTAAAGCTGGATGAAAACCAGAGCCTGACGCTGGTCACTCAATATTTTCGCAGCCAGGGGGACGGCGAACACGGACTGTGGCTGGGCGATAATTTCGCCGCGGCGACCGGCGGCGGCGTCAACGCGGAAACCCGCGGCGGCATGTCGTCCGATCGGGTACCGGGCACGGAGCGTCATCTGGTCAGCCTTGAATATGCCCACCAGGATTTTCTGAATCAAATCCTTACCGCGCAGATCTATTACCGTGACGAAGCGCTGACCTTTTATCCGTTTCCGACGCTGCGCAGCGGCGCGGTAACCAGCTACAGCGCATCCGAGCAGAACACCAGCCAGTACGGCGCTAAATTGACGCTCAACGCCGACCTGGCCGCAGGCTGGCAGCTCACTTACGGTATCGATGTCGATCGCGAAAAATTCGACGCCAATCAGATGTTTTTCGATCTGAACGCCGCCAGCCAGTCCGGCGGGCTGATTAACCATGAAATCTATAAAATCGGCCGCTACCCCAGCTACGACGTCAGCAATTTCGCCGCGTTCCTGCAAACCAGCTATGACCTCAATGAAATCTTCACGCTGAGCGGCGGCGTACGCCAGCAGTGGACGGAAAACAGCGTGGACGATTTCGTGGGTTATGCCCAGCAGCAGGCCATCGCCAACGGCCAGGCCGTCTCCGCCGATGCCATCCCCGGCGGCAGCACCCGCTACCGCACCACGCTGTTCAACCTCGGCCTGCTGGCCCATATTTCCGACCGTCAGCAGACCTGGCTCAACTTCTCCCAGGGCGCCGAACTGCCCGATGTGGCGAAATATTACGGCACCGGCAGCTATAGCGCCGTCAACGGCCATTACCACCTGAACAGCAGCACCAATATCAACGACTCGCGACTGGAAGATATCAAAGTCAACGCCTGGGAGCTCGGCTGGCGTTATCTGGGGGATAATCTGCATATCCAGACGGCGGCGTACTATTCGGTGTCCGACAAAACCGTCGATATCGCGCCGGATCTGACCATTGTGATGAAGTCCGACAAACGACGCATCTACGGACTGGAAAGCGCGATCGACTACTTCTTCCCGGACAGCGACTGGAGCGCCGGCACCTCGTTTAACCTCATCAAATCGCAAACCAAAACCAGCGAAGGCTGGGAGAAAATCAACATTAATACCGCCAGTCCGTCGAAAGCCACGGCCTGGGTCGGCTGGCAACCGGGCGACTGGACGCTGCGCCTGCAGATGCAAAAGTCGTTCGATGTCTCCGACCTGAACGGCGACAAACTGCAGGGTTACCATACGCTGGACTTTATCGGCAGTTACGCCCTGCCGGTGGGCAAAATCAGCTTCAGCGTGGAAAACTTGCTGGATAAGCAATATGACACCGTATGGGGCCAGCGGGCGCAAAAACTGTATTCCCCCGGCTACGGCGCACGTGAAGTCTATGATTACCAGGGGCGCGGCCGAACCTTCGGTCTGACCTATTCCGCGCAGTTTTGATTTATGCCGGCGGACGACGTCGATGCCGCCAGGGCAGTCGGCCGGCGGCGCTAAACGAGCAGCCGCCGCATGGTGGCGTGAATTGTGCTGGCGACGCAGCGATAGCGTAGATCGCGCATGTCGCCGCGCCAGATCATAAACAGCGTGCGCGTCAGCGCCGGCTGAAACGGAATATAACAGACGCCGGTCATTGGCGTCGCCGCCAGCCTGGGGAACAGACCAGCGCCGGTACAGCTGGCCAGCTGGCTACGCAGCAGTTCCAGATTGGCGCTCAGCCGGCCGTGTATTTGCGCCTTTTGCCTGACGGCGCTGAACGCCGGCGGCAGCTCATCGTCTTCGGCCAGCGTCAGATCGTCGAGTTCGCTTAGCATATCCGGCGTCACGGTGTGGCGACCGGCCCAGGGATGGCGGTAATTTAAGGCCAGCAGCAGGGGTTCGTCGAACAGGGGAATGGCGACCGGCGCATCTTCCGGCTGACAGGCCAGCACCAGCGCATCCAGTTTACCGCTTTCCAGCTGCGGTAATAAACTGTGCCGGTTGCCTTCATAAAAACGTAAATGCAGATCGGGAAAACGCCGGCGCAGGGGGGGAATGACATGGGGCAACAGGTAGGGCGCACAGGAGCGAACAATGCCCAGATGCAGCAGGCCGGAAAGCGGGTCGCGCTGCCGCTCCACTAAATCGTGCAGTCGCCTGAGCTCGTACAAAATCTTCTGCGCCTGCCGCACCAGCCGCACCCCTTCCTGGGTAAATACCACTTTGCGACTGGTCCGTTCCAGCAGCGGCCCGCCCAGCTCCGCCTCAAGTTTTCTGATTTGTTCGCTCAATGTGGGCTGGCCGACCCGGCAGGCTTTCGCCGCGCGGTTAAAATGACGATACTTTTCCAGCGCGACGAGGTAGTTCAGCATTTGAAATGTCATCAATAACGTCTCCATACGTTATGACTTCACCGCCAGACTCATAGACATACAGCGATCGCCTCTCTGAATCTCGCCGTGATGAATGGCTAAAACATACTGCGGGCTTGTACGCCGGCTTAGCGCGCTGCCCGGTTACGCGCCGCTACTGTTCAAACACATTGATGAATGCGCGCAGCGGCAGGCGCGTGCCTGTTAATCCGGCGATTAACGTCGTTCATCCGACCTGACTACGAAACCAACGTCAGCGGCGGCACATCGCTGGGATCATGGATAAGGATAAGTAAAGACAGTACGCGGCTCTCCACATTAATTTTCGAGAAGGAGAGCGTACGGGTTTGTTTTTTTTCCAGACCGGCAAAAAATAAGTCCGACACCATGCGAGTACTGAGCAGACTGCTATTTTTCATAAAGTCTTGATAAGCGTACCTTACGTTTACCGGTAATATATCCCCAAGAGAAAGAGGCTTATTTTTATCAGCATCCAGGCCGAAATGGGCATTAAAAGCAGTGTTGGCATATATCACCTCATACTGCTCATCAATCACCGCCAGAGCACGTCTTTCATTTTCAATAGGTATGGTTAACATGCCAACAATTTCATTCTGGCAAAATATCAGGCTCATAGATCCTCTGGCTCAAACGTAAAAAATATCCAACAGGGGGACGCCCCAGCTACGGCGCGCCATCAACCCTGAACAAACAATAAGTGGGCGCCGACCACTCAATAAAGAAAAAAATCTGGCATATTGCGGCATAACTCTGTAGTTATATTTAGGATTCGTACACTAATAACGCGATAACAAAGGATGGCCGCTCGACAGGGTTGCCGTTATCCGTCGGCAAACGCACTCTCCCGCCAGTTGTTCGCTAGCAACCTGAACATACATTACCGGGCTAAACGCACCATGTTCATTTAATGATTTTCACCTTTCAGGCGCCTCATCTCGACTTATCGCAAATTATTTTTTCACCCGACACCAACTGTTTTCGGTCCGGCTGTCTTTTTAATACCGACAGCGCAAAGCACGGTAAAAAATATACTGTGTCTTGTTGAATAACTATCGGCTGAATAAACGGGATCTTTATGTCTTTTGATCGTGAACGACGATCAAAAGACCGCTAATAATAGCTGTATTCTATTGATAATAAAAGATTGATCGTTTTTCATCAGGCTGAAAGTCCGCTTTATTTTCAAACGTTCAATAATGTGACAAAGATCACTACTTGACGGCAGAAAGCCCTTTTCCCTTTATCCTCTCCCGCCATCTAATCGCCCCCCAATTCTCCGTGAGGCCGCAAGCGGCCCGCCATGTTACGTGATCTGTCGCGCAAAAAAGAAACAAAATCTTCCCGAAAACTTACTTTAACCATTTGCTGACATATCATTAACAACTCTAAGGAGAACACGCTATGAGCCAATATAATAAACATCCGATACCCGCCTCCATCGCGGCAAATGCGCTGATCAATGCCGGGCAGTACCAGCAGCGTTATCGGCAGTCGGTGCAGGATCCGGAGGCTTTCTGGCGCCAGCAGGGCGAAATCATTGACTGGATCACGCCCTATCAGCAGGTAAAAAATACCTCATTTGATCCGGGTCATGTTCGCATCCGCTGGTTTGAAGACGGCTCGCTCAATGCGGCGGCCAACTGCCTCGATCGTCATCTGGCGCAGCGGGGCGATCGGATCGCCATTATCTGGGAAGGCGATGACGCGCGGGAAAGTCAGACGCTGACTTATCGCCAGCTGTATGAAGCGGTCTGCCGCCTCGCCAGCGTGCTGAAGGCGCGCGGGATCCGCAAAGGCGACGTCGTGGCGATCTATATGCCGATGGTGCCCGAAGCGGCGGTGGCAATGCTGGCCTGCGCCCGGATCGGCGCGATTCATTCGGTGATCTTTGGCGGTTTTTCTCCCGAAGCGATTGCCGGGCGCATCGTCGACAGCAGCGCCCGGCTGGTGATCACCGCCGACGAGGGCATTCGCGCCGGGCGCGTTATCCCGCTGAAAAAAAATATTGATGACGCGCTGAAAAACCCCACCGTGACCACGGTCAGGCATGTGATCGTCCTGCGACGCACCGGTAAGGAGGTGGCATGGCGGCCGGATCGCGATTTATGGTGGCATGATCTGATCGACCAGGCCGATCCCGACTGCCCGCCCGAGGCGATGAACGCCGAAGATCCGCTGTTTATCCTGTATACCTCGGGATCGACCGGCAAACCCAAAGGCGTGCTGCACACTACCGGCGGCTATCTGGTGTATGCCGCCACCACCTTTAAGTATGTTTTCGATTATCATTCCGACGATATTTACTGGTGTACGGCGGATGTCGGCTGGATCACCGGCCATAGCTATCTGCTGTACGGACCGCTGGCCTGCGGCGCCACCACGCTGATGTTCGAGGGCGTGCCAAACTGGCCGGACGCGCGCCGCATGGCGCAGGTGGTGGATAAACACCAGGTCACGATCCTGTATACCGCGCCCACTGCGATCCGCGCGCTGATGGCGGAAGGCGACAAAGCGATCGAAGGCACGTCGCGCCGTTCGCTGCGCATTATGGGATCGGTCGGCGAGCCGATCAATCCCGAAGCCTGGGAGTGGTACTTTAATAAAATCGGCAACGGCAAATGTCCGATCGTCGATACCTGGTGGCAGACGGAAACCGGCGGCTTTATGATCACCCCGCTGCCCGGCGCGATCGAGACTAAGGCCGGCTCAGCCACCCGCCCGTTCTTCGGCGTACAGCCCGCGCTGGTGGATAACCTGGGCAATCTGCTGGAGGGAGAAAACGAGGGCAACCTGGTGATTGTCGACTCCTGGCCCGGCCAGGCGCGTACGCTGTTCGGCGATCACGACCGCTTCGAACAGACCTATTTCTCCACCTTTAAAGGCATGTACTTCAGCGGCGACGGCGCGCGGCGCGACGAAGACGGCTATTACTGGATCACCGGGCGGGTGGACGATGTGCTTAACGTCTCGGGTCACCGGCTGGGCACGGCGGAAATAGAATCGGCGCTGGTCGCCCATCCGAAAATCGCCGAGGCCGCCGTGGTCGGCATTCCGCACACCATTAAGGGCCAGGCGATCTATGCCTACGTCACGCTGAACCACGGCGAAGAGCCGACCAGCGAGCTCTACAGCGAAGTGCGCGACTGGGTGCGCAAGGAAATCGGCGCCATCGCCACGCCCGATATTCTGCACTGGACCGATTCCCTGCCGAAAACCCGCTCCGGCAAGATCATGCGCCGCATTTTACGCAAGATCGCCGCCGGAGATACCGGCAATCTGGGCGATACCTCAACCCTTGCCGATCCTGGCGTGGTGGAAAAACTACTGGAGGAAACGCAGGCGATTAAAATGTCGCGTTAATCGACCGGCGAGCGCTTCGTTCAAAACGGTCGCGTCTGCCTGCGGCGCCAGGTTTACGCCGTCTTGCAGCGACGACTCCCCGGGCGCGGCGCTGCACGAGCAGAAACGCCCGCACGGCAGGGAAAACACACGTCAGGACCAGCCATGCCGTATCGCACGATGCGGCGACGGCCTGCCGTTGCCCGAAACGGAGCAGTCTGCGCGTTAATCCGCCCTGGCGGTCGAAACGGCAGTTTAAAGACGGCAATAATCCACCCCATGAGACAACGGGAGAATGATGATGAATGACGCCGTATATCAACGAATTGAGAACAATCCCCTATTCAGTGAACTGGTGGGCAAACGACAACGGTTCGCCGCGCTGCTCTCGCTGATTGTGCTGGTGCTGTACATCGGCTTTATCCTGCTTATCGCATTTGCGCCCGGCTGGCTGGGTACGCCGCTCTATCCTGGCTCCAGCATAACGCGCGGCATTCCCGTCGGCGTCGGGCTGATCGCGATCTCTTTCGCGCTGACCGGCGTGTACGTGTTCCGCGCCAACGGCGAGTTCGATCGCCTGACTAATCAGCTGCTGAGCGAGGTTAAACCATGAACTTCCGCCCCGCGACGCCGCTGGCGCTGCTCGTTCTGCCCGGCCTCAGCTCTGCCGCCGATGCCCTGACCGGCAACGTTCAGCGTCAGCCGGTCAATATTCAGGCCATTATCATGTTCCTGTTGTTTGTCGGCGCCACGCTGTACATCACCTGGTGGGCCTCCAAACGCACCCGCTCACGCAGCGATTACTATACCGCCGGCGGCAATATCACCGGTTTTCAGAACGGGCTGGCCATTGCCGGCGACTATATGTCGGCCGCATCCTTCCTCGGTATTTCCGCTCTGGTTTACACCTCCGGCTACGACGGGCTGATCTACTCTCTGGGTTTTCTGGTCGGCTGGCCGATTATCCTGTTTCTGATCGCCGAGCGGTTGCGCAACCTCGGCCGCTACACTTTTGCCGATGTAGCCTCCTATCGACTGCGGCAAAAACCGATCCGAACGCTGTCCGCCTGCGGCTCGCTGGTGGTCGTGGCGCTATATCTGATTGCGCAAATGGTCGGCGCAGGCAAGCTGATCGAGTTGCTGTTCGGCCTCAACTATCTGGTCGCCGTGGTGCTGGTCGGCATTCTGATGGTGATGTACGTACTGTTCGGCGGCATGCTGGCCACAACCTGGGTGCAGATTATTAAAGCGGTGTTGCTGCTGTTCGGCGCCACCTTTATGGCGCTGATGGTGATGAAATCGGTAAATTTCAGTTTTGATACCCTGTTCCGCCAGGCGACAGAGATTCACCCGCAGGGCATTGCCATCATGAGTCCCGGCGGACTGGTTTCCGACCCCATATCGGCGCTGTCGCTCGGTCTGGGACTGATGTTCGGCACGGCCGGCCTGCCCCACATTCTGATGCGCTTTTTTACCGTCAGCGACGCCAAAGAGGCGCGCAAGAGCGTATTCTACGCCACCGGCTTTATGGGTTACTTCTATTTCCTGACGTTTATCATCGGCTTCGGCGCCATCCTGCTGGTCGGCGCCAATCCGCAGTTTAAAGATGCCGCCGGCGCGCTGATCGGCGGGACCAATATGGCGGCGGTGCACCTGGCTAACGCGGTAGGCGGCAATCTGTTCCTCGGCTTTATTTCCGCCGTGGCGTTCGCCACCATTTTGGCCGTGGTCGCGGGCCTGACGCTGGCCGGCGCCTCCGCGGTCTCTCACGATCTCTACTCCAGCGTATTTAAAAACGGCAAAGCCACCGAACGCGACGAGCTGAAGGTTTCTAAAATTACCGTTCTGGCGCTCGGCGTGGTGGCCATCGCGCTCGGCATTTTGTTTGAAAACCAGAATATCGCCTTTATGGTCGGTCTGGCCTTTTCTATCGCCGCCAGCTGTAATTTCCCGATCATTATTCTGTCCATGTACTGGTCGAAACTGACGACGCGCGGCGCCCTGGTCGGCGGCTGGGCCGGCCTGCTGACGGCGGTGATTTTAATGATCCTTGGGCCGACCGTCTGGGTGAAAATCCTGGGCCACGCAACGCCGGTTTATCCCTATGAGTACCCGGCGCTGTTTTCTATGCTGACGGCTTTTATCGGCACCTGGCTGTTTTCAATTACCGATAACTCGCCGGGCGGGCAGGAAGAGCGTAAACGTTTCAGGCCGCAGTTTATTCGTTCGCAAACCGGGGTCGGCGCGTCGCGCGCCGGGACAACGCACTGATACAGACACCGTGATCGCCACCGGGGCGCGCAACAGTGCCCGGCGCGCCGGCGCCGGGATATCGATCAGACTTTTTCAACCAATAGCGCTTCGAGCAAATCCAGTTCGCGCAGCATTTTTTGCAGGGTTTCATTGCTAATCTGCTGAGTGGCGCGCAGGTGATAAAGTTCGCCGCGCTCGGCGTTGACCGCCGTCAGACGGAAGCGGCGCTCAAGGTTCTCAACCATCAGGCTGCTTTCCAGATCGTCCGGCCCCACCACCCGCCGGCGCAGGTTACCGATGACGCGAGCGCTTACTTCTTTCAATACCTGTTCGTCGATATTCTCTTCCCGATCGGCCGCCAGCCGTTCTTCCATTTTATTCAGGCTGGTGATCGCCACTTCCGCTACCTTGATACGCGCCTTGCGTTCTTCACTTTCGTAAAGCGCGCGATCGGCCACCACCACGCCGCGCAGCAGCAACGGTAGCGCAATCACGCCGCACAGCAGAGAAAACAGAATCACGCCGGCGGCGATAAAGACCAATTGATAGCGAGACGGGAAGGCCGTGCCGTCGCTCAGCAGCAGCGGAATCGACAGCACGCCGGCCAGGGTAATCGCGCCGCGCACCCCGGCGAAAGAGGCCACCCAGATCTCGCGCGTAGAGTATTCGCCAAATACCATCGGCCGTTTTTTCAGTGCGCGCAGGCTGAAAATTTTCATCATCCACAGCCAGCAGAAACGCAGCAGCAGCAACGCGGCGTAGATCGCGACGACGTCGGTAAACAGCATCCAGGTTTCCGTAGTGGGATCCAACCGGGCCTCGGTGAGCGAGGTTTCCAGAATATCCGGCAGTTGCAGACCCAACATGATAAACACCATGCCGTTAAACACGAACTCCAGCATCGTCCAGACGCTGTTGGCGCGCAACCGCATAGTGAGCGGCGCGTTGCGGATGACGCCGGACTGGCCGATGGTCATACCTGAAGCCACCGCCGCGAGGATACCGGACACGCCGATATGCTCGGCAATCAGATAAGAGGCGAAAGGCAGCAACAGCAGCAGGATAATTTGCGTCGCCGCATCGCCGCCGCTCCAGCGGCTAATCATGCGCAGCGATTTACTGTACAGCCAGGTGGTGGCTACCCCAGCCAGCAGACCGCCCGCGGCGACTTTCAGAAACTCGATAGTCGCGCCCGACACGCTAAACACCATGGTGCCCATGGCGATGGCAATGGCGAACTTCAGCGATACCAGGCCGGAAGCGTCGTTCATCAGCGCCTCGCCCTGCAGGATGCCCATCAGCTTTTTCGGTATGCGATCTTCACCGACAATGCCGGACAGCGCGACGGCATCGGTTGGCGACAGCACCGCCGCCAGAGCAAAGGCCGCCACCAGCGGAATACCGGGCACCATCCAATAGATCAGATAGCCCACGCCAACGACGGTGACCAGCACCAGCGCCAGCGCCAGGCCGAAAATTTCGCGTCCGTGCCGCAAAAATTCGCGCGGCGGCGTCTTCCAGCCGTCGGCAAACAGCAGCGGCGGGATGAACAGCACCATAAACAGCTCGGGATTAAAATCGACGTGCAGACCAAACCGGGGCCATGCCAGCAATGCACCGATGGCTATCTGCATCAGCGGCAGAGGAATTTGAAACGGCAGGACACGCGTGACGACCCCTGACAACGACACCATCAGGGTCAGAATGAGAATAGTAAAAAAGATTTCCATGCTTTCCTTAGATCTCTTACTGCGTTGAGAGGTTGCGCATCTGCTTATCAACCCATGGAATCATTTTAGAAGTAAATCCTTTCCTTCTGCCATCAAAAATCAGGTCTGGTTTGAAAACAATTGAGGGAGCGGAGAAAAAACGGGGAACGGACGTTCCCCGTTATCCTGCGGGCAGGGTTCATGCATCGCCGGGCGGCGATTTTCGAACCGCGCGTAACTCAGAGCGCCCAGCCGCCGGCGTAGAATACGACCAGCGCGATGGCGATAATCACCGTGCCGATATTCAGCTTGCGCCATTCGCCGGAAAAAATACGTCCCAGCACCAGCGACGCAAAGCCCAGCATAATGCCGGTGACGATATTGCAGGTCAGAACGATAAATACCGCGCACACAAGGCCGGACATCGCATCGACAAGATCGGTGAAATCCAGTTTAGATACGTTGCTCAGCATCAGCAGACCGACATACATCAGCGCCGGCGCGGTCGCGTATCCCGGCACCAGGTAAGACAGCGGCGCCAGGAACAGGATCAGCAGGAACAGAACGCCGACCACCGTCGCCGTCAGGCCGGTTTTACCGCCGGCCGCCGTACCGGCCGCCGATTCGATATACACCGCCGCGGGCGAGGTACCGACCAGGCTGGCGAAGATGCTGCTTACCGAGTCGGCGGTTAACGCTTTGCCGCCGCTGACGATCTGACCGTCCTTATCAAGCAGGTTCGCCTGACCGGCCACCGCGCGAATGGTGCCGGTGGCGTCAAACACCGCCGTCATGACCAGCGCCAGCACGCTGGGCAATACCACCGGCTGCAGCGCCCCGACGATATCCAGGCTGAAAATCAACGAAGCGCCGTGTTCATCGGTCAGCGTCGGCAGCGCGAACAGTCCATGCCACGCCACGTTCGGATCAAAAATCAGCCCAATAATCGAGATAACGACGATCACCAACAGAATGCCGCCGGGCACCCGGCATTTTTCCAGCCCGATCGTCGCCGCCAGACCAATTAACGCCATGATCACCGGAAAAGAGGTGAAATCGCCCAGTTTAACGGGCAGGCCGTCCAGTGGGTTTTTTACCACCAGGCCAATGCCGTTAGCGGCGATAATCAACAGAAACAGGCCGATACCGATACCGGCGCCCTGAGCCACGCCCATCGGTAAATTGCGCAGGATCCAGGAACGAATACCGGTCGCGGAAATGACAGTAAACAACACCCCCATCAGGAAGATCGCGCCCAGCGCAACCGGCACGCTGATCTGCTGGCCCAGCACCAGGCTAAACGCGGTAAACGCCGTTAATGAAATAGCGCAGCCAATCGCCATCGGCAGGTTCGCCCACAGCCCCATCAGCAGAGAGCCGACGCCGGCCACCAGACAGGCGGCGACAAACACCGCGCCGGGCGGAAAACCGGCTTTACCCAGCATGCCCGGCACCACTACCACCGAGTAAACCATGGCCAGAAATGTCGTCAGGCCGGCCAGCACTTCCTGACGAACGCTGCTGCCGCGCTGAGTAATTTTAAAAAAGGCATCGAGCGCGCCGGGCGAATGCGGCGCGCCTGCGCTCCGGCCAGTTGAATTTGCCATTGTTATTTCCCCTGTCATGTTGTTGTCATTATGTTCCGGCTAATAAAGCAAACGATTGGCTGGCGATGCGCGGCAAATCATAAGCAAAAACCGGCTATTATAACTGCAGATTATTAAGCCTTATGTAGCGCTATTTCAACCGTAACAGTGATATTTATCACCTTTTTTACCACCGGCAGGACGTACGACAACGGGCTGAAACCCGAAAATGGGAGAACGACGCGCAAAGAAGCACCAGGTGCGGGGGATCAACAACGCCGCGCCCGCGACCTGAACGGCCGTAGCGCGGCGGACAAATAAGGGCCGGGAGGGAGAACGCCGCCCGGTTGGGGCATTACCCGGCGTACAGCGAAACTTCGCCCGCCGGGCGGGTTTTAAAGCGACGATGCAGCCACAGATACTGCTCCGGCGCGCGCATAATTTCGCGCTCAATCACTTTATTCATGTAGCCGGCCGCCGCCTGCTCATCATGATAGGGGTAATTTTCCAGCTCCGGCTGGATGACTAGTTTATAGCCCAGCGACCCCGTCTTGCGGATTAATACCGTGGTAATCATCGCCGGTTTAGCCAGCCGACCGATGGTATAAGTGCCGCTGGTGGTCGCCGCCTGCTTGACGGCGAAAAACGGGGCGAAAACGCTGCCCCTGGGGCCATAGTCCTGATCCGGCGCAAACCACACGGCTTCGCCGCGTTTTAACGCATGCACCATACCGCGCAGATCTTTACGATCGATCATCGCCTTATTGGAGCGCGAACGTCCCCAGGTCTGCATCCATTCCATGACTTTATTATTGTGCGGCCGGTACATCGCCATCATCGGCTGGCACAGCCCCATCGCCCTGCCGCCCAGCTCAAGCGACATAAAGTGAATGCCGATGACCATCACGCCCTGGTTTTTCCGGCAGGCGGCGTGCAAATTTTCCAGCCCGCTGACGTCAAACCAATAGCGCACGCGCCTATCGGACCAGAACCAGGCCATTCCGGTTTCAATCAGCCCCATGCCCAGCGAGGAAAAATTCTCCGTAATCATCTGTTCGCGTTCCGCCTGCGTGCGCTCGGGGAAGCACAGCTCCAGATTACGGCGGGCGATAGACACGCGGCGTTTGAGGAAATGGCGCGAACATTTACCCAGCAGACGGCCGATACGCACCAGCAGCGGGTAGGGTAATTGCACCAGCAGAAACAGGATGCCCAGGCCGAACCAAAGCAACCAGTAGCGGGGATGGAGTAATTCAGCGGTAAATTTTTGATTCTTTTTCATGGCGTCTTCTTTACACAGTCACACAGTCGGAAATCGCGTATGCCCTAAATAATTCAAGTTGCAGGACAAAGCGTTGTCGTTTTGAACAACGCAACGCGCTGGCCCCTCGCGGGCAAGGCTCATCAGGCCCGGGCAGCTTACCTCAGTAAGCGATTCGGGCAGGCAACGAAGCCAACGCACCTGCAACTTGAAGTATGACGGGTATAAAGAGTGAATCCCACCGCGAACATACCGCTTGTGGCAAACCATCAGAGTGTACTAAGCGTGAAATTCAACGTCAGCAGCATCAGTGATGACACCCGGCAGAAACGCGGGATACAAGCTCCGGGAACCGTCGGACGATAACCGGATTATTATATCGCCTGATCGCATCGTCGGGGTAGCGGAAAAATTCACCACGAAAAAGACCCCGGCAAAAAATGCCGGGGTCTTTTTTGATTTCGCGCTGCTGTTCACCCGCTTTCTGACTGCTCAGGCTCGCGCCGTCATCGCTATCGCAGTTAGCGGGCCATCAACATCAGATGGCGACAACGTTTACTGCTGAAGGGCCTTTCTGGCCGGCTTCAACGTTGAATTCAACGTTCTGACCTTCTTCCAGGCTTTTATATTCATTGCCCTGGCCCTGAATGGCGGAGAAATGTACAAATACATCTTTGCTGCCGTCAGCCGGAGAAATAAAGCCAAAACCTTTACCTGCGTCGAACCATTTTACTAAACCAGTCATTTTATTAGACATAGATATTTCCTTTATATTATTGGTGCCGCCATAATACGGCGTTAGAGGTCTGCCTCAGAAGTTACTTATGGAGCACTTATAGAAGGAAATTCGTCAGAGAAGAGATAGGTACATCGCTTGAACTAAGAACTGCTTTACTAAAATGTCTTTCATAACCTGAACTGTATCACAGGCCGAGGACGACATTAACGCATAGCTGAAATTATATAGCAAGCGCTATCGTGAATTATTTTTACGCCAAAGCCGATTCAAAATTTCTCCTTGCCATCCTGCCGCCATTCGCGCAGCGTGGCGACAATACGCAACGTACGGCAACGACGCACCGTGGTGGCGAATGAAGCCGAACGCATCAGGCGGCGAACGAAGAACGCCAGCGATACAACTAACACCTGCGTAATAAGGGCGAATAGCGAAACGTCCCCTCGCAAGAATTTACCCGCCAAAACAGCACAAGCCGCCAGACTAAGAATTAACGCGGCCAGGCTGAGCCAATAATGTATTTCCAGCCCCAGCGAATATCCTCGCGAAATAAGATACATCCCGGCGAATGCCGGGAAGATAACGAAAAAAATCATCAGAATAAAATAAACTATTGCCGACTGAATATAAAACTGAGCCAGAAAAAAATTATCGTTCAGGATAATCACGCTCAGCGCGCTGACAATAAGCAGAAAAAAAACGGTCAGCACTACCGGCAACCCGGCGGGCCGCGGAATAGCCGGCGACTGCGCCGGGTTCACCAGCCTGGCCACATCTTCAACGCGCGCCGCCAGATTCGGATCGCGCGAGCGGATCTCTCGCTCAATTAATTTTCCTTCGCGGCGCAACGTAGAAAGAGAATTTTCTGACTGAGCGGATATTTTCATTATTTCATCACCGGCAACGATTGTAATACGCCAACCAAATATTTTCCCGATGTTAATACATTCCCAGGATTGCGCAAGGTTCCGCTAATACCGCTGCCGGCAAATGAGGCGCTGCTGGTAATCGCGTTAACCAATTGCTTACGCAGTTCGTTTTGCAGCGTTTCCGTGGGGAAACGTTTGGGATAAATACCTGCCCGCATTGCCGCCTTAATCGCCTGATTGGAAATCCCTGGATTTTGATTGCGAATAATCGCTTCCGTCAGCCTGGCTCGCTCCTGTCGGCTGATGCCGCGCAACCACTCCATTACCCTGGCCGAAGAAGCTGATTTCATCGTTTTATAGGTGGCTAACGCTTCCTTGAGCGCGCCGCCCGCCGCCGCCAGCGAGACTACGTCCAGCACCGTTGACGTGGTGACATACCAATCCTGCGAATCCAGCCAGGCGATCGCTTCGGTGTTGCCGCTGCTGATGCGCGTCACCCGATAGACGCCGTTGACGCATTGCGCCGCAGTCGCCACCGCGCCGGCGTACCCCAACGCGACAAGCGCGCCGCTGGCGCCGCCGGTAAAAGGCACGGCGACCCCGCCGCCAAACGCGACCAGCCCTGTCAGGATGGTCGCCCCGCACGATAACGCGGCGGAGGCGATCTCCGTGGCGACCGAAGACGCGGAAATGGCATCGGTTAAACTGTTCTCCGCGCTTTCGGCATTGGTAAGCGGGACCTTAGTGATAATCACGTGGGTAACTAACGACTGCTCCGGGTTGCTATAGCGACGTGAGGGCCGGACCAGGTATTTGACGGCGCCGTCGGCATAGATAATGCCGGCGCCGCGAAAATCCCGTGAGCAATCCAGCGCGGAGGCTAACTGCTGGAAGTTAATATCGGAACCGGAATGCATCCCGGTAAGACGGGCGAAATCATAATTCAGCATTCCCTGCTCGGGCGTGGCGGACCATAATGAACTCATCGTTTATTCCTTCCTGAATATAGTGAAATAATCAAGGCTATGGCTGATTTCCGGGAACAAGAACGTCGTCCCTGCTGGCTTTGAGCAACGATGAAAACAGGCAGCCGTAATCTTACCTGCTGAACTGTATCGGGTAACAATTTGTGACATCAAGTGTCAGATTATTGTTAATCTCAAGAATAGGATTTATCCGAGCGGCGCGATTGCCCTCCTGCCCGACTAATAATAGATGTGGGCGAAACGTTGCGTTTTGACGCATACAATACGCCGGCGCCTGTTAACGGCGCGGCGTATTTATCAACCTTGTAGCGCAGTATTGCCCGTCGGGAGCAGAGGCTGAACGCCGGCAACGGCTCGCGGCCAATGCCCTGCTCCCTATACCGGCGCGCCGCTTCGGGCGAATGCCCGCCCAATACCCTACGGCCGCAGCAGATCTTTTACTTCCAGCAGGATCAATTCATTATCGTCCGCCTTATTCGGCAGACGACTGGATGAAAACGGAAAATTGTTATCATTGCCGACAATGATATGGCTGTCGTCCACGACATCCACATTCTCAATCGTCATGAACGGGAAGGTCAGCACGCCGTCATTTAACGGTTTACGCGCCAGATGATGCGGATCCTGAATCTTCATCAGGTCGATAAACGCCTGTTTACGCACCGGCTGGCCCACATTGTCGTCGCCAAACTGAATCCGGTAGATACGTTTAAATTTAGCGACATTGCTAAAACAGTCGTCCTGTGCCACGCCCGGCGCGCAGGCCCGGTCCGCCGTTCCTTCCCCGTTATCGCGTTCGATCACCAGTCCCTGAGAACCGTTAATCATATTAAAGTCGCCAATCGCATTCTGGTTGTTTTCCAGCACATATTTCCAGCTTCTTCCGGTCCAGGCCTGCTGCTGAATATCGAACTCAAGTACGCGCAGGTAGCGTTTACCGTCCAGATTTTCATACTGACCGCTCGCGGCATCCCATAGCGCGCCCTCCAGCAACGGATACAGTCGCCGTCCATCTTGCGACAGCGCCATGCCTTCGAATCCTTTGGAACGGGAGACCTGAAAATTCAGCTTGCCGTCGGGCGTTCCGGGCAGCGTAATCCAGGGATTATCCGGCGAAGAGAGGATTTCCCCCTCCGTCCGGGTGGCGAAGACAGCCTGAATCCGGCCATCCAGGTCGGCTTTAATCAGCCAGGGACCAAATTCATCGCCAATCCACAGCGCGCCGCCGGCGAACTGAAAGCTCTCCGGGTCGAAGTCGCCACCGGTGAGATAACGCTGGTCGCTGCTTTCGTTCACAATATGGAACGGCACTTTTTTATCGGGATCGTGCAGAAAGATCGTTTTTAGACGCGTCAGCGTTCCCTTGCCGAAATCCACCGCGTAATGGTTGAGATACAGCATGGCGTCCGGGGAATTGGCCTTACTGCCGAAGCCGTTGTCGGTCAGGATCCAGTAGGTGCCGTCGTCCATTTTTTTAATGCCGGAATGGCCCTGCAGCGGCAAACCATTGAGCGGCAGCCCGACGCCGGTTGGGCGGCCGTCCGATGTCCCCGGCACGCTGCCCGCTTCGGTGACGCGTTTACCCGTGGTGTATTTACCGCTCAGCCGCATGTCGGATGGCGCATCCGCGGGCGGGGCGATGATGGAATCGGCGGGCAGCAACGCGTGCCCGGCTAGAATAGCCGGCACTTGTTCGGCCTGGGCCAATACCGCGGATTGTCCGCTGAGAAACAGGCCGAGCGCGAGCGCTATCTGACGAGAGGCGAAAACGGTCATTGGCGAACTCCTGATATCCCCGTCGGATTTCAGAGAGCAGGAAAGCCGCGGCCGCTTGCGACTGACGACGAGCGCCGAAACAA
This sequence comes from Affinibrenneria salicis, assembly GCF_008710095.1. Next base: position 90,644 of record NZ_VYKJ01000009.1, read on the forward strand.
GAAGGCATTGACGGCGGCCAGCGTGCCGGCTCGCCAACGCACCTGCAGCCTGAAGTATGACGGGTATAGTGGTCTGTATAAGAAGACATCACTATAAAAAGGCGGCGTGACAAAAAAATGACCGGCTGCGCGACGGGCGTTATTTGCCGGTGCCGGGCTCTATCGGCGGTCGCCCGTGCTCCTGACGCCATTTATTGGTATCGCGCAGGCTATATACGCAGCCGCAATACTGCTGCTGATAAAAACCAATCGTTTTGATCAGGGCGTCTTTGCGCACCGACAGACCGTTTTTACGCCAGTCCTGCGCCCAGTAACGCGTGGCGGGATAGCGCTCGGCCGCCTGCTGGCCGGCCAGCGTAACCTGGTTCAGATCCTTCCATCTGGAACTGGCCAGAGTGGTGGTGAATAGCGAGAAATCATGCTGCGCGGCATAGCGCGCCGTCACGTCCATACGCAGCGAGAAACAGCGCATGCAGCGCGCTCCGCGCTCGGGCTCATGGGCCAGTCCGCGGGTGGCCTCAAACCAGGCCTCCCGATCATAGTCCGCATCCACCCATGCCAAACCCAGCGCTTCGGCAAAGCGCGACAGCTCATTTTTACGCACCTCATACTCCGCGCGCGGATGAATATTGGGGTTGTAATAAAAAAGCGTCGGGCGAATACCGTCGCGCAGGCAGGCTTCGATCATCGCCGAGGAACAGGGCGCGCAGCAACAGTGCATCAACACCGGGCCGATATCGTCGGGGAGCTGCAGCTTTTTGCCGGGGATCTGCGCATAATCCGCCGGCAGCGTTAACGTGGTCATGATTACATCACTCTGTGCGACACATTTTCAGCTGCAGATAGTACACCATTTCGCCCGGACGGCCGAAAGGCATAACAGAACGCCCCGCTACAGGCTGGCGGTAGCGGGGCGAGATTGGGTAAGATGAAGCGGGCGGAACGGCTTAGTGCCGCGCGGCCAGCACGGCGTCGTGCAGGTTCAGTCGCTGCCAGAAATTCTGCTCCCCCTGGCCGCCGGAAAGAGGGTAACCATCGGCCAGCGCCGTTTTCGCCATCACCTGGCGGCGCTGCGCCGCACTGAGTCCGGGCAGCGCGGATTCCAGCAGGACTTCAGCCCCCTGAGGCACGGCCACCGGCTGCGAGGCGCCCGGCGTAGCCGGCAGATTGTAGGTCATCGTAAATTGATAGAACTGACGCATGGCGGGCGCGCTATAGGGGTCATCCTCGCCGGCGCTCCGCGCGCACTGAGCCAGGCTCATCCCGCACTCTTTCTCCAGCGCCTGACGCAGTTGCCCTTTCGCCTGTTCGAACAACGCGCGATAGCCGGCATCATTCAGATAATGCGCCACGTTGCGCTCCGCCACCATGCGCGACCCCATAACATCCAGCGGGTAGTGCACGCCCAGCACCACGCGTGAATAACCGTAACGGGCGCCGCGATCCACCAGTTCGACATAGCGTTCCGGCAGCATAACGGCCATCAGCAGCGCATCGGTATAGCCGGTATTGGTGTGTCCGCTCGGGAAGGCGCCGCCATCGGCGCTATAGGGTTGGTTATCCTGCACCACCGCGCTGTCAGGCACTAAATGGATCTGGTTGCCCTCCTGCAGAAACGGCCGCGCGTAGCTAAAATATTTTTTCGCCGCGCTGGTGCTCACTTCCGTCGCCTTAATCAGCGCAGCCGCTTCGCTCAGTTCGCCGTTGTTATAGGCGGTCAGAAAGGCTTTCCCCAAACGAGGCCCCATGGCGTCGGCCAGAAAATAGAGATAACCGATGCCTTCGGCGTCCACCAGCGCCTGCGTCCGTTGCCCCTGCGTGGCGTCCCGGTTAATCCGCGTGACCGTCGCCATATTTTGCGCCAGCAGCGCGGAGGGGAGACTCTGGAACGATTTCAACAGCGCGATGCCGGCCTGCTGATTGGCGTCCGGGGCAAAATCATAGTGGCTGGCCTGCAGCCACGCCTTATCGGCCAGATGCTGGCTTTGCCCGGCGTGCGCCAGCTGGTCGCGCGTCAACGTCGCCGCATCGCCCTTCAGCGTCTGACGCAGATCCTGAGCGATCGTCTGTTCCAGGGCAACAAACGTGGTACTGCCGCTGGCGGGCGTGGTGGTGTTCACCACCGCGCTCACCTGAGAGAAATCAACCGGCGTGGCCGCAACCACAGGCAGCGACAGCAGCGCACAAGACAACAGAGAGAGGGAAAAACGAATCGGGCAACGCATGGCATAAGTCCTGACTAAAAAGTAGAGCCCCCAGGCTAGAACTCATTGATGACGTTTTTATGTCAAAACACATTTTGCTACCGTTTTTCACAGCGGGTAATACTGACGTGAACCAGGTGTGTCCCGCAATTCATTTTCGCTGACTGGCGATGAGAAAAATGCATTAATTTTGTTTGTTTTTTGATATTTTTTGTGCGTTTTTACTGCTGACTTCTGGCAGGGTTATGCGATTTTACATCGGTCAGATAATCACGGGACACCGCCTGGCGGCCGCCTTGCCGGGCGGCGCGCATCAGGATTTGAGACGATAGATCGCCTCGCCGCAACGCCGGCCCGCCGGGCAGTGGCGACAGCCGGCCGTCGGGCACGCCGGCGGCGTCGAATCCACCCGCTCCACCCGGCCCTTCGCGGTAAGCCATTCCAGCATTGACTGTACCAGCGGCAGCGGCAGCGCTAAACGCTGGCTAAGCTGGCGAGCAGGCAGCCCGCCGTCATCCGCCAACGCCTCGCACAACTGCAACAAACCCGCGCCGGCCATCAGCAGCAGTCCCCCTTCGGCCCGGCGCAACAGGACGCCGTTCCGCCGGCGCTCATATTCAACGTGACGCGGCTGCGGGCGTGGCGCAAGGCGAATAAAATCAGCGCATTGAACAACAGCACGGTCAGAATAGCCGTCAGGCTATAGCGCGGATGCAGGCTAAAGGTCGCCGCCTGATAGAAGAGCGTCGCCAGCGAATAGGCGACATTGAGTCCCCACAGGATGGAAAAGGTCATCCAGCCGCGACCGGCCTCGCGCGCCATCGCCCCCATGACCGAAACGCAGGGCACATAGAGCAACACAAAAATCAGATAGCTGTAGGCGGCGACCGGCGAGCCGAATTTACTGCTCATGGTGCTCATCGAGCTGGCGCCCATTTCGCCATCGCCCTTGCTGGCTTCGATAGGGTTGGCGAGCACGCTCAGACTAAACGTATCCCGCAGACCGTTCCAGGTTTCGCTCAGCGCGCCGCCCAGTTGATCCAACAGGTTGAACTGCGCGGGATCAAACGCCTCATGATTAATATGCTCGGCGGTATACAGCGTATTCAGCGTGCCGACCACCACCTCTTTCGCCATCGCGCCGGTAACCAGACCCACGGTGGCCTGCCAGTTATCGCTGCGCACGCCAATGGGCTGCAGGAGCGGCGTCAACAGCCGGGAGACCGAAGCCAGCGCGGAGTCATTGATGCTGCTGACCGGTCGGCCGCTGAACGAGAAACTGTTCAGGCCGCCGATAAAAATGCTGGCGATAACGATCACCTTGCCGGCGCGCAGTACAAACCCTTTTAACCGCTGCCAGGTCTGCAGCAGCAGACTCTTCAGATGCGGCACGTGATAGATCGGCAGCTCCATCACAAACGGCGTCGCCTCGCCGCGCATAATGGTATATTTCAGCGCCAGTCCGGTGCAAACCGCGACCGCAATGCCCAGCATATAGAGTGAAAACACTACGCTGGCGCCGCCCTGGCCGAAGAAAGCGGCGGCGAATACCGCGAAAATCGCCAGCCGGGCGCCGCAGGACATAAAAGGCGCCATCAGAATGGTGATTAAACGCTCGCGCGGCGCGTCCAGCGTGCGGGCGGCCATAATCGACGGCACATTACAGCCGAAGCCGACAATCAGCGGCACAAAGGATTTACCCGGCAGCCCCAGCGCCTGCATCAGACGGTCCATAACGAACGCCGCGCGCGCCATGTAGCCGGAGTCCTCCAGCAGCGATAGAAACAGGTACATCATGCCGATCTGCGGCACCAGCGGCAGCACGGTGTTGATCCCGCCGCCCACGCCCTGCGCCAGAAAAATCGTCAGCCAGTCGGGGAAATGCAGGGTATAACCGAGCCACTGAATGCCCTGAATAAAGATCGCCGCGGAGCCAATATCGAACACCGGCTGCAGCGCGCCGCCGATATTGATCGCCAGCAAAAACATCAGGTACATCACCAGCAGGAAAATCGGCACGCCCAGCCAGCGGTTGAGAACGATGCTATCCAGCACTTCCGTCAGATGATGCGGCAGCGCCTGCTGCACATTGCTGACCGCATCGCACAGGCTGGCGATGGCATGATAGCGGGCGTCGGCAATCAGCAGCGCCGCATCGCCCTCCGACTGCAAATCCTGTCTGGCCGCCGGCAACAGCGCAGCAGCCTGCCCGACCAGCGAGAGGCTATAGATATCCCCTTCCAGCATCTGTAACGCCAACCAGCGCCGGCGATCTGGCGCCACCGGGTCAGGCATCGCTGCGCTTAGCCGTCCGGCCTGGCGCTCCAACGCCGGCGGATAGCTGACCAGCGTGCGCCGCGGGCTGGCAGGCGGCTGATCAATGGCCTGCTTCAGCCGATCCACGCCGTCGGCCCGGGTCGACACCATCGGGATCACCGGGCAGCCGAGACGCTCAGCCAGAGCATCGACGTCAATGTCGACATGCTGACTGCGGGCGATATCCACCATATTCAGCGCGACGATACAGGGCATGCCCAGCTCCAGCAGCTGCAGCGTCAGATAAAGGTTGCGTTCCAGGCTGGCGGCATCGACCACGTTAATGAACAGATCGGCGTCGCCGCTCAGAATATAGTGACAGGCGATCTGTTCATCCACCGAGGTGAGCGCCGAAACCGTAGTCAGCGAATAGGTGCCAGGCAGATCGACCAGCGTAACCTGCGAGCAGGGCGTGGCGAACATCCCTTCCTTGCGTTCAACCGTGACGCCGGCCCAGTTGCCAACCCGCTGGCGTGAACCGGTAAGCTGATTAAACAGCGTGGTTTTGCCCGAATTCGGGTTGCCGATTAAGCCAATAGTGAGTTTCTTCATAATCCAGCTTGTCTTCGTTGAATAACATAAAAACCGCGCGCTGACGCACGGAAAAACAGCCATCGCAGCCTTACGGCTGACGGTCCAGCAGCAGCAGGTCCAGATCCTTGCGGCGCAATACCAGACTGACGCGGCGGGTTTTGATTTCTATCGGATCGCCCAGCGGGGCCGTGCGCACGACTTCAAAGGAAGAGCCGGGCAGCATGCCGAGCGACAACAGTTTTTGACGGTAGGCGGGGCTGATCTCGCTGGCGAAACCGGCGATTTTGTATGTATGGCTGAGCAGAAAATTCATATTCCCTTCTTAAGATCTGGCGATGTTTCTGGCGCGATATCGCGCGCGACACGGCGAATGGCTCAGGTCGACGGGAACAAGAGTGGCGTACGGGCCTAAAACCGAAATGTCAGGCGCTACCCCGCCGTCGGCCAGGCTACAGGCGTACGGCGTCCATTCAGACGCCCGGCGCAGAAAGGGATCGACAGGCAGCCAGGCCGACGCGCCGGCACCTAAAGGATGACGGGTATCTTTGGGGTATAGCGGGCGCGATATCTACGCGAATAACGATAGTAAGAATAATTATCGTGTTCAATACAAAAATAAGGTTATTGGTAACTGTTTGTTATGCTGAGGCGATTTCGGCATACCGGCGCGACAGCGGGCCGGCGCAGAGAAAAGCACCGTCGCCGCACGGCGACGGGCTGTCAGACGGGTTCAGGGCGCGTCGAAGGCGGCAAGAATCGGCAGCGTATGCGCGTACACCGCCCCGGCGCGCAAAATCAGAGCCACCGCGTAGGCCTCTGTCAACGCCTTCGGGTCGACGTCGTGCCGCAGGGCGATCTGATGCAGTCGCGCCCGCGTCGCGTCGCGTTCCTGCGCCAGTGCGACGCCGGCCGCGATGACGACACGTAACGTCAGCGGCAGCAGAGGATTCTGCAACTGTTGATTGATAAAGGCATCGCGGGCGTCCGCGAGAGCGCGATCGACCAATACGTCCGGACGGGTCCTCACCTGCAAATCGTCGCCGATCTCAACCTCCGCGCCCGCCAGCGTATTAAGCGCGGCGGTGATATAGGCGGCGGCCAGCAGCTCATTTTGAGAGGCGCCCAGCTGTTTGGCCGCCAGAGTATGATGCGTAATGCAGTATTCGCACTGCGTCACCTGGGCAACGGAGACCGCGATAATATGTTTATCGCGGCTGCTGAGCGCCCCATCCTGCCACCACGGTTGAGAGAAAGCGCGAAATGCGCGCGCGTGTTCGCTGTCCTTTTCCGCTTTCGCCAGCCTTCTGGCGTCGAGCTGATGGCTCATACCGCCTCCTGTTGACCGCCGGCGGAAAAACCGGACGCATCATTCTGACCCGCGCCGCGCCGTACATCGCCGATCGGATCATTGGCATACCAGGCTGCAATGGCGCTCAGCAACGCATAGAACGAGATAAATCCGCAGATCAGCCACGGCGTACCGTTACCGACGGAAAATAGCCAGGTGGCGATAAACGGCGTCAACCCGCCGGATATCAGCGTCCCAATCTGGTAGCCGAGGGAAATGCCGCTATAGCGGACCTCCGTCGGGAATTGTTCAGAAAACCAGGCCGCGCCCGGACCGTAGACCGCCGCATCAAACACCGCGAGGCCGATGGCCACCAGCAGCGGCATCCAGACCAGATTGCCGTTATCAAGAAAGTAAAAAAACGGCCAGACGAACAGACCAATGCCGACGATGCCGAACAGCGCCGGGCGACGACGACCGATTTTATCGGACAGTTTCGCCCAGAACGGCGTGGTGAGAATCGCCGCCGCCGATCCGACCAGCACCGCCGTCAGACCATAATCATTCGCGCCGCGCTGAAGCAGCAGATAGCTCAGCGCATAGGTGGTCAGAATCGCATACATGGCGGGCTGAACCAGACGCAGGCCGATAGTCACCAGCAACGCGCGCGGATGCTGGCGAATAACATCGGCGACGGGGAAACGACGGGTCTTTCCCGCTGCCTTCAGTTCGCTAAACACCGCGGGCTCATCAATACGCAAACGAACGAATATCCCGATAGCGATCAGCACAATGCTGAATAAGAACGGCAGGCGCCATCCCCAGGCGTTAAACGCCTCGGCGCTGATCAGCGACTTCACGATCAGAAAGGTCGCGGACGCAAGTAACATACCTGCAGCCGAGCCAATCTGAGTGAAAGAGCCCAGGAACCCCCGATTTTTCGCCGTGGCGTGTTCGACAGACAACAGCGAGGCGCCGCCCCACTCCGCGCCGGTCGCAATCCCCTGCAACAGACGCAGCACCACCAGCAGAACCGTCGAAAGCACGCCCGCCGTGGCGTAGTCCGGCAGCAGACCGGTCAACAGCGTGGATACCCCCATCAGTATCAGCGAATACACCAACACGTGCTTACGGCCGATGCGATCGCCGAAATGGCCGGCGATAATACCGCCGAGCGGGCGGGCGAAAAAACCGACGCCATAGGCCGCGAACGAAGCCATCACGCCGGAGAGCGGATTACTGGAAGGCGGGAAGAACGTATGGCTGAAAATAAGCGCGGCCGCAGTGCTGAAAATATAAAAATCATACCACTCTACGGTGGTGCCGATAAAAGCCGCGAACGCCACTTTACGGCTTTTACGTTGATTATCCTGTGGTGTTGACGATAATGTTGCCATAATAATAACTCACTTTATTTAGTATATAGCTAAAATAATTCGGGTTGCAGGAAAGCGGCGACGCGGCGATAAATTCGTCGGCAACGAATTTGTTCAGCCAACGGCTGACCCTCGGTGTAGAGACAACGCTGCCGGCAGCAAAGCCAATCGCACCTGTAGCCTGAAGTATGGAAAATATATTTTTAATAAAACTGAACGGTTATTTACCCCTGCCTTCCCCGGTGGGCAGAAAAACGGCGAGCAAACAAATCGTGCGGCGAAGCCACTAACCCGGCCATCAGCACGGCAACGAATTTGAATGCATCTGGCGAGGAAAACGAAAGGCGCAAGAGCCGGGCAATCCAGCACGACTGCCGCATCCGCAATATGAAACACAACGAGTCTATCGCAACGGTTTAATCAGGCACTGCTCATTCCAGTAATGCAGGCGCAGAAAAAGCCGCAGACTCAGCCAATGGAAAACCGAATCAACGTTTTGCTTTTTTATTCCTGCCGCAACGGCAAAAGTCATGATGAATACCCATTAACCCGAAGAGTTCCAGTTAATCGGATCTGTCAGGATTAATGAAATGATAATTTATACTTTATTAATTTAAAAATTAACTGAGGAAAACCGAGCTGATTGCCGGCTATTCGGGATCGAATAAATATTAACGCGGCGCGGAGAAACAGGCATGACCAGTTATGCCCGGCCGGATGCTAAATAATTCAAGTGGCGGGAAAGCGGCCCGGCGACGAAAGATAACCAGGCCAGCGCCCCGTCATCTGAAATAGATGACGGGTATTCCCTCTGGCGGACGGGAGGCGCCGCCGGATTACTGACGGGCGCGACGCGTATCGGCCGGCACGACCGGATAATCCAGCACGACGATATGGCTCAGCGCCGGCCGAAAAATGGCTTTCAACGCGTCGTGTCTGGGATGCGGCAGATAGTGCTGGCGCGCCTGTTCATCGCGGAAGGTCATCATGACGCAGTGGGTAAAGCCCTCGTTTTTCCCCTCGGGGCTGTCGTTAATCCCCCACTCGACGGCCTGCACGCCTTCAACGTCATCAGGCATTTGCAGAAAGGCCTGTTTCACCTGCTCGATTTGCGCGGCGGATGCGTCATGCGTAAATGTGATCAATAAAATGTGGCGTATCATGCAATAACTCCTGTTTCCATTTGCGGGTGCGAGGATACCCCTTTGCCGCCGGCCTTTCATCCTCCGCGCCGCCGTCGGGCGTCTTTCCCCTGAGCGCCTGCGCGCAAGCGCCGCAGGTTAGCCGATGCCGCAACGCGCCGATCGCCGGTTTGAGTCGCGATTATCAAAGAGATAATATTGAGGGCTTCAGCGGGCTACAAGAGCGCGAGCAATGAGCGGAATAAACAAAATAGCGATTTTTTGCGGTTCAGCCTCCGGACTGGATCCAGTCTACATGGCTGCGGCCAGAGAGACGGGAGAACAACTGGCGCAGCGCCATATTTCCGTGGTGTACGGCGGAGGACGGGTCGGTCTGATGGGCGCGGTGGCCGATGCGGCGCTGGCCGCCGGCGGTGAGGTGATCGGCGTAATGCCGCAAGAACTGGTCGATTGCGAATTAGCCCATAGCGGCCTGACCGAGCTGCATGTGGTCAACAATATGCATGAGCGCAAGGCGAAGATGTCGCAACTGGCGGATGGTTTTATCGCCCTGCCGGGCGGCGCCGGCACGCTTGAGGAAATATTCGAACAGTGGACCTGGGCGCAGTTGGGCATTCATCAGAAGCCCTGCGCTTTTTATAACATTAATGGCTATTACGAGCCGCTGCGTGCAATGAGCCGACAAATGGTTAAAGAAGGTTTTATGCTGGCGCGGTTTGATGAAATGCTGACCTTCGGCACCGACATCCGTCAGTTAATCGAAACCTTTATCCGCTATGTGCCGCCGGCGCGCAAATGGCAGCCGCAGCCGGTTAAAGACAAGGTATAACGATGACGAGATCCGCGCAAACCGGGGCGACGACGCTGCACCTCGCCGCCGCCATCATTGTTAACGATAACGAAGAAATGTTGCTGGTCAGGAAGCGCAATACCCTGGCATTCATGCAGCCCGGCGGAAAGATTGATCGGGGCGAAACGCCGACCGAAGCGCTATTGCGCGAACTGTATGAGGAACTGTCGATCACTATCGCCGCCTCGCAGCTGCAATATATCGGCCGCTACCGCGCTGAAGCCGCCAACGAGGCGAACACCCAGATCGAAGCGGACATTTTCTGGCTGCCGCTTTCCCGGCCGATCGCGCCCGCCGCCGAAATCGCCGAAGCGGCGTGGGTCAATATCCGCCGGCCGCCTGACCGAATGGTGCTGGCGCCGTTAACCGGGCAGCAGTTAATTCCGCTGGCGCGGCAACGGCTGGATAAGGCCCGGGGACCGGCCGAATAATTCGCATCGGCAGGCAGCCAACGCCACTGCCGTCCGTAAGGAAGTATGACAAATGTATACCGAACACTATGACAAATGATACTCAGCATCGGGAAGTACTGTGCCGGCGCTACCGCGCGGGCGAAAAACTTAAATTCGTTTTTTTCTGGGGGCATCAACCCGCGAAGTCGGGCGTGACGGCTTCCTGCTTCAGCCAATGGTACGGGGCGCCCTTTGAAGTCGACAGTCTGCGCTACCCATCGGCGGAACATTTCATGATGGCCGAAAAAGCACGGCTTTTCGCCGACGATGACACCTGCGCCCTGGTGCTTAAAGCGCCGAATCCCGGCGCGGCCAAAGCGCTGGGCCGGCAGGTGCGCGGTTTCGATGATGCGCTCTGGTGCGAGCACCGCTTTGCTATTGTGGTGCGCGCCAATATGGCTAAGTTTAGCCAGCATCCCGAGCTGGCCGATTATCTGGTGAACACCGGCTCCCGTATTCTGGTCGAAGCCAGCCCGGTCGATAGGGTCTGGGGCATTGGGCTGGCGCAGGACGACGAACGCGTCGCCAATCCGCTCCTGTGGCGCGGCCATAACCTGCTGGGATTCGCGCTGATGCAGGTGCGTGAGCAGCTGGCCTCATCATGATCGCCGCTACCCGCTGGCGTGAAAGAATGATACCGCTGGGCTATATGGCAAAAATCATCGCGCCGCGTCCCGCATGGCTGAAAGCGGCTCAGGTGGAGGCTATCTACTCGATGAGCGCCTGCGTTTCAGCGGATTTTACCGAGTGGGTGAATTGCTGGCGGCATAACGGCTACTGGCTGTTCGATTCGCCGGCTATTATTGATGAAATCGTTCGGGAGAGGCGGATCGACCCGGCGTCGCTCACCTGGTTGTATTATGAAGGCAGCGAAAAAGAGTTTGATGAACGGCGCGGATGGATAAGCTATGAACCCGCCGCCGAATTCCCGCTGGCGGTCGACATCCCCGTCAGAAAATCGCTAATGGGCTACGACATCGTCACCTGCACTTGCGGCCATTCGGCGGAATGCTCCCCGCTATCGTGCAACCACTTAGCGGAAGAGGTAAAAGTTAATGCCTGGTGCCTGCTGGACAGCGCCGATACGGCCAGAACGTTAATTACATCTGGTGGATTAGCGGGATGCGAGCCCGGGCCTTATCGGATAGTCGCGGTTTATCGCATTGTAAGAGAAGCGGATATTCATAACGGATCGATCTGTGAATAAAACAAAACGGCAGTGGCGCATCGCCATTGCGCTGCATACCATTGAGGACGCCTATGGCGCGGGTAACTTTGACGATGCGGGAGATGCCCTGTTGACCGCGCTGAACGGCCTGTCTGATTATCCCGGGCAATATCCCTGCCGTATCGAAATGGAAACCCGACATCCAAATCCGTATTATCACCACATGTTGTTTATCGTCGACGATCTTGCCGAACAGACATCGATCCGATTGATGGACCGCGTGCGAAATCTGGGGCTGGCCTAACCCCGGCGTAAATAGCGCCGCCGCCGCACCCGCAAGGCTATCGTCAACACCAGCGTGAGCAAGACGCAACATAGCGTCGGGACAATCAGGATAGCGCTGTCATCCTGATAAACCACCGCGTTTTGCTCATCAAAATAGCGGCCATTTTCGTAAAACAGGTCGCGCCAGCGCCAGTAAAGCTCAAAATATAGAAAACCGAACAGGATACTCAGCAGCGCAGAGAACACGGCGGCCATCGCCAGCAATATTTCGGCAAAACGCCGCCTGGCCTGTTCCTGCGACATCCCGTCCTTTGAGTGCGTTCTATCTTTCATCCCGGCGTTGCTCAATAACCCGCATTTGTACGACCACGGCAAAACAAACGATCACCGGATGGATTGGTCATCCCGCCGTCTCGCTCGCCAGCCCCCGGAAAATCATCGACCGCCAGCCAGTGCGCCTTCCTCTCACAGGTATAACAGGCTATCTCTGCTGGCTCGTCTCTAAACCCGCCGCCTGGCAAATCTGCAATCGCCAGTTCTCCGCTTCCTGCCAGTCATTACCAAAAGACCAGCTTGTCCAATACGGTTTTTGCGCGCCAGCCTGCAATTGAATATTCAGAGTGAAGTGATGAGTCGTCGTGACGGTCGTGGTCGATGTCGATCTGGATTTTCCCTTGCCGACCACGCCGACATGGTTATTGAAGGCCCAAACGCGGCGGCGTCCGTGGGTGGTGCTGGTTTCAGTGGTTTCCTGAGTCTGGCTTTGTTCAGCCACTGTCACCTGTTTCACCACGCGGCGAGCGTCGATCAACGCATGGCGCTGCCCGGATTCCGGCGCAAGCAGGTATAAGCTATTGCTCGCCGGAAACACGCCGAGCACCCGGCGCCCCCGCAAAATCCAGCGATAAGGCCCCAGATTAAGGCTGTCCATAAATGCTTTACTGGCCTCAAGCAACGCCGCAGTCTCGTTGTTTCTGGCCTGATCCAGATCCCTGCGTTGGCTGCCCGACAGCCACTGCAGAGGCAGATACGCCAGCCACGTGACGCACCACAGCAGCACAGCATAGATCGGCCCGCCGATATAGTGGCCCTGCCACAGCCATTTCACCAGAAAGTAACCGCAGAATAGTCCCTGGACAATCATGAAAACGTTAGTAACGCGGGTATTACGCTCATTGAGCCGAGTCTGCGCCTGCTGCGTTTGTTGGCGCGCCTCCGCCACAGAGGCAGGCAGGTCGGTAAAGGTAACGTCAGGATTGCCGGAGGCTTCGGGAAGAGACATATATCAGACCTTGATCAACGGGAACATCACCACAACGATGCCCGGCAGTATACCTGGAATATTTATCCGGCAACAGGCCAAAGCATTCTGCAGAGAGTGGCTGCAATCGACTACTTTGAGTGAAAAATCATTTAACCGTTTACCGCAGCCTCGGCACCGTCATGCGCAACATTGTTTAAAACGAACCCATGCGTCTCAGGATCACGCTCAAGCATGCTGAAATCATCAATCAGAAAGCCACGCTGATTCGGCACAAGGGCATACAGCGGCACATTGTCTGCCAGAAGATTATGTATGACTGTCTCAAGCCCAAATGACTCGCAAAACAGCGTCAGGCTGATTTTGCCGGCGCCAGTCAACAATGGCGCATTGCCCCGATCTGCTCTTTATCCACTTGCCTGAACTCTTCCAGAAACGCATACCACTTATCCAGCAAACGCGCGGCGATCGCTCTGGCATTTGCAATGTGGGTTGTGCGGGTAGATGCATGAATCTCGCGCTGCCCTGTCAGGGCGCGATAACGAACCGGAACGGTGATTCGCAGAACGCAGATTCCGCTTGAACGTCGATAAAGATTATCACGCTGCGCCATCGGCTGTATGAACGCCTTGCAGGAGGATCACGAGCGCCGTCACGTATGAATTAGAAAAATATCGAGGAATGAATACGTTAGGGAAATTCTGGAGCGGGCGAAGGGAATCGAACCCTCGTATAGAGCTTGGGAAGCTCTCGTTCTACCATTGAACTACGCCCGCACAGGCGTGTGCGACAGGCATTATAACCCTATGCCGTTGCCGGGCAAGCGAAAATCCGTTGTAAACGCTGGAGTTTTGAGCAATCCCGCCGAAAAAGAGCCGGGGCGAAAAACAAACGCCGCCGCCTTCCGGTCGATAAAAGCGCGGGGAGATTCCTGCAGGAAGCCTCGCCCGCGCGCCATCCCGCAGCCGACGGCGGCGGAGAGTCAAAACTGCGCGCCGCCGCTTATTTCTGCGGGCGCATCGCCGGGAACAGAATCACGTCGCGGATGGTATGGCTGTTGGTAAACAGCATAATCATACGGTCGATGCCGATACCCAGACCGGCGGTCGGCGGCATGCCGTGCTCCAGCGCGGTCACGTAATCCTCGTCATAGAACATCGCTTCGTCATCGCCGGCGTCTTTGGCGCTAACCTGCTGGGCGAAACGCCCCGCCTGGTCTTCCGCGTCGTTCAGCTCGGAGAAGCCGTTGCCGATTTCACGCCCGCCGATAAAGAATTCGAAGCGGTCGGTGATTTCCGGGTTCTGGTCATTACGGCGCGCCAGCGGCGAGACTTCCGCCGGGTATTCCGTGATAAAAGTCGGCTGAATCAGGTTGCTTTCCGCGGTCTCTTCGAAGATCTCGGTGACGATGCGGCCCAGACCCCAGCTTTTTTCAATCTGGATACCCAGCGACTGCGCGATCGCCGTCGCTTTGTCCAGATCGTCCAGATCGGCTACGTCGGTTTCCGGACGGTATGTGCAGATCGCCTCTTTCATGGTGAGTTTGGCGAAAGGTTTGCCGAAATCGAAAATCTGCTCGCCATACTGCACGGTGGAAGAACCCAGCACCTGCTGCGTCAGCGTGCGGAACAGCTCTTCGGTCAGCGCGATCAGGTCGCGGTAATCGGCGTAGGCCATATAGAGTTCCATCATGGTGAACTCAGGGTTATGGCGCGGCGAGATACCTTCGTTACGGAAGTTGCGGTTGATTTCGAACACGCGTTCGAAACCGCCCACGACCAGGCGCTTCAGATACAGCTCCGGCGCGATGCGCAGATACATATCGATATCCAGCGCATTGTGATGGGTGATAAACGGACGCGCCGAGGCGCCGCCCGGGATCACCTGCATCATCGGCGTTTCCACTTCCATAAAGCCTTTACTGACCATAAAACTGCGTACGGCGGCCAGCACCTGCGAGCGAATACGGAAGGTCTTGCGCGATTCGTCGTTGGCGATCAGGTCCAGATAGCGCTGACGATAGCGAGTTTCCTGGTCGGACAGGCCGTGGAATTTATCCGGCAGCGGGCGCAGCGCTTTGGTCAGCAGACGCAATTCAGTACAGTGGATCGACAGTTCGCCGGTTTTGGTTTTAAACAGCCGGCCGCGGGCGCCGAGGATATCGCCCAGATCCCATTTTTTAAACTGCTCGTTATAAACGCCTTCAGCCAGGTCGTCGCGGGAGACATAAAGCTGGATACGGCCGCCCATGTCCTGCAGGGTAACAAACGATGCCTTGCCCATGATGCGGCGAGTCATCATGCGGCCAGCCACGGTGACTTCGATATTCAGCGGCTCCAGCTCTTCATTCTCTTTGTCGTCATAGCTGGCGTGCAGTTGGTCAGACGTGGTATCGCGGCGAAAATCATTCGGGAACGCAATGCCTTTTTCGCGCAGCGCGACCAGCTTTTCCCGGCGCGCTTTCAGTTCGTTATTCAGATCCAGCGCCTGGCCGGCACCCTGAGATTGTGGTTCAGACATGAGTTTTCCTTATAGCCCCGCTTTTAAACTTGCTTCAATAAATTTATCCAGATCGCCGTCCAGCACCGCCTGGGTATTGCGCGTTTCCACCCCGGTACGCAGGTCTTTAATGCGCGAGTCGTCCAGAACATAGGAACGGATCTGGCTGCCCCAGCCGATATCGGATTTATTGTCTTCCAGCGCCTGTTTCTCAGCATTTTTCTTTTGCATCTCAAACTCGTACAGCTTGGCCTTCAGCTGTTTCATCGCCTGATCTTTGTTTTTATGCTGAGACCGGTCGTTCTGGCACTGGGTGACAATATTGGTCGGAAGGTGGGTAATACGTACCGCGGACTCGGTCCGGTTAACGTGCTGCCCGCCCGCGCCCGATGCGCGGTAAACGTCAATGCGCAGATCGGCCGGGTTAATCTCAATATCGATATCGTCGTCCACTTCCGGGTAAACAAACGCGGAGCTGAACGAGGTGTGACGACGGCCGCCGGAGTCAAACGGACTCTTACGCACCAGGCGGTGTACGCCGGTTTCGGTGCGCAACCAGCCAAAGGCATAGTCGCCGATGATCTTGATGGTGACGGATTTAATGCCGGCGACTTCACCTTCCGACTCTTCGATGATTTCGGTTTTGAAACCTTTCGCTTCCGCCCAGCGCAGATACATACGCTGCAGCATGCTGGCCCAGTCCTGCGCTTCCGTACCGCCGGAACCGGCCTGGATATCAAGGTAACAATCGGCGCTGTCGTACTCGCCGGAGAACATGCGGCGGAACTCGAGCTGCGCCAGCTTATGCTCCAGTTGATCCAGTTCGCTAATGGTATCGTTGAAGGTGTCTTCGTCGTCCTCTTCCACCGCCAGCTCCAGCAGCCCGGCGACATCGTCCAGCCCCTGCGCCATTTGATCGATGGTGTCGACGATCGCTTCGAGCGATGAACGCTCTTTGCCCAGCGCCTGAGCGCGTTCGGGTTCATTCCAGACGTCCGGCTGTTCCAGCTCGGCGTTTACTTCTTCGAGGCGTTCTTTCCTGGCATCGTAGTCAAAGATACCCCCTCAGAACAGCTGTCCGCTCAGACAGGTCCTGAATTCGGTTTTTTACCGGATTAATTTCAAACATGATTTTTAGAATCTTACGTTAGGTGGTAGATGACGGAATGCGTTCGGACCGGTAATTCTAACGGATTCACGCGGTGGTTTATAGCCGTCTGTTCAGATTTATAGCGGCCACAGATGCTGAATCAGCAATTGTACCGACCGTTTGCCCCGGAATTCATTCACATCCAGCTTATAGGCCAGTTCCGCCTCGCGTACGCTGCTGTCCGGCCATAGCCGGGTATCGATGTTAAAGGCGATGCCGTCCAGCAACGGTCCGCCGTTCAGCGGTTCCACCATCACTTTCAGATGGCGCTCGCCCACCAGGCGCTGCTGCAGGATGCGGAAATGACCGTCAAAGGTCGGTTCGGGAAACGCCTGCCCCCACGGACCGGCATCGCGCAGCATCTCGGCGGTGCCGAGCGACAGCTCCTGCTGCGCCAGTTCGCCGTCCGACCAGACGATCCCCTCCAGCTGTGAGGCGTCCATCCATTCGCTCACCAGCTCGCCGAAACGCCGGCGGAAATCGTCGAAATTGACCTCGGCCAGCGACAGCCCGGCCGCCATCGCGTGGCCGCCGAATTTCATCATCATCCCGGGATAAAGCGTATCCAGACGATCCAACAGATCGCGCAGATGCAGGCCGGCAACCGACCGGCCGGAGCCTTTCAGTACGCCGTCGCCGGCGGGGGCGAAAGCGATCACCGGCCGGTGGAAACGCTCTTTAATACGCGACGCCAGGATGCCGACCACTCCCTGATGCCACTGAGGGTGGTACATCGCCAGACCGAAAGGCAGGCTATCGGCGCTGCGCTCCAGCTGTTCGCACAGAGTCAGCGCTTCAACCTGCATCCCCTGTTCTATTTCGCGCCGCGTCTGATTTAGCGCGTCCAGGTCGCTGGCCAGGCTGCGCGCCTGCACCATATCGTCGCTTAGCAACAGCGCGACGCCGACCGACATATCGTCAAGGCGGCCGGCGGCGTTCAGGCGCGGCCCGAGGGCGAAACCCAGATCGCTGGCTACCAGCTGGCCGGCATCGCGATTCGCCACTTCGAGCAACGCGCGGATCCCCGGTCGGCAGCGGCCGGCGCGAATCCGGTTCAGACCCTGCGCCACCAGAATGCGGTTATTGGCGTCCAGCGGCACCACGTCCGCCACCGTCCCCAGCGCCACCAGATCGAGCAGTTCGGCCAGCTTCGGCTCGGCCAGCCCCTTGCCGGCAAACCAGCCCTGTTCGCGCAGACGGACAAACAGCGCCATCATCAGATAGAACGCCACCCCCACGCCCGCCAGCGCTTTGGATGGAAAAGTACATTCCCTGAGGTTGGGGTTCACGATGGCTTCCGCCGCCGGCAGCGTTTCTCCCGGCAGATGGTGATCGGTGACCAGCACGTCAATACCGCGCCGATGAGCGTCATCCACCCCGGCATGGGAGGAGATGCCGTTATCGACGGTGACAATCAGCTGCGCGCCGAGCGCCGCCGCCTGAGCGACCACCTCCGGACTTAAGCCGTAACCATCCTCAAAGCGATTCGGCACCAGATACTGTACGCTGCTGCAGCCCATAGCGCGCAGCGCCAACACGGTCAGCGCGGTGCTGGTCGCTCCGTCGGCGTCAAAGTCGCCGACCACCACGATGCGCGTTTGCCCGGCCAGCGCCCGCTGCAGGATATCGGTGGCCTGCCCGATGCCGGCCAGCAGGCGATAATCCAGCAGCCCTTTCAGACTGCGTTCCAGTTCCTGCGCCGCCTTTACGCCGCGCAGCGCATAAAGCCGGCGCAGTAACGGCGGCAGAGAAGCCGGCAGGTTGCCGTCGTCCGCCGGCGCCCGGCGGCGAAGTTGCGTTGTCAGTTCCACCGTACGATCAACCACCCGCTTTCTGCGCGGCCTGACGCGCCTCGAACATCGCCAACATCTCTTTCGGCGCCTGATAGCCAGAGATTACCGTTCCGTCATTCAGTACGATCGCCGGCGTTCCCTGCACGCCGAGCTGCACGCCCAGCAGATAATGCCCGGCGATGTTGGTTTTACAGGTAGCGGGCGAAATCGCCTCCCCTTTCATCGCCTGATCAAAAGCCTGATTGCGATTCGCCACGCACCAGATCGACTGCATATCCTTAGCCGCCTGCGAATTCGGCCCCTGGCGCGGGAAAGCCAGATAGCGCACGGTGATGCCGAGCGCGTTGTAATCTTTCATCTGTTCATGCAGTTTATGACAGTAGCCGCAGGTAATATCGGTAAACACGGTGATCTGATATTTTTCCTGCGCCGCCTTGTAGACGATCATCTGGTCCTGAAGCGCGTTCAGCTTACCGACCAGAAGCGTGTTAGTGACGTTGACCGGACTTTTGCCGCTCAGATCGTACAGCGGCCCCTGCAACAGGTGCTTGCCGTCTTCGGTGATATACAGCACGCCGCTGTCGGAGAGGACGGTTTTCATGCCGTTCACCGGGGAGGGCTGAATTTGCACGTCCTGCATGCCCAGTTGGGCCAGCGTCTGCTTGATTGCGGTATCGTCGGCGTGCGCCAGACCGGTTATCGATGCCGCCAGCATGGCGAGCAACATTAGGCCTTTCTTCATTATATTCATCCTGTTATCTACTATTCGGTTACGCCGTGCGCCTCCGGTCAGGCGCGCGGATGATGCTGCTGATGCAGTTGCTTCAGTCGCTCGGTCGCAACATGGGTATAAATCTGCGTCGTGGAAAGATCGCTATGCCCCAGCAGCATCTGTACAACCCGTAAATCCGCCCCGTGGTTCAGCAAATGCGTGGCGAATGCGTGGCGTAAAACATGGGGTGAAAGTCGTTCGCTGTCAATGGAGGCAAGGATCGCATAGTGTTTGATACGATGCCAGAAGGTCTGACGCGTCATTTGCTGCGCGCGATTGCTGGGAAACAGCACGTCCGGCGTCTGACCGTTGAGCAGCCACGGTCGGCCGTGCTCCAGATAGTATTCGATCCAGTAGACCGCCTCCTCGCCCAGCGGCACCAGTCGCTCTTTATTGCCTTTGCCGATAACCCGCACCACGCCCTGGCGCAGGCTGACGTCGCCGATAGTCAGACCGACCAGTTCGGAAACGCGCAGCCCGGTGGCGTACAGCACTTCGAGCATCGCCTTATCGCGCAGTTCCAGCGGCTGTTCGATGCCGGGCGCGTTAAGCAGCGCTTCCACCTGCGCTTCGCTCAGATCTTTCGGCAGCCGCTGCGGCAGCTTAGGCGAAGCCAGAATGGCGCTCGGATCGTCGGTCCGCAGCGTCTCGCGGTACAGATATTGAAACAGCCGGCGCATGGCGCTCAACAGCCGCGCCGAGCTGGTCGCTTTGTAGCCGCCGTCGACCCGTTCGGCGAGAAACGCCTGCAGATCGGATGACTGCACGCGCAATAAATCGCTGTTATGGCGAGCCAGCCAGTCGGTCAGCGCGCGGCAATCAAGCCGGTAAGAGGCCAGCGTATTCTCCGCCAGATTGCGTTCCAGCCACAAAGCATCAAGAAATTGCTCTGTTAATGCCAGATCCTGAGATTGCATTTCCTCTCCTCGCATAACAAAAACCAATCCCATTATGCCTTATGTTCAACAAAATCGAATATATCTGTCTGCACCGAAGCCGATATCGCGGACATTTCCCCGTAATGCCCGCGATATCCCTGGCGTTGAAAAAATACTCAGGCTATGCGTAGAATACCGGTTCACTGTTGTTAAAGATAAGAAATACTTATGCAAGCCACTATCACTCCCGCCATGCCGGACGAACAGGATAACGCCGCGCCGCTCAATTCGCGCGGCAAAGTCGTTATCGCCTCGCTGGTGGGCACAGCAATCGAATTTTTCGATTTTTATATCTACGCCACCGCCGCCGTGCTGGTTTTCCCGCACATTTTTTTTCCGCAGGGCGATCCCACTGCGGCCACGCTACAGTCGCTGGCGACTTTCGCCATCGCCTTTATTGCGCGTCCGTTCGGTTCCGCGCTATTCGGTCACTTCGGCGATCGCATCGGCCGTAAGGTTACCCTGGTCGCCTCGCTGCTGACCATGGGGATTTCCACCGTCATGATCGGCCTGCTGCCCAGCTATGAAACCATCGGCATTCTGGCGCCGATGCTGCTGGCGCTGGCGCGCTTCGGCCAGGGTCTGGGGCTGGGCGGCGAATGGGGCGGCGCGGCGCTGCTGGCGACGGAGAACGCGCCGGCGCACAAACGCGCGCTGTACGGCTCGTTCCCTCAGTTGGGCGCGCCCATCGGCTTCTTCTTCGCCAACGGCACCTTCCTGCTGCTCTCCTGGCTGCTGACCGACGAGCAGTTTATGGCATGGGGCTGGCGCGTACCCTTTATTTTCTCCGCGGTGCTGGTGCTGATCGGCCTGTATGTTCGGGTTTCCCTGCACGAAACGCCGGTATTCACCAAAGCGGCGAAGGCGGGCAAACAGGTGCGGGTCCCGATGGGAACGCTGTTGAGCAAGCATCTGAAGGTCACCATCCTCGGCACCTTTATCATGCTGGCCACCTACACGCTGTTCTACATTATGACCGTGTACTCCATGACCTACGGCACCTCGCCGGTGCCGGCCGGACTCGGCTTCCCGCGCAATAGCTTCCTGTGGATGCTGATGATCGCCGTGATCGGTTTCGGTCTGATTATTCCGCTCGCAGGCTATCTGGCGGATATCTTCGGTCGTCGCAAGACAATGATCGTCGTGACCTGCCTGATGCTGGCGTTCGCCATGCTGTTCCCGTTCCTGCTCGGTTCCGGCAGCCCGTCGCTGGTTATGCTGTTCCTGATCGCCGGGATGTGCATGATGGGGCTGACTTTCGGCCCGATGGGCGCGCTGCTGCCGGAGCTCTTTCCGACCGAAGTACGCTATACCGGCGCCTCGTTTTCCTACAACGTATCGTCGATTCTCGGCGCGTCGGTGGCGCCGTATATCGCCACCTGGCTGACCGCCAATTACGGTTTGTTCTACGTCGGCCTCTATCTGGCGGCGATGGCCACGCTGACGCTGATCGCGCTGCTGGCTACTCATGAGACCCGCCATCAGTCGTTACATTAAGTCAATCCCGGAGGGAGAAGGCCCCCAGCCGTCCCCCTCCGGACTTCCCGCCGTAACGCTTTTACTTTAACTCTGCCCGCCGACAAGATTAAACTAATCAGACCGGACTGCCGGCGCGCGGTCCGCTGCCTGTCTCCTGACTCGCAGTCTGCGCCGGCGCGCTTGTTCCTTTACTGAATAAACTGAATCCACTGCTTATGAAAATTGGTCTGTTTTACGGCTCCAGCACCTGTTACACCGAAATGGCGGCTGAAAAAATCCGCGATATTCTGGGCGAAGAGCTGGTCACCCTGCATAACGTGAAAGATACCGACCCGCGCCTGATGGAAACGTACAGCGTCTTGATTCTCGGTATTCCCACCTGGGACTTCGGTGAAATTCAGGAAGACTGGGAAAATATCTGGACGCAATTGCCGACGCTCAATCTGAACGGCAAGATTGTCGCGCTGTACGGTATGGGCGACCAGCTCGGCTATGGCGAATGGTTCCTGGATGCGATGGGCATGCTGCACCAGCAGCTGGCGCAGTCGGGCGTGCGCTTTATCGGCTACTGGTCGACGGAAGGCTACGACTTTACCAGCCCCAAACCGGTAACGGCGGACGGCGCGCAGTTTGTCGGTCTGGCGCTGGACGAGGTCAACCAATATGACCTGAGCGACGAACGTCTGCAGCAGTGGTGCGAACAGATTTTGCAGGAAACGGCGGCGCTGCTGTAACCGGGCGTCGATGACGCGCGCGGCGCGGAGCAAACCGCGCCGATGACGGCTATTTGGCCAGCCAGCGGCCGGCCGCGTCGTCGCGGATAAAACTCCATGCGATAAAGCGGCTCTGTTTCTGCCCCTGCGCCATATTGACGATTTTCACCCGCAGCGCGCCCGCCGTCCGGAGCGTCCGCTGCAGCGCCGGCAGATTATCCTGGCGCGACACCAGCGTGGTAAACCACAGGCACTGCTGGGCAAACGCCTTACTTTCTTCAATCATCCGGCCGATAAAGGCCTGCTCGCCGCCGTCGCACCATAGCTCATCGCTCTGACCGCCGAAGTTACGCAGCGCCTTGTGTGCAAGACGCAGGTTGTGACGCTTCCGCTGCGTCTCCTGCAGCGCCTCATCCGCCGAGGCATAAAACGGCGGATTGCACAGCGTGGCGGCAAAGCGTTCGTTCTTGTGAATCACCCCGTGAAAAATCGCGCCGCTGTTTTTCTGGCGACGCAGACGAATCAGTCGGTTCAGCCCCGGATTCGCCTCAACAATAGCGCTGGCGACGCGTATCGCCTGCGGATTGATATCGGTGCCGGTAAAACGCCAGCCGTATTCATGCTGGCCGATCAGCGGATAAATGCAGCTGGCGCCGCAGCCGATGTCCAGAATAGAGACGTTGCGCGGAATACCGCCCGGGCTGTCGGCGGCAAGCAGATCGGCCAGATAGTGCAAGTAATCCGCCCGGCCCGGCACCGGCGGACAGAGAAAACCGTCCGGCAGGGTCCAGTTTTCGATCTGGTAGAAATGACGCAGCAGCGCCTGGTTCAGCGTTCTGACCGCGGCGGGATCGGCAAAATCCACTGAGGTTTCGCCATAAGCGTTCACTTTCACGAAGGGCGCCAGCGCCGGCAGGCTGTGCTGCAGCGCGGCGAAGTCATAGCGGGCGCGGTGTCGGTTACGGGGATGAAGCGTTGTTTTCTCAGCGGACATGGTCATTTGCCTGGTTTCATATTGCAGGGCGCATAAGATACCTGCCGCATGACGATCGGTAAATCTTTAACATCGCGGCGGGGAAAATCGGCGCGCGGGTTGCCCGTCGGCCAACGACCGCCGCTGACGCGACGGGAGGGCCAGGCACGCGCTATTGCTGAGCCCAGTCCTTGTGCTGCAATAACAGCTGGCGCAAATGGCGCCATTCCTCATTGTCCATACTGTCGGAAGCCAGCCACAGGCGTTGTTTTTTGCTGCAGCCGATTTTTTGCAGCGACAGCAGAACGCCGTTTCTCAGCATCCACGGTCGCCTGACGATGCTCCACTCCTGCTGCTGCCAGCGCAGCCGGCTTTCGCTTTGCAGTACGATTTCACCCTGGCGCACTTTGATGTTGCGCTGACTGCGGATAAAACCGAACACCACCAGCGTCACCAGCGTCAGCCACAGCGCCGAGTACCCTTCCGGCCAGGGCGCCAGCAGGATGACCAACACCAACAGACCGTGCACCAGCAGCGACAGAAACTGCATGCGCCAGGATACCCTGAGGTTACATCGCCACAAAGCCACGATCTCTGTTTCGCGTCTGGATTAGCATAATCATACGTTTTAACTCCTGATCGTCTGGCTCACCGTGATTCATCAGCCAGTTAAATAAGTCCGGGTCGTCGCATTGAAGTAAACGAACGAAGGCCTGTTTGTCGCTGTCGCTCAGTGCGTCAAACTCATGTTCAAAGAAAGGCATGATGGATATATCCAGTTCACGCATACCGCGCCGACATGCCCAATGAATGCGTGCTTTGTTATTGATGTCCACGTCTTCCACCTTATTATCGATGTTTATCCCTTAGTGTAACCCGATTTCAACGGGGGGTATCTAACTAATAGTAACACTTTGACATACTTCAACGCAGCTTCGGTAACATATCAATAATAACCGCTTGCAAAGCTGCCGCGCTCTTTTACCATTAGGCCATTCATCTCTACCGACCCAGGATCGCATTATGGCTATCACCTTTCCTTTCGCTTCACAGCCTCCGCTTGCTTCCGCCCAATTACCGGCCAGTCTGATCTCGCTGGACGACTGGGCGCTGGTCACGCTGAGCGGGCCGGACACGGAGAAATACCTGCAGGGTCAGGTAACGACCGATGTCGCCGCGCTGCCCGCCGACCAGCATGTGCTCTGCGGTCACTGTGACGCCAAAGGCAAACTGTGGAGCGACCTGCGCCTGTTTCACTACGCAGACGGGATGGCCTTTATTGAGCGCCGTAATCTGCGCGATGCACAGCTTAGCGAGCTGAAAAAATACGCCGTGTTCTCGCGCACCACCATCGCGGCCGATGATGAACGCGTCTTGCTGGGGCTGGCCGGGCAGCAGGCAAGAGAAAGTATCGCCGGCCTGTTCAGCCTCCTGCCCGACGCCGACCACCCGGTCGTCAGCGCCGACTTCGCCGGCCAACCGGCGACGCTGCTGTACTTCAGTCAGCCGCAGGCGCGCTTTCTGCTGGTGCTCAGCGTCGGCCAGGCGTCCGCGCTGCTGGAACAGACTGCGGACCGGCTGGCGCGTAATGACAGTCAACAGTGGCTGGCGCTGAACATTGAAGCCGGGCTGCCGATCATTGACAGCGTCAACAGCGCACAGTTCATCCCGCAGGCCACCAATTTACAGGCGCTGAATGGAATCAGCTTTAGTAAAGGCTGCTATGCCGGACAGGAAATGGTCGCCAGAGCGAAATATCGCGGCGCCAATAAACGGGCGCTCTACTGGCTGGCCGGCCAGGCGGATAAAACCCCCGCCGCGGGGGACGATCTTGAACTGAAACTGGGTGAAAACTGGCGCCGTACCGGCACCGTGCTGGCCGCCGTTCGTTTACGGGACGACACGCTCTGGGTGCAGGCCGTGCTGAACAACGATCTGGCGGCGGACTGCGTGCTGCGCGTGCGCGAGGACCAGAGCAGCCGGTTGAGCATTCAGACGCTGCCCTATTCGCTGGACGAAGCCTGATCGAACGGCCGGCTATGACCACCGGCCGGCGGCGCCCGCTCGCCTTCGTCAGCCGTTAATGACTCCAGTGCCCGTGCGCAGTCGCGCACGGTGTCCTGCTCCAGCACAAAGTCAATAAAACAGGCCAGCGCCGGAGAGTTCAGCTTGCGGCTCGGATACACCAGCCAGACTCCGTTGCCTTCGGCCCGCCATTCCGGCAAAACGCGCACCAGCTGTTGATTGCGCACTTCATCCTGACAAAGAAAAGACGGCAGCAGCGTGATGCCGGCGGCAGCGATGGCGCATTCCCGCGCATACAGCAGATTATCCGTCGTATGGCTATTCGGTAACGACCAGCGATAATACTCATCGCCGCGCTGCAGCACCCACGCCGGCCAGGCCCGGTGCGCAATACAGTGATGTTGCGGCAATTGCTGCGGATGGGCGATCGCGGGATACCGGCGCAGATAGTCCGGCGACGCCAGCAGATAGCGCGGCGTAGCGCCGATTGGCCGGCCAATCAGCGATGAATCCTGCGGTTTGCCGGTGCGCAGCGCGGCGTCGAATCCATCCTGCACCAGGTCGGTCAGCGTATCCGACACCAAAACCTCCAGCGATACCGCCGGGAAACGCAGCTGAAAAGCGGTTGTCAGTCGGGGCAACAGCGTAGCGCCCAATCCGGCCGGGCTGGTAATGCGCAGACGGCCGCTCGGGTTATCGCGCAGCCGCTGAATGCTGTCCTCCGCCCGCTCGCAGGCATGCATCATTTCCTGACAATGAACCAGATAGCGTTCGCCGGCAAACGTCAGATTGATGTGACGGGTAGTGCGGTTGATCAGTCGCAGACCCAGCGATTGCTCCAGTTGGCTAATGCGCTGGCTCAGGCTGGATTTCGCCAGTCCGGCCTTGCGCGCCGCCTGGGTGAAGCTGCCGCACTCCGCCACCAGCGCGAACAACGCCATATCCTGTAGCTGTTTATATCTCATTGTTCTTTTATGCCGAACGCTGCGTTAGTTATTGTCCATCTTAACAGCATTATGTTCAGGTTCTACACTACAGGGAACACTATGAGGAGAACATCATGACAGCTCACGCTATTGCCGTTGATCCGCAACACCCGGAACAGTTTATCGCTATCCAGCCCGCAATTCCCGCCCCCGGCGAGCACGATCTGCTGGTCGCGGTCAAAGCCGTCTCGGTCAACCCGGTCGACACGAAGGTGCACGCCGGTCTGTGTAAGAGCGGTCTGCAGCAGCCGCGCATCCTCGGCTGGGACGCCAGCGGCGTGGTGCTGAAAGCCGGCAGCGCCGTGCGCGGTTTTCAGGCCGGAGACGAAGTCTGGTATGCCGGCGACGTGACCCGCCCCGGCAGCAACACCAGTCATCAGTTGATCGATGCCAGAATCGTTGCCCGCAAACCGACGTCGCTGGACTGGGCCGCCGCCGCCGCCCTGCCGCTCACCGCCCTGACCGCCTGGGAAGGACTGTTCGAGCGGTTAAACATCCAGCAGGCGCGCGCCGATCAGACGCTGCTGATTATCGGCGGCGCCGGCGGCGTTGGTTCGCTGGCGATTTCGCTGGCCGCGCTGCGCAGCCCGGTCAGGGTGATCGCGACCGCGTCCCGCCCGGACTCCGTTCGCTGGTGCCGGCAGCGCGGCGCGCAGCTGGTTGTCGACTACCGCAATCTGGCGCAGGAACTGGCGCAGCACGATATCAGCCAGGTCGATTATATTTTCTGCCTGAACGACACCGACGGCCACTGGCCGGCGATCGGCAAACTCATCGCGCCGCAGGGGCAGATCTGCACCATCGTGGAAAACCAGCAGCAGCTCGACCAGGATGAGCTGAAACGTAAGAGCGCGGCGCTGCACTGGGAATTTATGTTTACCCGCAGCATGTTCAACACGCCGGATATCGCTCGTCAGGGGGAAGTTTTGCAGCAGGTGGCGAAACTGGTGGATGAAGGGAAACTGCAGGGCACGCTCAGCGAAACGCTGCACGGGCTAACGGTGGAAACACTGCAGCAGGCGCACCGAAAAGTGCTCGACGGCCATATGCGCGGCAAGATCACTATCACGCTGTAAGGCAGATAAAAAAGACAGCCCTTACGGGCTGTCCCGGCCTGATGACCAGTTCGCATCAGGGAGCGCGCGGCGAGCGGGTGTCACGCCGTTAGCCGCCGAAGCGCCCCTCTCTGCGGCGGGCCGACCTATCCCGTGATCACTGGCGATGTTGTCGACAGCCTCAGACAGCCCTTACGGGCTGTCCCGGCCTGATGACCAGTTTGCATCAGGGAGCGCGCGGCAAGCGGGTGTCACGCCGTTAGCCGCCGAAACGCCCCTCTCTGCGGCGGGCCGACGTATCCCGTGATCATTGGCGATGTTGTCGACAGCCTCAGACAGCCCTTGCGGGCTGTCCCGTACGGCGCAGAGCAATCAGTACAGCAGACGGGCGCGAATGGTACCGGGGATAGATTTAAGCATCTGCAGAACGACATCAGCCTGCTCAGTTTGCACATCAATGACCACATAACCAATCTCAGCGCTGGTCTGCAGGTACTGAGCGGCGATGTTGACGTCTTTGCCGGCAAAAATCTGGTTAATGCTGTTCATCATGCCCGGACGATTCTCATGGATGTGCAACAGGCGGCTGGCGCGCGCGCTGTGAGTCGGCAGCGAGACTTCCGGGAAATTGACCGCAGACAGCGTTGAACCGTTGTCGGAATATTTCGCCAGTTTACCGGCGACTTCGGTGCCGATGTTTTCCTGCGCTTCCTGCGTGGAGCCGCCGATATGCGGCGTCAGCAGCACGTTGTCAAATTCGCATAGCGGAGATTTAAACGGATCGTCCGGGTTATTGTTGCTGGCCGGCTCCTGCGGGAACACGTCGATGGCCGCGCCTGACAGATGCTTGCTGCTCAGCGCTTCAGCCAGCGCCGGGATATCCACCACCGTACCGCGCGAAGCGTTAATCAGCATGGCGCCGGGTTTCATCAGCGCCAGCTCTTCCGCGCCCATCATGTTCTGAGTGCTTTCCGTTTCCGGCACGTGCAGACTGACCACGTCGCTCATATTCAGCAGATCGGACAGATGGCTAACCTGCTGCGCATTGCCCAGCGGCAGTTTGCTTTCAATGTCGTAAAAATAAACGTGCATCCCCACGCTTTCCGCCAGGATACCCAGCTGCGTGCCGATATGCCCGTAGCCGATGATGCCCAGTTTTTTACCGCGCGCTTCAAACGAACCCACAGCCTGTTTGTGCCATATGCCGCGATGCGCCCGGGCATTCGCCGCCGGGATACCGCGCAGCATCAGCAGCAGTTCGCCCAGCACCATTTCCGCTACGGAACGGGTGTTGGAAAAAGGCGCGTTAAAGACCGGAATACCGCGACGGGTTGCGGAAGGCAGTTCAACCTGGTTAGTCCCGATGCAGAAACAGCCGACGGCGATCAGCTTTTCCGCGGCCGCGAAAATTTCTTCGGTAAGGTGGGTGCGTGAACGGATACCAACGAAGTGGGCATCACGGATTGAGGCTTTCAGCGACTCAGGATCCAGTGAACCTTTATGATATTCGATGTTGGTATAACCTGAGTCGCGTAAAGTGTCCAGCGCGCGTTGATGAACGCCTTCAAGCAGCAAAAACTTAATTTTATCTTTTTCCAATGATACTTTTGCCATTTCCTGACCTTTATGTTTCTGACCTATAATTGCGGCAGTTGCCAAATACTCCTCCTGCCACCATAACAAAAATTCCGCCGTCGGCAATACAAACGATTGCCTGCCCCGGCCTGTCCCGCCCACCCATAACGAATGTTTATGGCAAAAAATACTGCGAAAGAACGGACCAACCGGATCAGGGATGAAAAAAGGTGAAAAATGTGACATTAATCACTAAATTTTAGTGACGAAAACAAAAAGCGATTGATGCGCGCTTATCCCCTTCCTCTTTCGGTTTGTCGGCGCATTGACCGCGGTGCATTGTTTCCGGGCTCCGCTCAGGGAGCCAGCGCAAACCGCCTTCCGCTAAGCAAAATTATTGAGAATCCTTAACGGTCTTCACGCCGTCCGCCGTTCCCACCAGCGCAATATCCGCGCCCCGGTTGGCGAACAGCCCGACGGTTACGACGCCTGCAATTCCGTTGATGGCATTCTCCAACGCAACCGCATCGATAATGCTCAGATTGTGAACATCCAGAATAACATTACCGTTATCCGTTACCACCCCCTGACGATAAATTGGCTGACCGCCCAGCTTGACCAGTTCCCGTCCGACATAAGCGCGCGCCATCGGGATGACTTCGACCGGAAGAGGGAAACGCCCGAGAATATCGACCTGTTTAGAGGCATCGACGATACAGATAAACTGACGGGCGATGGCGGCAATGATTTTTTCACGCGTCAGCGCCGCGCCGCCGCCTTTGATCATTTGCATATAGGGATTGATCTCATCAGCGCCGTCCACATAAATATCCAGCGCATCGACTTCATTACAGTCAAACACCTGAATGCCCAGGCTTCTAAGTTTCGCCGTCGAGGCGTCGGAGCTGGAAACCGCCCCTTCAATCTGATGTTTGATCGAACCGAGCGCGTCGATAAAATGCGCCGCGGTGGAGCCGGTCCCCACGCCGACGATGGTGCCGGGGCGAACGTAGTCGAGCGCCGCCCAACCCACAGCTTTTTTCAGTTCTTCCTGCGTCATGATATGTTTTATGCCTGTGCTACGAAAACGTGTGCGTATTATAAAGCAAGCGCCGCGCTAAGGGACATGAATTCCCTGAACGGCATCACGTTATTCACCGGCCGGTTAAGGTTTTCCACAGATATTAACGCGGTGATAAGATAAAAATATGGCATAGTGGCTCAATCGACTTCACTCAGGGGACCTTCCACTTTCATGAAACGCCCGGACTATCGCACGCTTCAGGCTCTGGATGCCGTTATTCGCGAGCGTGGTTTTGAACGCGCCGCGCAGAAGCTTTGCATTACCCAGTCGGCGGTATCGCAACGCATCAAACAGCTGGAAAATCTGTTCGGCCAACCGCTGCTGGTGCGCACTATCCCGCCGCGGCCGACCGAACAGGGGCAAAAGCTGCTGGCGTTACTGCATCAGGTGGAACTGCTGGAAGAAGAGTGGCTGGGGAATGACAACGGCAATGAGATCCCTCTGTTGCTGTCGCTGGCGGTCAACGCCGACAGTCTGGCGACCTGGCTGCTGCCCGCGCTGCAGCCGGTGCTGGCGGATTCGCCTGTGCGGTTGAATTTGCAAGTGGAAGACGAAACCAGAACGCAGGAACGCCTGCGGCGCGGCGAAGTGGTCGGCGCCGTCAGTATTCAGCCCCAACCGCTGCCCAGTTGTCTGGTCGATCAGCTGGGCGCGCTGGACTATCTGTTCGTGGCGTCGCCCACCTTCGCCGCGCGCTATTTCCCCAACGGCGTCACGCGTTCCGCGCTGCTGCGCGCGCCGGCCGTCGCCTTTGACCACCTTGACGATATGCATCAGGCTTTTTTGCAGCAGAATTTCGATCTGCCGCCCGGCAGCGTTCCCTGTCACATCGTTAACTCTTCCGAAGCCTTTGTGCAACTGGCGCGTCAGGCCACCACCTGCTGCATGATCCCGCATCTGCAGATAGAAAAAGAATTGGCCAGCGGAGAGCTGATTGATTTAACGCCGGGGCTGCTGCAGCGCCGCATGCTGTACTGGCACCGCTTCGCGCCGGAAAGCAGGATGATGCGCAAAGTGACCGATGCGCTGCTCGCCCACGGCCACCAGGTACTGCGTCAGGTTTAAGCGGCCGGGCGGCCGCTGGCGAGATTAGGGATTGCGTTGCAGTTCGAACACCACATCCACCTGATCGTCGAAATGAATGCTTTGCTGTTCGTAGGTTTGCGCCGCTTCCGTCTGCAGAACGGCGTCCGCCGCCTTAAACATGCGCGTTACCGGCATCGGCTGATAGTTGGCGACATGATAACGGATGCTGTAAATCGGCCCCAGCGCGGCGTTAAATCCGCCGGCCAACGACTGAGCCTGCAGTTTAGCCTGCTCGATAGCTTTCTGCTGCGCCTGCTTGCGGTAGACTTCCGGTTCCGCCACGCCCAGTTCCACCGTGCGGATCTCGTTCAGGCCGGCTTTCAGCGCGCCGTCCAGCAGATCGTTTAGCTTGTCCAACTGGCGGACCGTCACCTCAACCTGACGCACCGCGCGATAGCCTTTCAGCACGGAACCCCCGTCCTTGAGATAATCATATTCCGGTTGCGTACGCAGATTGGCGGCATTAATGTCCTTTTTCTCAATCCCGTTGCCGGCAAGAAAGTCAAAGTACTTCGCCACGCGCGCGTCGACCTGTTTTTTCGCATCGGCCGCGTCGCGGGACGACACGTTGACCTCTATCGCCAGCCGGGCGATATCCGGGGTCGCGTCAACGCTGGCGGAGCCCGAGGTAACAATATGCGGCCCGTCAGGAAGTTCTGCGGCCAGTGCGGCGGCGGAGAATCCGCCCAGTCCTATCATAGCGGCCAGAGCCAGTGCTTTTAGCTTCACGTTATCCTCTTTATTTTACTGTGCTGACAGAACCGCATCAGGACCGGCGGCGCGTTTGCAACGCCTGCGTGTCTTTTGCCCGGTCTTCTGCGGTGACGATGACCCATGCTGCAGCATATCGCACCATCAGGTAGATAAAATATAGGATAACTTCCGAATATTTACGACCCGCCCACCATATCATGCCAGCCATAATGGGCCAGCTGCAGCGCGATGGCCCACATCACCAACCCCACCAGCAGATTAATAATCCGCTGGCAACCAGGCCGGCTGAGCCAGGGCGCCAGCCACGCCGCCAGCAGCGCGAGCGAAAAGAACCACAGCAGCGAAGCGCTGATCGAACCAAACACAAACCAGTAACGCGCCGCCTCGCTCAGCTGTCCGCCCAGGCTGCCCTGTATGACGAAGGTATCCAGATAGACATGCGGATTGAGCCAGGTCACCGCCAGCATGGTTGCGACGATGCGCCAGCGGCCCTTGCGCAACGTTTCACTCTGCGTTTGAGGAGGGCGTTGACTGAACGCGCTGCGCATCGCGCCCCAGCCATAGCACAACAAGAAGGCCACGCCGCCCCAGGTCACCGCCATCATCGCCAGCGCCGACTGGCTAAGCAGCGCGCTGCCGCCGAACACCCCGGCGCAGATCAGCACCACATCGCTAAACGTACACAGCGCGGCAATCATCAGATGATACTGACGCCGGATACCCTGGTTCATGACAAAGGCATTCTGCGGTCCCAGCGGAATAATCATCGCCGCGCCTAAGGCAAATCCTTGTAAGTAAACTGAAAGCATAAGCACACTACCCTGATCTGCAGTTGAATATGCCAGGCAGTGTAAAAGGTCACAATCATTAATTGAAATTTAAAATTCTAATTATTTATTAGAATATCTAATAATAAGAGCCAGCCGGCGCGCTTAATCGCTGGTGACGAACCCCAGCTCGTGAGAAATCAGCCCGGCCGTCTCCAGAATCGGTTTTTCCAGCGACTTCTGCCCCATTTGCTGCAGTTTCGCCGTCGGCAACGATACAGAGATGGCATACGGTACCCTTTGCTGAATATCGAATACCGGCGCCGCGATACAGGAAACGCCCAGCTCATTTTCCTCCCGGTCCATGGCCAGCCCGAGCCGGCGAATATCGGCCAGTTCCTGATGCATTTTATCCAGCGAGGTAATGGTATTGCGGGTCAGTTGCTGAATATCCTGCTGGTGGCTTTGCCAGTAGTGTTCCAGATAGTCGCGCTTGCCGTAGGCCAGGAAAATTTTGCCCATCGCCGAACAATACAGCGGCATATGCTGGCCGATATAGGCGCGGGTGCGCATCATACCCGTCGTCGGCTCCAGCTTATAAATCAGGATTACGTGATCATCCTCCCGGCTGGAAAAATTAACCGTTTCTCCGACGGCCAGATTCAGCCGCTCCAGATGGGGCGAGGCAACGTGCAAAATATTGAGCGACGAGAGCGCCTTCTGCCCTATGGAAATAAACCGGGTGGTGAGACGATAGCTGCCGGGTGACGGCGCCTGAGTGACATAGCCGCAGGAATGCAGCCCCTGCAGCAGACGATGGACGGTGCTTTTGTTCATGCCGGCCAGTTCAGACAGATGGGCCAGCGGACAGCCATTTGGAAAATCACTCAATATCTCAATCAATTGCAAACCACGGAACAGGCTCTGGCTGCCGGGCGGTTTCTCTTTTTTCGCGTCGTTTTCATCCACATTTTTTGCGCACATAGCACAAGACTCCCGGTTCTATTGTTCTGATGGTGCTGCAGATCCCCTCGCAGCGTGAAGCATCCGGACGACGACCGTATCTCCGTCGTATAGCCCGAACGGGCCGGCCGCACATCACACGTCAAGAAATGATCACTCATAATTTCAGGCTGATGACAAAACTCGTTATCAGGGAGAGCGCGGCGAGGAGCCGTAGCGGCGTTAACCGCCGCCCCCCGGCGCGGCAGGGCCGGGCATCCCGGTCTCGTCGGCGACATAAAATGATGACCAATCATTTTTTAATTAAAACGAACGCGTTGCTTTACCGCTCGCTCAGCGGCCATATTTTTTGGAATTATATTCCGCGATATGAAATACACTAAATGATTTAAGCTGCAGGAAAAAAAGTTATCGCGTTGAACAACGCAACGCGTTAGCCCTTTATCAGCGAAACGCACGAAGTCGATGGCGCCGCGTAACGCGGCAAGCGAGGAACGAACTAACCGGGAACGAATTTGTCCAGCCAACGGCTGGACTTCGGTGAGAAACAGGATATCTCGAATTAACCCCCGACGAACTTACGCCGGTATGTAATTCGGGCGGCAAATCATCGGATGCGGATTTGCACGCTGCTGGAGGCGGCCGCGCAGAGGCGAGGACCAGCGACGGGCCGGGTAATTGCATTCAGCCAACATGCCTGCAATCTGAACTATGCCGGAGGAATACCGGGGAAGCCTTCCCCGGTCAGCCAGCGACTTATGCCTGCTCCGGCGCGTTAACCTTGTGCAGGTGAACGTCCATTTGCGGATAAGGAATACCGATATTGTGCTGGTCCAGCGCGCGTTTGAAGTTTTCCATTAGATCCCAGAAAACGTCCTGCGCATCGCCGTTGGTCGTCCAGACCCGGACAACGAAGTTCAGGGAAGAGGCCGCCATCTCGTTCAGGCGGATCGTCACGCCCTTTTCGTGCTGAATGCGCTTATCTTCGGCGATAATATCGCCCAGCACTTTTTTCACTACATCGATGTCGGCATCATAGGCCACGCCCACAATAATTTCCGTACGGCGGTTAGGCTCACGCGAGCTGTTGATAATATTGCCGGCAATGATTTTACCGTTCGGCACAACAATAATCTTGTCATCCACCGTACGCAGCGTGGTGGAGAAAATCTGCACCTGCAGCACCGTACCGGCGACGCCGCCCAGATCCACCGTCTCACCGGTGCGGAACGGGCGGAAGACCACCAGCAGCACCCCGGCGGCCAGGTTGGACAGCGAGCCCTGCAGAGCCAGACCAACGGCTAAACCGGCGGCGCCCAACACGGCGATAACCGACGCCGTTTGCACCCCAATCCGGCTCAGCGCGGCGATCAGCGTAAAAGCGATAATCCCATAGCGCACCAGCGCGGCAAGGAAGTCGGCCACGGTCGCGTCTATCGAACGGCTCACCATCAGGCGGTTAAGCGTCTTCGACACCACGCGCGCCACCAGCATACCGGCAATCAAAATCACCAGCGCGGCGACGATGTTCACCACGTATTGCAGCAACAGTTCCTGGTTGGCGCTCAGCCAGTTCTCCAGTTTACCGACGCTCGCAGCAACGTTCAGTTCTTCCATTTAAAACCCCTGTAGATTGACTCTGCGCGTCATCGCGCGTTTCACACCAAAAATTTACAGCCTTAACGAAATAAGGCTCCTTAACGGAGCCTTATTTCTATACCCATTATACTTCAGACTGCGGGAATCCGGCTGGCCGCCTTCCCGCATCCTGACGTCTATCGGATATAAACCTTTATGAATCTTAGAGAACGTCGATAGCGTTCAGTTCTTTAAAGGCTTTTTCCAGGCGGGCAACCATGCTGCTCTGAGCGGCACGCAGCCATACGCGCGGATCGTAGAATTTCTTGTTCGGTTTGTCGGCGCCTTCCGGGTTACCCAGCTGGGCCTGCAGGTAGGCTTCATTTTTCTTATAGAAATGAAGAATACCTTCCCAGTTTGCCCACTGAGTATCGGTATCGATGTTCATTTTGATAACACCGTAACCAACCGCTTCTTTGATTTCTTCCGCAGTAGAACCAGAACCGCCATGGAACACGAAGTTCAGGCTGTTGTGCGGCAGATTGTATTTTTCAGACACGTAATCCTGCGAGTTGCGCAGAATTTTCGGCGTCAGCTGAACGTTACCCGGTTTGTATACGCCGTGCACGTTACCGAAGGAGGCAGCGATAGTGAAACGCGGGCTGATCGCATTCAGGGTTTCGTAAGCATAAGCGACATCTTCCGGCTGGGTGTACAGCGCGGAGTTATCCAGATGGCTGTTATCAACGCCATCTTCTTCACCGCCGGTGCAGCCCAGTTCAATTTCCAGCGTCATGCCGATTTTCGCCATGCGAGTCAGATATTTGCTGGAGATTTCGATGTTTTCTTTCAGAGACTCTTCAGACAGGTCGATCATGTGAGAAGAGAACAGCGGTTTACCGGTGGCGGCGAAGTGTTTTTCACCTGCGTCCAGCAGGCCGTCAAGCCACGGCAGCAGTTTTTTCGCACAGTGGTCGGTATGCAGGATAACCGGCACGCCATAATATTCCGCCATCTGATGAACATGGTGAGCGCCGGAGATCGCACCCAGGATAGCAGCCTGCTGACCTTCAGCTTTCAGACCTTTACCAGCGATAAATGCGGCGCCGCCGTTGGAGAACTGAACGATAACCGGTGCGCGAACTTTCGCTGCGGTTTCCAGTACTGCGTTAATGGAGTCGGTACCGACGCAGTTAACCGCAGGCAGCGCAAAGTTATTTTCTTTTGCTACTGCGAAAACTTTCTGTACGTCATCACCAGTGATGACACCGGGTTTTACGAAATCAAAAATTTTAGACATGCTACTTGTCCTGTTTCGTTGGCCGTGGAGGGTTAGAGAAATCAGTTACTGCCCCGGCGACACGGCGCCGGGACGTTAGAAACGGGCGAACCCGTTCAGGTATTACTTTTTAGCGCGCGCTTCCAGCATCGCTACTGCAGGCAGGGTTTTACCTTCCACGAATTCGAGGAACGCACCGCCACCGGTAGAGATGTAGGAGATCTGGTCAGCAATGCCGAACAGATCGATCGCAGCCAGCGTATCACCGCCGCCAGCGATAGAAAACGCTTCGCTTTCCGCGATGGCTTTAGCGACAATTTCCGTACCTTTACGGAAGTTCGGGAATTCGAATACGCCGACCGGGCCATTCCACAGAATGGTTTTGGCGTTTTTCAGGATTTCAGCCAGGTGTTCGGCGGAAACGTCGCCGATATCCAGGATCTGCTCGTCATCTTTAACGGCGGTCACTGATTTCAGCGTTGCAGAAGCGGTTTCAGAGAATTCGGTCGCTACGCGCACATCGCTCGGTACCGGAATATCGCAGGTTTCCAGCAGTTTTTTCGCTTCCGGAATCAGATCGGCTTCACACAGGGATTTACCCACGTTGTGGCCCTGAGCGGCGATGAAGGTATTGGCGATACCGCCGCCAACGATCAGCTGGTCAGCGATTTTGGACAGGGAGTCCAGTACGGTCAGCTTAGTGGATACTTTAGAACCGCCGACAATGGCGACCATCGGACGAGCCGGTTTGCCCAGTGCTTTACCCAGCGCTTCCAGTTCGGCGGACAGCAGCGGACCGGCACAGGCGATCGGGGCGAATTTACCTACGCCGTGAGTCGAAGCCTGAGCGCGGTGAGCCGTACCAAAAGCATCCATCACGAACACATCGCACAGCGCGGCGTATTTTTTAGCCAGCACTTCGTCGTCTTTCTTTTCGCCCTTGTTGAAACGGACGTTTTCCAGTACGACCAGCTCGCCTTCAGCCACGTCTACACCGTCCAGATAGTCTTTCGCCAGACGAACCGGAGCAGACAGTTTATCTTTCAGGTAATTAACCACCGGCAGCAGAGAGAACGCTTCGTCGTATTCGCCTTCAACCGGACGGCCCAGGTGGGACGTTACCATGACGCGAGCACCCTGTTTCAGCGCTGCTTCGATGGTCGGCAGAGAGGCGCGGATACGTGCGTCAGACGTCACTTTGCCATTTTTTACCGGAACATTCAGATCTGAACGGATAAAGACACGTTTGCCAGCCAGATCCAGATCGGTCATTTTGATTACAGACATGGTGAATCCTCTTGTTGATTCTCTTTAAAGTTGCTTGAGCGAAGTATCGGCGCAGTGGCCAATACCGTCGTACCAGAAACCGCAGGCCGCCATCGCGCGGGTTGTATCCAGCATCCGATTGGCGAAGCCCCATTCATTGTCGCACCAGACCAGCGTTTTTATCAGGTGCTGACCACTAACCCGCGTCTGAGTGCCGTCAACAATAGCACTATGCGGATCGTGATTAAAATCTGCCGACACCAGCGGCAGCTCAGTGTAGTCAACTATACCACGAAATGATTCTTGTGCTGATTTTTGCAGCAGTTCATTGATTTGGTTTACATTTACTGCACTTTTTACGCTCACGCTAAGATCGATCGCCGTCACATTAATCGTCGGCACCCGCACCGATATCGCCTCGAAGCGATCCAGAAACTGCGGGAAGATGCGGGTAATGCCGGCCGACAGTTTGGTATCGACCGGAATAATCGACTGACTGGCGGCGCGGGTACGGCGCAGGTCGCGGTGATAGGCGTCAATCACCGGCTGGTCGTTCATCGACGCGTGAATCGTGGTAACGGTGCCGTTTTCGATGCCGAAAGCGTCATCCAGTAATTTAATAATGGGAATAATACAGTTGGTGGTGCAGGAGGCGTTGGAAACGATACGGTGTTCGGCGCGCAGCGTCTCATGATTCACGCCGAAAACGATGGTGGCGTCTAAATCCGCCGTCCCCGGGTGGGAGAACAACACCTTTTTCGCGCCGGCGGCCAGATGCGCTTCGCCATCGGCCCGGCTGCCGTATACGCCGCTGCAGTCCAGCACCACATCCACACCCAGCTCACGCCAGGGAAGATCGCCGGGCTCTCGCTGATGCAGCAGGCGAATCGTATCATCCCCGACATACAGCCGATCGCCTTCCTGGCGCACCTCCCAGGCGAAACGCCCGTGGCTGGAATCGTATTTGAGCAAGTGCGCCATTCCCTGCGCATCCGCGAGTTCATTGATTGCCACAACAGATAGCTCAGCACGACGTCCGGACTCATAAAGCGCACGCAAAACGCTACGGCCAATGCGGCCAAAACCGTTTATGGCAATACGGATTGTCATGCTACTCCCTGTGTCGTGGTGATCATACCTGCCTCTTAGAATAATCCAGTGCGCGATCGGGAATACATATTGTGCCCTGGTATGCGTTATTTTGCATGTGCTGGCGCGTTCGATTTGCCATCTGACGCGGCAGAACCCTATTATTCGCCCAACAACTGAAACGCTTCAGCTAGCATAAACGAATTAATCGACTAAGGGAATATCCACGCCTGGCGCAGGCAAAGAAAAGTCAAAAACGGACCGACGACGGAGCGGGCCGGACGAAGCGACCGGCGGATGACTGGCCTGCGGAACATGATGCGCGACCGCCGCGGATAAGAGAAAGGGGGAGCGATGACCACGCTGCCGACCGGCACGGACAGTGCGCGCCGCGCGATAACGCGATAATAGGCAATGTGCGTTGAAAACGGTTCGAGGCCGGCATAGCGCCGGCCTCGGGTGCCTGACGAAGGCTTGACCCGGAGCAACCGGGCCAGGCGAGCTTATTTCAGCAGCGCCTTCGCTTTCGCCACCACGTTTTCCACGGTGAAGCCAAACTCGCGGAACAGCAGATCCGCCGGCGCGGATTCGCCGAAGCTTTCCATACCGACGATTGCGCCATTCAGGCCAACATATTTATACCAGTAGTCGGCGATACCGGCTTCCACCGCCACCCGCGCCGCGACGCTGGCCGGCAGCACGGATTCACGGTAGCTGGCATCCTGTTTATCAAAGGCATCGGTCGACGGCATGGAAACCACGCGCACGCGACGCCCTTCGGCCGTCAGCGCTTCACTGGCCGCCACGGCCAGCGCCACTTCGGAACCGGTGGCAATCAGAATCAGTTCCGGCTGACCCGCGCAATCTTTCAGCACATAGGCGCCTTTCGCCACGTCGGCCAGTTGCTGAGCGTCGCGATCCTGCTGCGGCAGATTCTGACGCGACAGGATAAGGGCGGTCGGACCATCCTGACGCTCAATGGCATATTTCCACGCCACCGCGGTTTCCACCTGATCCGCCGGGCGCCATGTGCTCATATTCGGCGTGACCCGCAGGCTGGCCAACTGCTCGACCGGCTGATGAGTCGGGCCGTCTTCGCCCAGACCGATGGAGTCATGGGTGTAGACGTAGATGCTGCGAATTTTCATCAGCGCCGCCATACGCACCGCGTTACGGGCATATTCGACAAACATCAGGAATGTCGCGGTATAAGGAATAAAGCCGCCGTGCAGCGAGATCCCGTTGGCGATTGCGGTCATACCGAACTCACGCACGCCGTAGTGGATGTAGTTGCCCGCTTCATTTTCATTAATCGGCTGCGAACCGGACCAGAGGGTCAGATTGCTCGGCGCCAGGTCGGCCGAACCGCCAAGGAATTCCGGCAGCAGCGGGCCAAAAGCGTCCAGCGCGTTTTGCGAAGCCTTACGGCTGGCGATACTGGCCGGATTCGCCTGCAGTTTGTCGATAAAGGCCTGAGAATTAGCCTGCCAGTCGGCGGGCAACTGACCCTGAGTACGCCGCTTGAACTCCGCCGCCAGTTCAGGATAAGCCTGCTGGTAAGCGGCAAAAACGGCGTTCCACTCCGCTTCGCGCGCCTGACCGGCCTGTTTCGCATCCCACTGCGCATAGATATCGGCAGGAATTTCAAAGGGCGCGTAGTGCCAGCCCAGTTTCTCGCGGCTGGCCGCCACTTCCGCATCGCCCAGCGGCGCGCCATGCACATCGTGGGTACCCGCTTTGTTCGGCGAACCAAAACCAATCACCGTTTTGCACATCAGCAGGGACGGTTTATCCGTCACCGCGTGCGCGTCTTCAATCGCCCGCTTAATCGCGTCGGCATCGTGGCCGTCTACGCCGCGGATCACGTGCCAGCCGTAAGCTTCGAAGCGAGCCGCGGTGTCATCGGTAAACCAGCCATCTACATGACCATCGATAGAAATCCCGTTGTCATCGTAAAACGCCGTCAGTTTACCCAGTTTCAGCGTTCCGGCCAGTGAGCAAACTTCATGGGAAATACCTTCCATCATGCAGCCGTCGCCAAGTAACACCCAGGTATGATGGTTAACGATTTCATGCCCCGGACGGTTGAACTGCGCGGCCAGCGTGCGTTCCGCAATCGCCATGCCCACGGCGTTCGCAATCCCCTGCCCCAGCGGCCCGGTCGTCGTTTCCACACCGTCGGTATAGCCGTATTCCGGGTGACCTGGCGTTTTCGAGTGTAATTGACGGAAGTTTTTCAGCTCTTCGATCGGCAGATTGTAACCGGTGAGGTGCAGCAGGCTATAGATCAGCATAGAGGCATGACCGTTGGACAGCACGAAACGGTCGCGGTTGGCCCAGTGTGGATTGACCGGATTGTGGCTGAGATAATCGCGCCACAGCACTTCAGCGATATCGGCCATCCCCATCGGGGCGCCAGGATGACCGGATTTTGCTTTCTGCACGCCGTCCATGCTCAGGGCACGAATGGCGTTGGCAAGTTCTTTACGAGAGGACATGCTTTACTCCAGATCGGATTGAACAAATGTCTCACTAGCATCAGACATTGAAATCAATACCTTAGCTAAAAAAGACCAGGTAAGAATGGCTACAAATGTACATGAAATCAGCCGCAATTGCACTGAGATCGCCGGCCGGCCGCGATGTTTTCCAGCCGGGCGCGGATCTCCACTTTTAGCCGACGCCGCACGAAGGCCCAGACCAATTCTGATTCCATTTTTTCCGCGATATATTTTAGAATCATTAACTCGATATTTTCAGCCTTTTCAGGTAGTTTTGTCAGCGCCATCCCAAATGACCGGCGTAATATTGAGCGCCGGCCAGGCATTTTCCGTTTTATTTTACTTAAGTCATTAGGAAAATGATGTTATGAAAATCAAAACCTCTCTAATCGCTATCAGCATCGCATCGCTGCTGGCCGGATGTCAGACTCTGGATACCGGCGCTTTAATGCAGTCCGGCACTCAAGCTTACCAGGCCGCCACGCTCAGCGACGAGCAAGTCAAAACGCTTAGCGCGCAATCCTGCGAAGCAATGGATAAAGAAGCAAAAATTGCCCCGGCCAATAGCACTTACACCAAACGCCTGAACAAGATCGCTAAAGCGCTCGGCAACGATATCAACGGCACGCCGGCTAACTACAAGGTTTATCTGACCAGCGACGTTAACGCGTGGGCAATGGCAAACGGCTGCATCCGCGTTTACAGCGGCCTGATGGATATGATGAACGACAACGAAGTCACTGGCGTGCTCGGCCATGAAATTGGTCACGTTGCGCTCGGCCATAGCCGTAAAGCCATGCAGGTAGCCTATGCGACCTCGGCCGCACGCAGCGCCGCCGCTTCCGCCGGCGGCGTAGCCGCGACGCTTTCCCAGACTCAACTGGCTGATTTAGGCGAAAAACTGGTTAACGCACAGTTCTCCCAGACTCAGGAATCGCAGGCCGATGACTACTCTTTCGAACTGCTGAAGAAACGCGGCATTAAAACGGAAGGTTTAGCCACCAGCTTTGAAAAACTGGCCAAACTGGACGCAGGAAGCCAGAGCAGCATGTTCGACTCTCATCCGCCGTCAGAAGAACGCGCTAAACACATCCGCCAGCGCATCACTTCCGGCAAATAATCGCGTGATGTCATAGTTATACCGCCTGCCCATCCCGTCGC
Source organism: Affinibrenneria salicis (assembly GCF_008710095.1). The sequence continues at coordinate 132,966 of NZ_VYKJ01000009.1, forward strand.
CGGGTAAACGGCGCAGACGGCGCATAACATAATAGGGGCAGCTCTACCGGGCTGTCCTTATGTTATCCATATTTCTGCCGGTCGGAGGGCGTGACGGGTTTAATAACATTGAATTGATAACAAGATGATTGCAAATCACATAAACACAACATCCCCATTAGAATACAAACATTACTCCGCCGATAATAACAATACCGCCGCTAACTAAAGCAAATTGTACAAAAAGGATTCTTGCCGCTCATTGTTGATTGTTTCTTATCTTGCCACCAGAATATCCCGCCGCCGGGCATTCAGCGAAAAATCGCCAGGAATAGTCTCAAACCACATTAACTTCATAACCTTATATGGATCAAGGTACGAGTCTTCGATACTATCAACAGTAACTACGCTAATTAATTAGCAGGCGAACTAAATAATTCCGCTTTACTGTTATTTCATGATTGAAATACTGGCCGCGTTGGGTAGAATCCACTGAAATTATCGTTCTGCCCTGCTGTCTTTTGCATTTTTTACATGATCACGGATGTTTCAGGATCCCATTCGGGGCGTTTACCGCTCCGTGCGGTAGCTATGCTTCGAGAAAAAAAAGGACATTTATGAATCGGACTGCGCACACTCCGCCACCCGCAGATATGCTGCCGTTTACTTCACCCGTAAACCAGATGCAGCCATCTCCCCGGTTAAAGATCAACGCCGAACGGCTCAGCCGATTCAGCGATATCGACGTTAACGCCCTGCCGGCCCGCATGCCCGCACCTGGCGCCTGCTCCCGCTTTTTTGCTTCTCCCTTTGACAACGTTATTGCCGACATGCCGCATACCGGATCCGGTGGCTGCGCCGTACGCGCGCCTGCCCTCGCCAGCGCACGACATGCCTTTACTCCTCGTCACCACAACAAAGCCATTGCGTCCATCTCTGTGCAGAATCGTCGAAGCCAGGGCTGATTCCCGGCTCAGGTCGGTGTGCATGCAGCATGACGGATATATATTTATCCCCGGCAAACAGAAAATAATGAATAACGGGACGATTGGCTTTAACAGACCCAATATATGTTGGCTGAAAGGAAGTCAGGCAGCGATCCGATCTCAATCGCTTAATCCTTTCAGCCAAAATAAATAGCGTCGACTTTTTTCACAACGAGCAACTGAACGAAAAAATATTCACAATACGAATCCGGCTACTTATTCCCGATAACTAACAGGAATAAGCAGCGGTGATTTATCTGCAGGCCCATTAACCAATAAGAGTAGGTATTATGGCTATTGATATGTTTATGAAGGTTGACGGCGTAAGCGGCGAATCAAAAGACGCCGGCCATACGGGATGGACCGATATCACTTCCTTTAGCTGGGGCGCGTCTCAACCGGGCAATATGAGCGTGGGCGGCGGCGGCGGCGCCGGCAAAGTGAACTTTAATGACCTGCATGTTAATGCGCTGGTTGATAAATCCACGACGGCTCTGCTGAAACACTGCTCCAGCGGCAAGCATCTGGGCAAAGTTGAACTTTCCGTGTGTAAAGCGGGTGGTCAGCAGGTTGAGTATGCCAAAATTACGCTGGAAGACGTACTGGTGACTTCCGTGCAGTACATGGGATCGGACAACGGCGAACTGGTTGGCGTGTCCTACGCATTCCAGGCCGCGAAAGTGAAACAGCAGTACTGGGAACAGACCACTTCCGGCGGAAAAGGCGCTGAAAGCAGCACCGGCTGGAACATCAAGGAAAACAAAGAAGTCTGATGCCGGCACGGGCCTGAACGGCCGGCAAATTCGTGACCGGCAACACCAGAGGGAACTGGCGTCAGAAGTCCGGGTCACCCCGGGTTCTGGCGACGCCGGCCGCCGGAGCGCACCCCGCTACGATAAGCCCGGGTATCCCGGGCTTATCGGCGACTTTATCAGCGACCGCCCCTGCCTGCAGGTTTGAGTTGACGCCGTACGCCGGACATTTACCTGAACTCACACGCCGTCGGTCAAACCGCTGTCGACCTTCCATCGCGCGTCGGCGCGGCAGGTACAGCTTCGGGATGAAGACAACTGGTAATCGCAGCTTATACCGGCACGGCCATTATTTTTGGCCTGCGCAGATCCAGGAATAGTCTCAAATGTTAAGTTTTTGATATCAGTCACAGAAAATCTTAAGTCAAATAAAAACACAACCTGTTGAATAACAAAAAATATTTTTTACTCACCGTACAAAAAACACAACGACTTCAATGCGATGACACCATTGAAATACTGGCTGCGTTGAGTAAAATCCAGTGGTTTTGTAAATCTTCATTACAATTAATTTGCACAATCCCACAGACATTTCAGTATCCCATTCGGGGTGACCATCTCCCCGTGCGGTAGCTATGTTTCACAAACAGAACCGGAGAGCACCATTGCCGCTGTCCCGGATTGACGGTTGTTTAATTTACTGACGAACATCAGGCGGCGGTTTTCCCTGTTTGCAGATTGCTGAGATAAGGAACACGCAGCGCATAGTAAATAGTCTGGCGGAATGAGGAACTGATTAATTTATTAATCGAGAGGAATCTCTTCATGAGCGGTCTGTTTATACATCACGCGCTTTTCCCCTTAGCGAAATCGCTATTTTTTCGGCCGGCCATCCGGTCAGCACTCTGCGCCCGAAAGGGTGATAACGCGTCTTCCCATTTTACCTGATTCAATGATATTGGCCGCCATCCCCTGTTTGTTGCGCTCGGGTCTGCGGCTATGGCATGCATCCTATGGATAAAGGCTGTTTGACAGTTGTTAATTTTTGTCCACTGAAAATAATGAAGAGGATTACTGTGAAAATACGGATCGCCTTAATACTGCTCGCACTTTCTTCCCTCGCCGGCTGTACCACGCCGCCGCCGCCGCCGGTAAGCGATGATACGATCATTACCACTGAAGTCGACGGCAGCGTTCTGACTCACCGTCATGCGATTCAGCCGCCGGCCGCTTTTAGTCCGGTGAATGAACAGTATCGGGCGCTTTATGCCGCTTCCGTCATGACCAAACCCTCCTACGACGGCGAGCTGGTACGTTACCTGGAGAACGGCCAGCCCTTTACCGTACGCGGCGTAGTGGAGAATGAGTGGCTGGCGATCGCAGAAACCGGCAAAGACCAGATCCTGGGTTATGTCCCGCCCAAAGCCGGGGTCAACAGTTCAAAATATGAAGAAACGCTGCGTAAGGATCGCCCGCGTCCGCGCGTCCGCGCCGCCGCCACAAACGCCGCCGCCGCCCAGAAAAAGACCACCTGCGTCAGCACCGGGGATGGTAAAGTCTGCCGCGACAACAACAGCGCGACCTGGGTGCTGGAATAAGCCTTCGTGCTTTGGAGCCACATGAAATTCATCACTACTCTGCGCCAGTTCAGGCTGGCGCTGTTACTGGCCGCAGTAACGCTGCTGGCGGGCTGTATGTCGTCCTCCCGCAGCGTGCCGTCGGATTACAGCCTGCGGTTTATCGCGCATCCGGAGATCAACGAGGCGGCGCCGCTTAAAATCAGAGTCATGGTATTAAAATCAGATGCGGATTTCATGGCGGCCGACTTCTATTCGTTACAGAATAATGCGCAAGGCGTACTGGGTTCGAATCTGATTAGCGTCGATCAATTCTTCCTGATGCCCGGCCAGTTGGATAAAAACGTGGCGGGCCAGGGAAGCCAGGACGCCCGTTATATTGGCATTATGGCGGAGTACCGTGTGCTCGACGGCAAAAAATGGCGGATTTCCCTGCCGTTGCCCGCGCCGACCGACACCAATTTTTATAAAGTCTGGCAATATTCGCCGGACAAACTGAAAGCCAGAATTATTGCCGATATCAACGGCATTCGCGCCGTCAGCGAGTAAGATCTGAGCCTGTATCAGGAATATCATAATGAATAAAACCGATAAGGTAATCTGGAGTGAGGGCATGTTTTTACGCCCTCACCATTTTCAGCAGGCAGAAAGCTATTTAGAAGCGTATGTCAGAAACTGGGGGAAATCACAGCATTCCTTCAACTGGGGATTTCTGACGCTGGAGCTCGATCAATCCTTGTTGCAGCAGGGTAAGGTCGCGCTCAGCCGGGCCAGCGGCATACTGCCGGACGGCACGCCTTTCGACATTAACGATCCCCACCATGCCCCGGCGCCGCTGCAAATCGCCGATAACCAAACCAACGTTAACGTGGTGCTGGCGCTTCCCGCGCGTCGTTCGGGCCAGGATCCGGTTATCTTTAGCGAATCGCAGGATTCGCTGGCTCGTTTTATCAGTTTCGAATCGGAAGTAGACGATTTCAACGCCGTCTCGGTCGGTAGCGCAACCGTGCAATTCGGCAAACTCCGCCTGCGTCTGATGGCGGAAAGCGAACTGACCGCCGAGTGGGTCGCCATGGGCGCCGTACGCGTGCTGGAAAAACGCAGCAACAATGAGATCCAGTTGGATAACAACTATATCCCGCCGATGCTCAATGCACACGCCAGTCTGCCGATCGCCAGCTTTATCAGTGACCTGGAAGGTCTGTTAAATCAGCGTAGTTATCAAATGAGCCAGCGCCTGCAGCAGCCCGGCCGCGGCAACAGTTCGGAAATTCTCGACTTCATGCTATTGGCGTTAATCAATAAGCATATCGGCCAGGTCAGCCATATACGAAATCTGCCGCTGATTCACCCCGAGCGCCTGTTTAACGACTGGCTGCAGTTCGCCACCGAACTGTGCACCTATATGCCGGCGCGCGCGCCGGATAAAGCGCTGCCCCTCTATAAGCACGACAATCTGGCCTATTGCTTCGGCAAACTCATGCTGCTGCTGCGTCAGGGACTGTCGATTGTGATGGAAGAAAACGCCATTCAGATCCCGCTGATCGAACGTTCGCACGGACTGAATATCGCCACCGTTCCCGATGCCACGATGGTGCGCGAATTTGGCTTCGTGCTGGCCGTGCGGGCCGACGTGCCCGGCGACGCGCTGCACACCCATTTCCCGGCGCAGATGAAGATCGCGCCGGTCACCCGCATCAGAGATCTGGTTCAACTGCAGTTACCTGGCATTGTGCTGCATTCGATGCCCGCCGCCCCGCGGCAAATACCCTGGCACGCCGGCTATACCTATTTCGAGCTGGAGAAAGGGGGCGAATTGTGGAAGCAAATGGAAACCTCGGGCGCGTTCGCCTTACATCTGGCGGGCGAATTCCCTGGTTTAAACATGGAATTCTGGGCAATTCGCAACCAAACCGCCTGAATCCGGTGACAGGACAATAATGATGCAGGAAAGACGCCATCCAGACTACCAGACCGGTCAGCCAGAGAGTCACAGTCACGCAGAAAACCCTCTGGTGGCCGCCGCGAATCCGTTGCTGAACGCCCTGCCGCAGATCAGGCATTCCGCCACGCATCCCGATCCGGCAGGGTTGCGACAGCAGTTAATCGATGAAATTCGTCGTTTCGAATTACGCAGCCAGCAGGCGGGGCTGCCGTATGAAGTCATCATCGGCGCCCGCTATTGCCTGTGCACGGCGCTGGACGAAGCCGCCGCGCTTACGCCCTGGGGCAGCAGCAGCGTATGGTCAGGCAATGGCCTGCTGGTCACCTTCCATAACGAGACCTGGGGCGGCGAGAAATTCTTTCAGTTGCTGGCCAAGCTGTCGCAGAATCCGCGCGAACATATTGTCCTGCTGGAGCTGATCAACTTCTGCCTGCTGCTTGGTTTTGAGGGGCGTTACCGCATCATTCAGAACGGTCGGACGCAGCTGGAGACCATGAAACAGCGCCTGCTGCAGCTAATCCGCTCCGTGCGCGGCCATTATGCCGCGCCGCTGTCGCCGCTGGTCACCGACGCGCCGGTACAGAAAAAACGTTGGCGCCCGGTAGTGCCGCTGTGGGCTTACGCCGCGCTGACCGGTTTCCTCGCTTGTCTGCTCTATATCGGGCTAAACTGGCGACTGGCCGGCGAAACCAGTCCGGTGCTGGCCGAGATTTATCAGACCACGCCGCCGCAGGTCACGATACAGCACGCCGCGCCTAAAGCGCCGGCGGTGCTGAACCTGCGCGGTTTCCTGGATAAAGAAATCGCCGAAGGCCTGGTGGCGGTGCGCGACGAGGCCGATCACAGCGTCGTGATCCTCAAAGGCGATGGATTATTCGCTTCCGGCTCCACGACGGTGCGCGACCGCTATATCGCCGTTATCGGCCGCATTGCTCAGGCGATGAACAATATTAGCGGCAATATCATGATCACCGGCTACAGCGACAATGTGCCAATCCGCAGCGCGCGTTTCGCCTCCAACTATGAGCTATCGCTGGAACGGGCTCAGTCGGTACAGACGCTGTTGCAAAAACAGCTCCACCAGCCGGAGCGGGTGCATGCCGAAGGGCTGGGAGAAAATAATCCTGTGGCGCCTAATGACAACGCAGAAAACCGGGCGCGTAACCGACGGGTCGAGATCAAACTTCTGGTTGCTCCAGAAAATACCCGAACGGAACTCAATGCGTCACGGCAAGGATACTAAGGATGCTGAATTCATTACTTTCTATCATCACCAGCCGGCTACTCTGGGGATTTGTTGGCATCACCGCGCTTTCTTTCGTGATCTGGACTATCGGCCCGATGATCGCCATTGGCGACTATCGTCCGCTTGAGTCTGAATCTAACCGGCTGATCGCCATCCTCGTTCTGTCTCTTATATGGATACTGAGCCGCGTTATTCCGCATCTGTACCGGGCCTGGCGCAACAGCAAAATGCTCAGTCATCTGCGCGAATCGGCCGCCGTTGATGAAACGGAGTCTTCCGCGGCGTCTCACGACGACGGACTGCTGGCGGAACGGTTTAGCGAAGCCGCTCAACTGCTGAAAAAAGCGCAGTTCAGCGATGCGCGCAACGGTCAATCGTCCTGGTGGTCCCGCTTTAACCGCCAGTATCTGTACCAGCTTCCCTGGTATGTAATTATCGGCGCGCCTGGCGCGGGCAAGACCACTGCGTTGGTCAACTCCGGACTGCATTTCCCGCTGGCCGATCGCTTCGGCAAGTCGGCGCTGCGCGGCGTCGGCGGCACCCGCAACTGCGACTGGTGGTTTACCAACGAGGCGGTGCTGCTGGATACCGCCGGCCGCTATACCACGCAGGAAAGCCAGCAGGAACAGGACACGGCGGAATGGCAGAGTTTCGTCGGACTATTGAAGAAATACCGCGCCCGGCAGCCCATCAACGGGACTATCATCACCATCAGCATCGCCGATCTGTTGACGGAAACGCCCGAGGCGCTGCAACAGCAGGCGCGGGCGCTGCGCAAACGCCTGCTGGAACTGCATGAACAGCTGGGCATTCACTTCCCGGTCTATGTCATGGTGACGAAGGCCGACCTGATCAAAGGTTTCAGCGCCTACTTTACCGATCTCGATAAAGCGCAGCGCGATCAAGTATGGGGGCTGGGTTTCCCGTGGCAGCAGTCGCGTCAGGCCGATTTTGACCTGACGGCCAGCTTCGAACAGCAGTACACAGCGCTGCAGCAGCGTCTGGAAAATGGACTGCCGGAAACGCTGATCCGCGAGCAGGACCCGATCCAGCGCGCCGACAGCTATCTGTTCCCACAGGAGTTCGCCGCCCTGCGCCCCCTGTTGTCTCAGTACCTGGAAACGGTATTTGCCAAATCCGGCTTCGAAACCCAGTTTTCGCCGCGCGGCGTCTACTTTACCAGCGGCACTCAGGAAGGGTTGCCGTTTGACCGGGTGATGGGCGCGCTGAACCGCGCCCTGCAGCTGCCGACGCTGTCCGAACGCACGGAAAACGGCAACTGGGATACGCTGGATAAAAAGAACCCGATCCCGGCCGGCAAGGGACAAAGCTATTTTCTGAAGGAACTGCTGGAAAACGTCATCTTTCAGGAAAGCGGTCTGGCGGGCAGCAACCGCTGGTGGGAATACCGCAATCGCGCCCTGCAGTGGACCGGCTATATTGTGCTGGCCGCCGTTTTGCTGATCGTCGGTCTGGCCTGGTTTACCAGCTTTTATAACAACAAATCTTATCTGGCCGACGTGCAAACCCGTCTGCCGCAGTTGGAACAGCAGGCCCAGGCGCTTAAAACCGTTAATTCGGGCGATATGCTGACCATCCTGCCCTATCTGAACGCCGTGCAAACGCTGCCGGAAAGCCGGGACTTCTCGCCCGCCGATCCGCCGTTCTCTTACCGGATGGGGCTCTATCGCGGCGATCAAATCGCGGACGCTACGCGTTCTCTGTACCAGAAAACGCTGAAGGAGTTGCTGTTGCCGCAGGTTGCGCAGCAGATCGCCACCACCCTGCGTAACGATAACGGCATCGACGCCGATTTCAGCTACGAAGCGCTGAAAGCCTACCAGATGCTGTATCAGCCCAAGCATTACGACGGGAAATTCCTGCGCGCGTGGGTGATGCTTAATCTGCAGAAAAACCAGTCCGCCAGCATCACGCAGAATCAGCTGCGGCAACTGGAAAGGCATCTGTCGCAGTTGCTGGATAATCAGATTCAAACTTCACCCTATGCGCGCGATGATGAACTGATCGCGCGCCAGCAGGCGCTGATCGGTAAGGCCTCGCTTCCCCAGCGCGTCTATGGGCGAATCAGGCGCCTGCTGAGCCAGGATGAGCGCCTGGCCACGGTTAGCGTGGTGTCGCTGGCCGGCCCCCAGACCGAACTGGCGTTTTCGCGTAAAAGCGGCAAACCGCTCACTGACGGAATTCCGGGTCTGTACACGCCGGACGGCTACTGGCAGGTATTCGATAAAAATATCGACGGCGTCGCCAGCACGCTGCGCGAAGAAGATCGTTGGGTCCTGAATACGCCGGCGGCGGAACAAAACGCGCAGGAGATGGACCTGGCGGTCCGGCTGCTTTATATGGCGGACTACATCCGCCAGTGGGACGGCCTGCTGGCCGATATCCAGCTTAACAACACCAGCGATCTGAATCAGCGCATCAGCAACGTTCGTCTGCTGTCAGGCAGCACCTCGCCGATGCGGCTGCTGATTATCAACGTCGGCAAAAACGTTACGCTGACGAAGGAAGAAGAGAAGGACGGCAAAGAGAAGGCGATAAACGCGGCGGATTTGAATAGCAACACCAGCCGGACGCTGCAGACGCTGTTCAGCAATCGGCAGAACGCCGCGCAGCCGACGCCGCAAACGCCGGAACAGGTGGTGACGGATCACTTCGCGCCGATTATCGAACTGGCCCAGCCGGCCGGGGAAAACAGCAAGAGCATCCCCTTCGACGAGGTTCTGCAACAGGTGGATGAACTGTACAGCTACCTGACCGCGGTTCAGGGCGCCGCCAACAGCGGTATGCCCGCCCCCGCCGGGAACATCATTCCCCGGCTGCAGGCCGACGCGGGTCGTCTGCCCATGCCGTTCCGCGATATGCTGTCCACCGTCGCCGTCGGCGCCAGCAGCGATACTCAGCGCAGAGACATGGAAAACATGAGAAAGCGCATCAGCGTCGAAGTCGGCAGCTTCTGCCGCCAGGCAATCGCCGGCCGCTACCCGCTGACGCCCGGCGCGCGGACGGAAGTCACGCCGGACGATCTGGCGCGGATGTTCGCCCCGGGCAGCGGGCTGATGGATAGCTTCTTCCGCGAAAACCTGTCGGGTAAAGTGGATACCACCCACGCCAGCTGGCGCTTCACGCCGGGCGTCGACGGTAAAAGCCTGCCGGGCGGCGAGGCGTTGCTGCGTCCGTTCCAGCAGGCGCAGAGTATTCGCGATGCCTTCTTCGCCAACGGAGCCACCACGCCGTCGTTCCGCGCCACGCTGCGGCCTGTCAGCATGGACACCGATATTCTGAACATGACGCTGGACGTGGACGGCCAGCTCATGCGTTACAGCCATGGGCCGCAAAACACTCAGGTCGTAAGCTGGCCGGGCAGCGGCGGCACCAATCAGGTGCGGCTGCAGTTGGATCTGAATAACGGCACCAGCTCCAGCCTGGTCACCAGCGGTCCCTGGGCGTTGAATCGGTTTCTCGACCGCGCCCGCCAGTCCGCCGGCAGCGGCAACATGAGCCGGGTCGCTACTTTTAGCGTTGACGGGCATCAGGTTACCCTGGAGTTCACCCCAAACAGCATCCGTAATCCGTTCCGTCTTCCGGGCTTCTCCTGCCCCTGAGCAGAAAGGATAAAAACATGAGTCTATTCGATACTCTCGGCTGGTACGGTAAATTGCCCAGCACCGGCGACTTTCTGCAGCGACGCCTGCCCGATGCACTGGTCCATCACTGGGCGCACTGGTTTCACATGGGGCTGGTCAACTGGCAAAAAGCGGAATCGCAGGACGATCCGCAGCGCCAGTTTCGCAAGGCGCCGGTGTGGAATTTTGTGATCCCGGCCACGCTGGGCAATCAATTTGTACAAATGGGTTGCCTGCTGCCAGCCAGCGATCGCGTCGGACGCCAGTACCCTATCTGCGCCCTGCGGCTGTTCTCGCCCGAAAGCTGGAACAATCAGCAACTGGCGGTGGCCGGCGAGTGGTATCAGTCGGTGGGTAAAACGCTGTTTAACGGCGTGCGCAACGGCTATTCCGCCGAGCAGCTCGACCGCGCGCTGCTGGCGCTGCCTCCCCTGCCGCCGCCGGGCGACGGTATCCATACCGACATCCTCGACGTCATCGGTTATAAAGATGTTTGTACGCTAAACTGGCAGCAAGCGGCCGACTGCTTTTCTCCGCTGCAATACGCGAGTTTCTGGTGGACCAACCAGACCGATGGTTATCCGCTATACACTCACGTCCACAGCGGCAATTTCACCGCTCAGCTGTTCGCGACGTTGTTTAATCCAACGGATGTCGGACAGTCGGGACGGGGCGGCCTTTACCCACGCATGTTTGACTGAGATTACAGTTCGGCGGGCCTTCATAGCAGGCCCGGCGCGCAGGTTACCAGGGATTTATCATGAAAATAGAACAGTTGCTTACGCCGGTCAGTATTGAAGATCCGTGTGGGGAAAATCTGGAATACGACGCCGGCTTTATGGCGATGGAGCAGGCCGCCGCCGGCAAGCAGGAACAACAGTTCGGCGATACCATTATCCCGGCCGAAGCGCCGGACTGGTCGCAGGTGGAGCGCCTGGCCGCCAGTCTGCTGGAGAGAACTAAAGATCTGCGCGTCATGCTCACCCTGACTCGCGCCTGGACCCAGTTGCAGGGGCTGAGCGGTTATGCCAGCGGTATTAGCCTGATTCACCAGGCGCTGGAGCGTTACTGGGACTCGATTTTCCCTCTGCTGGAATTCGACGGCGAGCTGGATCCGTTATTCCGCATTAACGTGCTGGCGGATCTGGGGGATAAATCCCCATTGACGCTGGCCCTGCGCCAGGCGACGCTGCTGAAAAACGCCGGCGGCGAGATTTCCGTGCGCGATGCCTGCGCTCTGCTTGACGGCAGCAAACAGGAGAACAGCGGCTATCCGGGCGGCAAAACCCGCCTGCTGGACGAGCTCGCTCAGGGTGGACAACCGGGAATTGATGCCATACTGAATATTGCGCAAACATTGAACGCGCTGCGCGAGACGATTACCCGCCATCTGGGCGAAAGCGCGCTGCCGGAAATGTCTCTGCTGCAGAAAACAATCGGCGCCCTGGCTCAGGCCTGTCAGTCACAGACGCCGCTGGCGGTTACGCAACCGCCGGAGGGGCAGCCGGACGAATCGGAACAGGTGATAAAACAGGCGGCGTCAGCGCCTGCGGTGATGAACTGGCAGAGTATGCAGATTACGTCGCGCGACGATGTGCAGTTGGTATTGGAAAAAACGAAGCAGTATTTTCAGCAATATGAACCCAGTCATCCTGCTCCTTTATTGATTGATCGGGTACAGCGGCTGATTAAGCTTAATTTTATGGATATCGTCCGGGATCTGGCTCCCGATGGAGTCAACCAGCTCGAAACGATCTTTGGGCGTCCTGATTCTCAGGGCGAGTAACACTATTATGCAACTGCGCGCTGTGCCCGTTGCCGTATATTTATTTGATGGAGAAAACGATGCCAACAATGAAATCACGTAGCGGACAGAAGTTCATTGCCCGTAATCGCGCCCCCCGCGTTCAGATTGAATACGATGTGGAAATTTACGGTGCAGAACGCAAGATCCAGTTACCGTTCGTTATGGGCGTCATGGCCGACCTGGTTGGCAAACCGGTTGAGGGTCTGCCCGCCATCGATGAACGCAAATTCCTGGATATTGATATCGATAACTTCGACGAACGAATGAAATCGCTGAAACCGCGCGTCGCCTTCCAGGTTGATAATACGCTGAGCGGCGAAGGCAAACTGAATATCGATCTGACCTTTGAAAGCATGGAAGACTTTTCTCCCGATGCTATCGCCCGTAATGTTGAACCGCTGGATAAACTGCTGGAAGCCCGCACCCAGCTATCCAACCTGCTTTCCTACATGGACGGGAAAAACGGCGCCGAAGAGCTGATTTCACAAATTCTGCAGAATCCGACCCTGCTGCAATCCCTGAGCAATGCCCCTAAACCGGCTGAAAATACTGATGACTCTGCGACTCGTGAGGAATAACCAATGAGCGATCTTTCACCACAACATGAACCCCGGCAGGGACAACAGGAATATACCCACGACGAATTCAGCGCCCTGCTGAACAAGGAATTCCGGCCTAAAACCGACCAGGCGCGCAGCGCCGTAGAAAATGCGGTTAAAACGCTGGCGCAGCAGGCGCTGGAAAATAGCGTGACGGTATCGTCCGATGCCTACCGGACGATTCAGGCGCTAATCGCGGAAATTGACGAAAAGCTCTCCGCTCAGATCAATCAAATCGTTCATCACGAAGAGTTTCAGCAGCTGGAAGGCGCATGGCGCGGTTTGCACTACCTGGTCAGCAATACCGAAACGGATGAAATGCTGAAGATCCGCTTCATGAGCATCTCCAAGAAAGAATTGGGCCGCACGCTGAAACGCTACAAAGGCGTCGGCTGGGACCAGAGCCCGATCTTTAAGAAAGTTTATGAACAGGAATACGGTCAGTTCGGCGGCGAGCCCTTCGGCTGCCTGGTAGGCGACTACTATTTCGACCACAGCCCGCAGGACGTCGAGCTGCTGAGTGAGATGGCCAAAATTGGCGCGGCGTCTCACTGTCCGTTCATTTCCGGCACCTCGCCCAGCGTGATGCAAATGGAATCATGGCAGGAACTGGCCAATCCGCGCGACCTGACCAAAATCTTCCAGAATACGGAATACGCCGCCTGGCGCAGTCTGCGCGAATCGGAAGATGCGCGCTACCTGGGCCTTGTAATGCCGCGCTTCTTATCCCGTCTGCCTTACGGCATTCGCACTAATCCGGTGGACGCCTTCGATTTCGAAGAGGACACCGACGGCGCCAGCCACAATAATTACACCTGGACCAACGCCGCCTATGCGATGGCCGCCAACATCAACCGCTCGTTCAAAGAGTTCGGCTGGTGTACGGCAATCCGCGGCGTCGAATCCGGCGGTGCGGTAGAAAACCTGCCCTGCCACACCTTCCCGAGCGATGACGGCGGCGTTGACATGAAGTGCCCGACGGAAATCGCCATCAGCGACCGTCGCGAAGCCGAGCTGGCGAAAAATGGCTTTATGCCGCTGGTGCACCGTAAAAATTCGGATTTCGCCGCCTTTATCGGCGCGCAGTCACTGCAAAAACCAGCGGAGTATTACGATGCCGACGCCTCGGCCAACGCCCAGCTGTCGGCGCGTCTGCCTTATCTGTTTGCCTGCTGCCGTTTCGCGCACTACCTGAAATGCATCGTGCGCGACAAGATCGGTTCTTTCCGTGAGCGTGACGATATGGAGCGCTGGCTGAACGACTGGATCATGAACTACGTGGATGGCGATCCGGCCAACTCATCGCAGGAAACCAAATCCCGCAAACCGCTGGCCGCCGCGGAAGTACAGGTGGAAGAACTGGAAGACAGCCCGGGTTACTATGCGGCTAAATTCTTCCTGCGCCCGCACTATCAGTTGGAAGGACTGACGGTTTCTCTCCGTCTGGTTTCCAAACTGCCGTCGCTGAAAAGTAAAGAGGCGTAAGCAAAACAGGTCGCAAACGTTATGAGTTTGCGGCCTGAAACGTTCTTTCCGCAACAGAAGGATAAGGGATGAATATACACCGAGTGATTGCGGGCGGTCTGCTGATCCTTTCGACGCTGGCCACGGCAGAGACACAAACTTATCAATACCCAAGAGCAGATTCGTTGCCAGAAGATGATACATCGGTTTTTCCGCGCGATCCGACATTGTTAACCGGTCATGATATTAACCTGACTGCGGAACGTTTTTTTCATGCCTGGAGCAACAAAGGAAACGAGCGCGAACGAATCAAGGCTGATATGTATTTTCTGGGCGTGCTTGACGCCACGGAAGGGGTCGGCTGGTGTGAATATAAAAAAATTCTGCCAGGTTCAGCACATGAATATGTTTTCTCGCGTCTGGCGAAATTAAATCCTGAACAAAGAAAGCAGCGTGCGGCAACCTTTATTATGGATTCAATGGCGGAGATTCTACCCTGCGGAAAAGATAGTAAAAAATAATGCCGACAGCATTATGCGTTTGCGTCATGATGCGTTCTCTCTGCAACAGAAGGATAAGGATGAATATACACCGGGTGATTGCAGGCGGTCTGCTGGGTCTCTCGATGCAGGTCATGGCAGAGACGCAAACTTATCAATATCCGCGAACTGAGCCGTTACCTGAAGATTCAACGTTAAATTTACTGCGCGATCCCGCATTGCTAAATGGTTTTGACGTCAATATGAATGCACAACGTTTTGCCAGCGCCTGGTTTTCTAAAAACAACGAGCGTGAACGCATTAAAGCGGATATGTATTTGTCTGGTGTACTTGATGCCACTGAGGGTAAAACCTGGTGCGGATATAATCGGCTTCTGCCAACGTCAATACATGAAAACCTCTATGCATATTTTGAAAATATCAGTGCGGAACAAGGGAAACAGCGCGCATCCACGTTAATTGTTAATGCGATGACCGAATTGAGCCCATGTAAAACGGAGAGTAATAAATGAGACCGTTATATGACCAATTAAAAATACAACATTACTCTTCAAACAATCAACGGGCAGGATATGTTGCAGCCGATGTTTTATTCTCAGAAATAGGTTATGACTATTTTGAACTGCTGCGGCAAGGCGAACAATATAAAAACACATGCGCCGTGCGAATGAGTCTGGCATTGCTGAAATGTAATGTAGCATTTTCTGGTCGCTTTACTGTTAAGAGTGGTCAATATAAAGGCAAAAAGTTTGAAATGAGTGCCAAACTGCTGGCCGATCAGTTGAATAGACCTAACGTCTTCGGTAAAGCTGAGATTTACACCGACAAAAACCAGGGCGGGCTTGCTATTTTGAAACGACGCGGTGTCGTTTTTTTCAATAAAATAGAGGGTTATGGCGGCGGGCATATTGATATGATAGAACCGCTAAGCAGCAATTCTTTTATTTGTAATTCTGATTGTTATCCGTATTGCAAAGAAATCTGGTTCTGGGAACTAAAATAAAACTGTCGTCATCTTATAAAAACGACATTCGTCTATTATTCGATGCAATATATACTCTAAATAATTCGGATTGCAGGCCAATAGTGCCAAAAGCCTTTTTGAACAGAGCTTGCGGCGGCCCCGCAAGCGGCATGGACGGAACAGGTAACCAGGCCAACGCACCGACACCTGAAGTATGACGACGAATTTTCAATTTCATGCCCGGCGCAGGGAATTGAAAACTGTACGGCATGGCGCGGTACAGCAACGAGGCAGAGGTAAAATATGGACTGTTTTATTCAGCCCCATGCTTTCCTGTTTGCCATATAAGCGCTTTTTCGAAAGCAATATTTGTCACTAACGAAGAGTAAATATTATGGCTATTGATATGTTCCTGAAGGTCGATGGAGTTACGGGAGAATCAAAAGATTCTAACCACACCGGCTGGACTGATATCACATCGTTCTCCTGGGGTGCATCACAGCCAGGGAATATGAGCGTTGGCGGCGGCGGCGGCGCCGGTAAAGTCAATTTCAACGACCTGCACGTTAACGCCCTGATTGACAAGTCCACCACCGCGATTCTGAAACACTGCTCCAGCGGTAAGCATCTGACCAAAATAGAGCTGTCCGTGTGCAAAGCGGGCGGAACTCAGGTTGAATACTCGCGCATTACGCTGGAGGACGTGCTGGTAACCTCCGTTCAGTACACCGGTTCTGATAACGGCGAACTGGTTGGCGTTTCCTACGCATTCCAGGCCGCGAAAGTGAAACAGCAGTACTGGGAACAGACCACCTCCGGCGGAAAAGGCGCTGAAAGCAGCACCGGCTGGAACATCAAAGAAAACAAAGAAGCGTAAACATCAGGCCTCCCCTGACGGGGAGGTCTCTACTTTATTGTCATTCACCACAAGCAAACCGTTTCTCAGAATAAAAGCCCCATAGCCTTCTCTGGATATGGATAGCGTAATGCTGGCGGCCATATGATATGGTGGAACAGTACCATTTGTTCTGATGACTTTCATTTTTTAGAACCTGCGCATCATCGACGTTTCGTACCAACATCGGCGTCATTATGTATGTTAAAGCAGAATGCTTTTATTTTTTATTATATATTCCAGACAACTCGGGTTATAAGAAGGCACTCCCGCAGAAGTCAGTAATAAAACCGACATATCCGCAATGTAAAATATGGCGGTATATTATATTGTAATGAAAACCAAAACAGCAACAATACGTTCATCACATTCATAATACTTTAGAATACAGAATATGATTGAGATCGCTGACAAGGTCACCGATAAGCCTGAAATTCCCGGGCCTGGCGCGGCGAGGACGCTTCGGCGGCTAACGCCGTTACGCCCCCTCCCGGCGAATCCCTAATCACCAATCCGGTGATTAATTTGCAATATCCTGATTATATTTTTATGGTAATAAAAGGCCTGCGATCTGATAAGTGTGACGATGATATAATCAACAACGGTGGTGCTGTCATTCAATAAACTATGGGATAATCATCCTTATCCTGAAACCCTGAATACCTTACCAGCCGGGGTGCGATAAAAATGGGTATAGTTCTGGAAAAATCGGGAATTAATCTCAACGATTTTACGGTACAAAAATTCACATTAATCTCAAACATGAACCCAGGCAAACGGACTGGAGAAAACACAAGTTTCTTGCGGGTAAAGCGGTTAAGAAAAAATGTTGTCCAGGCGGATTGCGCCGGTCAAAAAGGCATTGTTTTATCCAGGATGACTGAAGCGCCACTGACCATATTGATGTCTGGGATGGCGCCAGAATGTCAATGAAAGACGGTAGCCCGGATTACCTTAGCCGTGGGAAAGAAATCTGGCTTCGGGAGCTATTATGACACTAATAACAAAAAATATATTTGTCCTCACGACATTACTACTGTTTTTCAGCCAGCAGAGTTACGCGGAACCAACCGTCACCGATAAATTCACGTTTAAGCAGCATAATGTGACGCTGATTCAACAAGATCAGACGTGCAGGCTGGAGATTTCATCGGCAAAGGATAAAAAAATATATCCGCTGACATTAACGGCGCCTTGTTATTTTCTGCGCAATAAAGAGGCTAAACCCCAGAGTCAGCGCTACCCGGATGTAAAAGCAGAAGCGGTATTTATTATTGCCGGCAATCCGCTGTCGAAAAAAGAGCGAAAAAGATGGAACCTGTCGCCTGATACCGTCTGCGGAACACAGGGGCAAGGATTAATTTTTGATGGCGCGACATTTAGCGTTAGCCCCAAAACGTTAAACCACATGTTATTATGTAGAGATAAAGGTGCCGACGAGAAAAATTATTGGGGACTTAGTCATTAAATAAAAAGATTAAGATTCTGTCCCGTCAGTGATTATTACCGTCGTCAGTCTGGATACGGACAGCGCGCCAAAATTGAAGTCGGTGCATTTTTGAGCGCCGCCGGATACTCAAATGGCAGGAGAAAACGCTGAACGAACAGGCGGTAAGCTGAACGTGATAATTTGTATTCTCTAAATAATTCGAGTTGCAGGAAGGCGGCAAGAGCGTAAATCCCGATGAGTCTACACAGATAAGTGATTCAGGTGCGGACAAACCTGCGCGGAGCAGGTTTGAACGCCGCCTGCGGCGCTCTGAAAGGGCGAGCCTCATGAATGGGGCGAATAATCCAGTCGACGTACCTGCAACGTAGAGTATGACGAGTATAAAAAACAATTGAATTTTAGTTGTCTGTCATTCGACAGACGGCTGAGATAACTGAACAGACATTACCATTGTTCAGTCGCGAGGCAGAGGTAAAATATGGACTGTTTTATTCAGCCCCATGCTTTCCTGTTTGCCATATAAGCGCTTTTTCGAAAGCAATATTTGTCACTAACGAAGAGTAAATATTATGGCTATTGATATGTTCCTGAAAGTCGACGGTGTGTCCGGTGAATCGAAAGATTCCAACCACACAGGCTGGACTGATATTACGTCCTTTACCTGGGGCGCGTCCCAGCCGGGCAATATGTCCGTGGGCGGCGGCGGCGGCGCCGGTAAAGTCAGCTTTAACGACCTGCACGTTAACGCCCTGATTGACAAATCCACCACTGCGATTCTGAAACACTGCTCCAGCGGTAAGCATCTGACCAAAATAGAGCTGTCCGTGTGTAAAGCGGGCGGAACTCAGGTTGAATACTCGCGCATTACGCTGGAAGACGTGCTGGTTACATCTGTTCAGTACACCGGTTCTGATAACGGTGAACTGGTTGGCGTCTCTTACGCATTCCAGGCCGCGAAAGTTAAACAGCAATACTGGGAACAGACCACTTCCGGTGGTAAAGGCGCTGAAAGCAGCACCGGCTGGAATATCAAAGAAAACAAAGAAGCATAAAAATCAGGCCTCCCCTGGCGGGGGAGGCCTGTATTTTCTTCCCATTGACCACATTGCGGACTTACAGGCGTTAAAGCCCGTTCGGTTCATCCATCCAGCAACGTTGGTTATTCAGCAAAAGAGAACGACTATTTTCTTGAACACCAAAAAGTATTAGACACAGTCCCGACAGCGATAAAATAACGTGTTTAATCAACATAATGCATTACGCCCTAAATAATTCGAGTGGCAGGATAAACATGATCGTTTTGTCCTGCCACTCGAATCATTTAGGATACACATCCACGTTAAGGGTTTACCGCAAATGATAACAATGTCTGTTTTATCGGCTGGTCGGTCAATAAACCTGAGATTACCACATTAATGCCAACGGTAGGTTTTAGCTGCCGGGAAGCTGAGGTTTGTAACAAAACCGGCGCTGTCGGTCTTATTTGTGATAAAAGCGCGACAGCGTTCAAACTTGCAGTTATCTATAAAGCGGCTTCGCCAGTGAATCCGTTATTTTCACGGCTATAAAACTAATAACAGCATATCAATTAAATAGCTTCGCATAATAGCGCTACACCTGCCCTGCAGGTTGAGTGACAACGATATTATGATTAAATCACAATCAACTGTGTTTAATGATTATTTAAATGTTCTTATCATCAGTTACGCGCTGTGGCATGGTCAAAAGTGAAGCATCAATGCGCGAAGCTATTTAATCAAACGCTAACGGATAAAATAGGATCATCAGGCGAGACCAATATCGCATAACTCAGAAAGTGATACGGAACACAATGAACCCACGGTAAATATGGATGTTTTGATCCGTTCCATACTTTGTTGTTTGCCATCTCAGCACTTTATATAAAGCAACATTAACCAACGAAGAGAATATATTTTATGTCTATTGATATTTTTATGAAGGTTGACGGCGTCAGCGGCGAATCGAAAGATTCCAACCACACCGGCTGGACCGATATCATCTCCTTCTCCTGGGGCGCTTCCCAGCCGGGCAATATGTCTGTAGGCGGCGGCGGCGGCGCGGGTAAAGTCAGCTTCAACGATCTGAACATTGATGCGCTGATCGATAAATCGACTACGCCGATTCTGAAACATTGCGCCAGCGGCAAGCATCTTGGCAAAGTTGAGGTTTCCGTCTGTAAAGCTGGCGGGCAGCAGATTGAATATGCTCGCATTACACTGGAAGATGTGTTGGTCACCTCGGTACAATATATCGGCGCGGATAACGGAGACACCCTCGGCGTGTCCTATTCCTTCCAGGCCGCCAAAGTGAAACAGCAGTATTGGGAACAAACGACGTCCGGCAGTAAAGGCGCTGAAAGCAGCACTGGCTGGAATATCAAAGAAAACAAAGAAGTCTGATTACCAGTCCCGTCTGCCGGCGCAAAGTTCGCCGGCTGACGGCTCAGGCATCGCCACAATTTAATGCCATTTGTTCGCTGCGCCATACCGCGCTGCGCGGCGGACGAGCAAAGATAACGAGCCATATGATTTCAGCGGGCCGCAAGGCGGCGAGCGGGATCCTTCCCCGTCGCCAGGTCGCAAAAGGGTAAACCTCGTCCCGGCGCAACCATCAACGCCGCGGCGGCAGCCCCAAAGAGCGGGTAATTTAGGAAAACACCCTACCCGCAACCAGAAAGAGACAGCGTATATTTAGCGTGACGTAATGACAACGCGCGTCACCGGACATATCAGGACGACAGTAACCGGTGGTCCCGATGATAAAATAGCGTTTCTCACGCACGTCAGGGTAACTCCTGAATAACTCGTTGCATCGTATCCAGTCATTTAGCAGGCAAACATATGCGATTTACCATCATTAAAAGTAAAAGTGGAGAGCAGCCACCGCAGATGAGTTGCGACTTTCTGGCCCCCGGGGGCACGATAGGGCGCAGCGTGGACAATAATCTGGTTCTCCCTGATGACGATCGGGCTATCTCACGTCTGCAGGCCATCGTGCATATTTCATCCAACGGCGAATGTCATATCACTAACCGGGGCAATGTCACCCTTGTCATGTTAAATGATATTCCACTGGAGCGCGGGCGCCAGGTTGAACTGCAGGAAGGCGATATTTTAGGCATTGGTGATTACCAGCTGCAGCTCAGCGACCAGCAACTGACGGCGCAACCGCCCGCGGCCAGCGTTCAGGCGACACGGAATGTCGCCGCGCCGCAACCTGCGCCAGCGCCAGCCCCGGTTGAGCCGGCCGCCAATAACGGCTCGACCGCCATTCCCAGCGAAATCTGGGACAGCCTGGCGCAGGAATTTTCTATTGATATTCCGGTCACAAAACGCGCGCCCGTCTTCAACGATGCGGCGCATCCATTGACCGAAGCGCCGCTGGCTCAGGAGATAAACCCGGCCGATCCGCTGAAGCAAATCGAAACGCCTGCCGATCTGCAGCAATTTCAGCGTCGCGAAACCGATCCCGCCGAATTGTTCAAAGAGGACCCGACCTTTCAACGGGAAAATATTCTGCAGGATGCAACGCCCAGCACGCTGCTGGCGGGGCAAAACAGCGCCAGACCGGCAGATTCCGGCAGCAAAAACAGCAAAGATGAGCTGGATCCGCTGGCCCTGTTCGGCAACGGCGGCGGCGAAACAATCGGCAACGACGATCCATTGGGTATTCTGACGGATAATGCCGTTCCGCTTAGTCAGCCTAATGCGCCCGCCGCCCAAACGGAACATCCGTCCACGCCAACGGAGCCGGCGGCAAGCGAACCTCTGCCGCCGTTGGATATGCCGCGGCCGGAAGAGCCGATCGAAGACATTATCCCCGAACGGGTCCAGCACAGCGCGCCCGCTCAGGATCTGGCGCCGTATCCCGATCCCGTCGAGCCGCCGCGAGCCGCCGCTCAGGAACCAGCCCGACAGACGGAACCGGAACCGGAGCCGATTCATAGCGAACTGCAGCCGGATATAACGCCGGCGGACGAGGACTATCCGGACTTCATCGAAGAGGACGCCGGCGCGGCGCCTTATGGCAAAGCGCCGGCCATGCCGGCACGCGGGTCATCACGCTCGTCGGCCCGGTTGGGCATCGACCCCGTCGACTACACGCGGCCAGGTCAACAGCCGCAGATTCACGATACAGAAATGCTCGGCGGCGAACTGCTGCAGGCGCTGCTGGCCGGCATCGGCCTCAACGACATGTCGCCGTCGCCTAAATTCGACAAGGCGCAGATGCAGCAATTAGGCCGTCTGCTAAGCCTGTTCTCGCAAGGCACGGTCGCCCTGCTCTCCTCACGCTCGATCCTGAAACGCGGGGTAAAAGCCGAGATGACCATGATCCTCGATGAGGCCAATAACCCGTTCAAACTGTTGCCGTCCGGTAAGACCGTGCTGATGCAGATGTTCGGCAGCCATATGCCGGGCTTTATGCCGCCGGAACAGGCCGTGCGCGATGCGCTGATCGACCTGCAGGCCCACCAGTTGGGCATGATAGCGGGGATCCGCGCAATCATCGCCGCGATGCTGCAGTCCTTTAACCCGGAACGGCTGGAAGAAGAAGCGCGCCGCGAAGGCAGCACGTCTCGTCTGTCGCTGCCGGGCAGCCGCAAAGCCGCGCTGTGGGATCACTTTGTCAAAAGTTATCAGAAAACCACCGGGGAAATAGAGGATGACTTCCACACCCTGTTTGGTGAGGCGTTCCTCCACGCTTACGATGTCGAAGTTAACCAGTACAAGGACTCACAGGCTAACCCGGAATAATGATGAATATAACGATATCCTCAATATCAAATCAGGGCACGCGCGCCAGCAATCAGGATCAGACCGGTGAAATCGTCGGTAAACGTTCGGCCTGCTTTGTCGTCTGCGATGGCATTGCCGGTTTCCCGGGCGGCGACGTGGCCGCCCGGCTGGCGCGGGACGAAATTCTGCGCCAGTTCGACGGCGAAAATCATCTGGATGCCCAGCAGATTCGCCACTACATTAACCAGGCCAACGACCGTATCCGCCAGCAGCAGAAAACCCACGCCGACTACGGCCGTATGGGCACCACGCTGGTTGGTTTATTTATCGACCGCGACTATCAGTTAGCCTACTGGGCGCATGCCGGCGACAGCCGTCTGTATCTGTTTCGCCGCGGCTATCTGTACCATGTCACCACCGATCATAGCCTGATCCAGCAAATGAAAGACGCCGGCTACCAGACCCAGGGCATTAACGGCAACCTGCTCTACTTTGCTCTGGGAATGGATGAAGAGCGCGACGCCAGTTATGGCGATGTCCTGCAACTGGAGGATGGCGACGCATTTTTGCTGTGCACCGATGGTTTCTGGCACGGTTTTTCCACCAGCGAGCTGGAGCAGTCTTTACATATGGTCAACTCGCCGCAAGAATGGCTTACCCTGCTCCAGCAGGCCATTAAGAAAAGCGAGATCAACGATAACTACAGCGCTATTGCAATCTGGATCGGCGAACCACAGGAAACAACGTTGCTGCACTCGCAGGCGGAAGCGGAACGCTTTCTGCCTTTGCACGACTGACTGGCTTATCGACTCATACCGTTTAAGGAATAGTATGAAATACTGGATAATCGGGATATTACCGCTACTGGCGGCCGCCCCCGCGGCGGCCGAGAGTTATCGCGTGGTTTCCTCACCGTCACTGCAGCTTGAAGTTTTTATCGACAACGTGAAGGATACGCAGCCCGAAAGCTGGTGTCGCAACACGCTCCCGTTGCGTATCGTATCCGGCGAAGATCGCCGGGATAGCGAAGTGCTCAATAACTTTATGCCGCGTCTGGGCAATTTGTTGCAGCACCAGTGTCCTTCGCTGCAGTCTATTTCATGGCAATTCAACAACAAAAAGGGCGAGGATATCGCCAGCGGCAGCGCACAGAAGAATCAAAACTGGAAAGTGCAGGTTGCTATCGCGCCGCTGCCGGAAAAACCGGCGGCCGAACTGCCGACCGAGCTGTCGCCGCGCGCCGACAGCACCGCCTGGCAGCGCTTCGAGCTGCCTGACGGCTGCGCCTTTCGCACTTACTGGGGACAAAGCGCCGGCGACGCGCTGTTTATTCCCGACGATAAGTCGCTGACCTGCGGCGACGATAAATGGCTGAGCGGGCAAACTCGTCTCTCGCTGACCGTCAACGGCAAACTGCAGCCCACCGACGTCGCCTTTATTCAGGGATATCCGATGGCGGGGCTGAGCGTGGAGCAAGCGGAAAATATCCACGTGATGGAAGCCAACAATCAACGCCTGATTCTGCAGGAGAAAAACCTGCCGCAAAGCTGGCTGGTGCTGCCGTACCGCAAGGCTCAGCACGCCTGGGTCTATGACTCGACGCTGGTGGTGCAGATTGACAAAGAACAGGCCCGGAACGCCAACGTCCTGAAACAGCGTCTGGACGCCGTCCGTCAGGCCTGGACGCCGCATCTCAGCCGTAAGGCCATCGCCAATATTCTGCTGGTCGAGAACTTTTATCCCGAACTCCAGGATCCGGCTATCGGCGTATACCGGGAAATCCATGCGCCGCGTTAGTTGAGCCAGCTGAATTTTCGCCGTTCCGGCCAGAACCGGAGCGCAACGATATAAGGACATGTTATGCACTTACTTTCCGAACGGGTTGCCGGCCAATCGATAGCGCAGGCGATCAGCCAGTTGGAAAACGATATCAGAGCCCGTCCGGCCGATGCGGATCTGCGCGCCGCGTTGACGCAGTTGCTGTGCCTGGCGGGTAACTGGACGCGCGCCCGGGCGCAGTTAAAATCCTGGCTGGCGCTTAAACCAATCGCCGGCCCCACCGTCACTCTGCTGGATCAGGCGATCGCCGGTGAAATCGAGCGCCAGCAGGTGTTTGCCGGCCAGTCTCGGCCGCAGATACTCAATCACGGCCGCGACTGGGTCAACAAAATGGTGGATGCGCTGCAGGCGGAGACGCGCGGAGAAAACGATTTCGCCGCGCAGCTGCGGGCTCAGGCGCTGGACGAATGTCCGCTGAATCCGGGCCGGCTCACGCTGTCCGCCGGCGGAGAAAATACGGACGAAGAACAGCATACGTTCGACTGGCTGGCCGACGGCGACAGCCGGCTCGGTCCGATCTGCGAACTGGCCATCAACGGGGTTTACTACTGGGTGCCGTTTGGCGCCATCGCGGAAATCAATTTTCTGCCGCCGGGCAGCGCCGGCGATCTGGTCTGGCGCCATTCGCGCGTCAGCCTGATCGACGGCCAGGAGCAGGTCTGCCAGATCCCGGTCCGTTATCCCTTTGGCCTGCAGGCGGGCAATGACGAACTGCTGGCCCGGACCACCGTCTGGTCGCAACCAACGGAAGATCGCTTTATCGGCCACGGGCAAAAGACCTGGCTCAACGATCAGAACGATTACCCGTTACTGTCGCTGGTCGCCCTCAGTTTTAGCCAGAATGTGAGCGCCGCATGAGTCAGTCATCCCGGTATTCAGATCGCGACGCGTCGTACAGCCAGCACGGTTTCCACCAACGCGATAACAAAGACTCGCTGACGCCGCGCGATAAAATGCTGCCCACGCTGCTCGACCGGCTGACCGACAACGCGCCGGATCAGCAAAAAGATGCGGCCGGCAGCCGCCTTATTTCGCATAAGGCGCTGCGCCGCACCGTACTGCGCGATCTACAGTGGCTATTTAACTGCATCAACAGTGAGGCGATTCAGGATCTGAGCGCTTATCCTCAGGTCAGGAAATCCACCTACAACTTTGGCGTAGCGCCGCTGGCCGGGAAACGAATGTCCGATATTGAATGGAACGATATTCAGCGGAAATTAACCGATGCCATTTTGTCTTTCGAACCGCGCATCATCCCACAGGGGTTACAGGTACGCTGTATCTCAGATACCCATTCGCTCGACTTACACAACGTCCTGTCTATCGAAATTAAAGGGCGCCTGTGGTGTGTTCCCTATCCGCTGGAGTTTCTGTTTCGTAGCGACGTGGATCTGGAAAACGGCCATTTTGAACTGAAAGATATGGACTAACGATGGACAGCAAATTACTCGATTACTATAACCGTGAGCTGGCCTACCTGCGGGAAATGGGGGCCGAATTCGCCGAACGCTACCCTAAAGTGGCCGGCCGGCTCAACATGCGGGGTATTGAGGTCGCCGATCCCTACATCGAGCGGCTGATGGAGGGGTTCGCCTTCCTGACCTCCCGCATTCAGCTCAAAATGGACGCCGAATTCCCGCGTTTTTCCCAGCGTTTGCTGGAGATGATCGCGCCCAACTATCTGGCGCCGACGCCGTCGATGGCCATCGCCGAACTGACGCCCGACAGCGCCAAGGGCGATTTGAGCAATGGCTTTCTCGTTCCGCGCGGCACCATGATGGAAAGCCAGACGCTGAAAAAAAACGGCGTCACCTGTAGCTACACCACCGCGCACGACGTCACGCTCCACCCTGTCACCATCAAACAGGTGGAGTTGAGCGGCATTCCGGCCGACCTGCCGCTCTCGCAGCTCGGCTTCAGCCAGCAGGGGATCCAGAGCGCGTTGCGTATCCGACTGGAGTGCTACGACAGCGTTTATCTCGATCATCTTAATATCAACCAGCTGATATTTTTCCTCAGCGGCCCGGATATTCAGGCACAGTCGCTGCTGGAACTGATCATGCAGCATAACGTGGGCATTGTTTGCCAGGTGCCGGGAGAGTCCGGAGAACCGCCGCGCTACCTGACGCTGCCGGAAGAAAATCTGAAGCACGAAGGCTTTGACAGCGAACAGGCGCTGTTGCCCGGCGATCTGCGCAACTTCGACGGCTATCGGCTGCTGCAGGAATATTTCGCCTTCCCCGCCCGTCTGCAATTTTTCAGCATAAGCGGTATGCGCTCGCTGCTGAAACAGACTCAGAATCAGCGGGTTTTCGACATCATTATTCTGCTCGACCACAGCAACGCCAAACTGGAACAGGTGGTGGACAAGAGTCATCTGGCTCTGCACTGTACGCCGGTAATCAACCTGTTTCCCAAAAACGCCGAGCGGTTGAAGATACATGAAGGCGTCAACGAATATCACCTGGTGGTGGATAATATCCGTCCGCTGGATTATGAGATTTTCTCGGTACAAAAACTGTATGCGACCGACAGCGACCGCCAGCATGAACAGCTGTTTCGTCCGTTCTGGAGCACCTTCGGCCAGGACAACGGTAATTACGGCGCCTACTTCTCGCTGCGCCGCGAACAGCGCGTGTTGTCGGAAAGCACCCGTCGCTACGGCACGCGCACCGGCTATATCGGCTCGGAGGTCTTTCTGTCGCTGGTCGATGAGCAACACGCTCCGTGGCGATCCGACCTTAAGTATCTGTCGGCTCAGGTCATGTGCACCAGCCGCGATCTGCCCCTGCTGCTGATTCAGCAAAACCAGGGCGCGTTCGCCATGCCGGACTCGGTGCCGATTCGTCAGGTCTCACTGCGCAAAGGCCCGACCCCGCCGCGTCCGCCGCTGGCGGAAGGCGCGGCGGTCTGGCGTCTTATCAGCCACCTGCAAATGAACTACCTGAGCCTGATGGATGGCGAGCCCCAGCAGGGCGCATCGGCGCTGCGTCAGTTACTCGGCCTGTATGCCAATATGGCCGAACCTGCCATCGCTCGTCAGATTGAGGGCATCCGCCACTGCACGCTGAAACCAGTGTATCGGCGCATACCCGAGCCAGGCCCCATCGTCTTCGGCCGCGGCGTGGGGATTGAACTGGAAGTGGATGAACAGCCCTTTTCCGGCTCCAGCCCGTGGCTGCTGGGCAGCGTGCTGGAACGACTGTTCTCGCGTCTGGTGGCGATCAATATCTTCACGGAGATGAGTCTGAGCAGTCAGCAACGCGGCGAAATCGGCTTCTGGCCGGCGCGCATGGGCAAAAAGGCGTTGATATGAGCAAGAACGCCTCAACGTTAACGATCGCCAGCGCACGCCGGTTACCGGATGATTTCTGGCCCAAACGGATGCAGGCGCCGTACCGCTATGATCTGTTCCAGTTGCTGCGCTGGATCGACGCTCAGGGCGGCGAAAGCTATCCGCTGGGGCGCGGCCAGTTGCCGCGTCACGAACCGGTGAGGCTGGGGCAGGAACCCTCCCTGTCGTTCGCGCCCTCCACGCTGGCGAAAATTACGCCGCGCGCCGGGAAAAATATTCATGATGTGAGTATCTACAGCTTCGGACTGTTTGGGCCTAACGGCCCGCTGCCCCTGCACATCACCGAATATGCGCGCGAGCGGATCTATCACCATCAGGATCCGACGCTAACCGCCTTTGCCGATATGTTCCACCACCGGCTGACGCTGCTGTTTTACCGCGCGTGGGCCGATGCGCAGCCGACGGTTTCGCAGGATCGGCCTGACGATCATCGTTTCGAACATTATCTGGCCAGTTTGATCGGCATGGGGCAACCGGCGCAGAAAAACGCGGACAGCGTCAATGAACACGCCCGTTATGCGCTATCCGGGCATCTGACCCGCCACGGTCACGACGTGGAAGGGCTGGAAAAGATCCTGCGTTACTATTTCAATGTACCGGTACGCCTTATCGAGAACGTGCCGCACTGGCTGAATATCGACACCCGCCAGCAGGCGCAGCTGCGGGCCGGCAAACGCGCGCCTCGACTGGGGCAGGATGCCTTTCTCGGCGTCGCCACGCGCGACGTACAGCATAAATTCATCATTGAGATGGGGCCGCTCACCCGCGCCGAATACGAAAAACTGCTGCCCGGAACGCCTTTATCCATCCAGCTACGCGACTGGGTAAGGCAATATCTGGGTATTGAATATGTCTGGGAAGTAAAACTGGTGCTGCGCGCCGACGAGGTCGCCAGTACGCGGCTACAGGGCGCGCAGCGGCTCGGCCTGTCCAGTTGGCTGGGCCGGCAACCGCAGGTCTGCGAGCGAGGCGATCTGGTCTACGCGCCGGAACACTTGTAAACAACATAAAGAACGAAGCCTTCGCGCTGGCCATCCGCCGGCCAGCGTTATTTATCTGTGGATGAATCAATCATCGTAAAGGGAAACTATGTCAGAAATCAGTCGAGCCGTGTTATTCGGCAAATTGGATGGCCTGTTGTTCAGCGCGCTGGAAGGTGCTACCGCATTCTGCAAACTCCGCGGCAATCCTTACGTTGAACTGGTTCACTGGCTGCATCAGTTAATGCAGCAGCAGAATGGCGATCTACAGCATATCATCCGCCGCTTTTCACTGGACGAGCCGCAGCTGGCGACGGATATCGTCGCCGCGCTGGATCGTCTGCCGCGCGGCGCCAGCTCGATCTCCGATCTCTCTGAACATATTGATACCGCGGTGGAGCGCGCCTGGGTCTACAGCTCGCTGACCTACAACGCCGCCCGTATCCGCGGCGGCCATCTGATGCTGGGTCTGCTGAAAAATTACGCGCTGCGTCAGAGCCTGCTCGCCATCTCCCCGCAGTTTTCCCGTCTGAATGCGGATACGCTGATGGATAATTTCGCCGATATGCTGGACGGCAGCGAAGAGTCGCAGGACGCCGCACCGGCGGCAGCGCCGGCGGAAGGCGCCATACCGGGCAACGCGAAAGGCGGTACGCTACAGCAATATGCGCAGGATCTCACCGCGCGGGCGCGGGAAGGCAAACTCGACCCGATTGTCGGGCGCGATGATGAAATCCGCCAAATGATCGATATCCTGATGCGTCGTCGGCAGAACAACCCGCTGCTGACCGGCGAAGCCGGCGTGGGCAAAACCGCGGTGGTTGAAGGCCTGGCCCAGCGCATCGCCTCCGGCGACGTTCCGCCGCCGCTGCGCGGCGTACAGCTCTGGTTGCTGGATATCGGCATGCTGCAGGCCGGCGCCGGCATGAAGGGCGAGTTTGAAGCGCGTCTGCGTAGCCTGATCGACGAAGTCCAGTCCAGCCTGACGCCTATCGTCCTGTTTATCGATGAGATCCATACGTTGATCGGCGCCGGCGGCCAGGCGGGCACCGGCGACGCGGCCAACCTGCTGAAACCGGCGCTGGCTCGCGGCCAACTGCGCACCATCGGCGCCACCACCTGGGCCGAATATAAAAAATACATTGAAAAAGATCCGGCGCTGACCCGCCGCTTCCAGGTGGTCCAGGTGCAGGAGCCGGACGAAGCGCGCGCGTTATTGATGCTGCGCAGCGTCGTCAGCCCTCTGGAACAGCACCATCATATCCTGCTGCTGGACGAAGCCGTCGACGCGGCGGTGCGTCTTTCACATCGCTATATCCCCGCCCGGCAACTGCCGGATAAGGCCGTGGCGCTGCTGGACACCGCCTGCGCCCGCGTAGCGGTCAGCCAGCACGCCGAGCCGGCGCAACTGGAAAACTGTCGTCACAGCATGGCCGCGCTGGAAGTCGAACTGGACATCGCGCGGCGTGAAGAGAAAGTCGGTCTGTGCGGC
This sequence comes from Affinibrenneria salicis, assembly GCF_008710095.1. Next base: position 163,197 of record NZ_VYKJ01000009.1, read on the forward strand.
CCGCAGAGAGCCGAACAGATCCGGCTGGCGCTGAGTGAAAAAGAGCAGGAAAAGGCGACGCTGGAGCAGCGCTGGCAGGAAGAGAAAACGTTAATTAATCAAATTATCGCGCTGCGCGCCCAACTGCATCGCGGCGATACGGACGACACGGACGGCGTGGACAAGGCGGATGCCCAGCGTCAGGAACTGGCCGAACTGCAGTTGCGTCTTCAGACGCTGCAGGGCGAGTCGCCGCTGATTTTCGCCGCCGTCGATGCCAATATCGTGGCGACCGTGGTCTCCGACTGGACCGGCATCCCGCTGGGTAAAATGGTTAAAAATGAAATTGATGCGGTGCTAAAGCTGGCCGACACGCTGAACCAGCGCGTTATCGGTCAACAACATGGTCTGGAGCTGATAGCTCGCCGGGTGCAAACCTCGCGCGCCAGACTGGACGACCCGAACAAGCCGGTGGGTGTATTTATGCTCTGCGGCCCGTCCGGCGTGGGGAAAACCGAAACGGCGCTGGCGCTGGCGGAAACGCTGTACGGCGGCGAACAGAATATCATCACCATCAATATGAGCGAATTTCAGGAAGCGCATACCGTTTCGACGCTTAAAGGCGCGCCTCCGGGCTATGTCGGGTACGGCGAAGGCGGCGTGCTGACGGAAGCGGTACGCCGTCGTCCGTACAGCGTGGTGCTGCTCGATGAGATCGAAAAGGCGCACCCCGACGTGCATGAAATCTTCTTCCAGGTGTTCGACAAAGGCTGGATGGAAGACGGCGAAGGGCGGCATATCGATTTCCGCAATACGATAATCATTCTGACTTCCAACGTCGGCACCAACATTGTCGCCGGTCTGTGTTCGGATCCGGAACTGCTGCCCGAACCGGAAGCGCTGACTCAGGCGCTGCGCCAGCCGCTGCTGGAGGTCTTTCCGCCGGCGCTGCTGGGCCGCCTGCTGGTCATTCCTTATTACCCGCTGAGCGATAGCGTCCTGCAGCAGATCGTCCGGCTGCAGCTGAACCGCATTGAGCAGCGGCTCAACAAGAACCACGGCATCGCCACCCTGATCGGGGATGAGGTGATTGAACAGATCGTTAAGCGTTGTACCGAAGTAGAATCCGGAGGACGAATGGTGGACGCCATTCTGACCAATACGCTTCTTCCTCAAATAAGTCAGAAAATTCTTGCTGCCAGCGCCCGGGATGAAAAATATCATCAATTGCGGATTTCGCTGGAGCAGGGGGAATTCCACTACCAGTTTGAAGCCTGAAGCCACTTTACCAGAGAGTTATCATCATGCCGGAAATTGACAATAAGAATCCTAATGCGCTCCCTATCGGCTACCGATTCAATGAATTTGAGATTCAGGAAGTCATCGGCGGCGGTGGCTTCGGCATTGTATACCGCGCCTGGGATCATCAGTTGCAAAGAACCATCGCGATCAAGGAATACATGCCGTCGTCGCTGGCCGTGCGTAATGAGGACTATACGCTAGGCCTGCGCGGAGAGCGTTTCAGCAAAACCTTCCAGGCCGGTCTAAACAGTTTCATTAAAGAGGCCCGTCTGTTGGCCCGCTTCAACCACCCCAGCCTGCTGCACGTTATCCGCTTTTGGGTGCAGAACGATACGGCCTATATGGGAACTCAGTTTTATAGCGGCACCACGCTGAAGAACCTGTATCAGCAGCAGCCGGAGATCATTAACGAAGAGTGGATACGCCGCCTCTTGCCGCCGCTGTTCGGCGCCATCAATACCATTCACCGGGAAGGCTATCTGCATCGGGATATCTCCCTGGACAACATCCAGATTCAGGAGAACTTTCTGCCGGTGCTGCTGGACTTTGGCTCCGCGCGCAAGGAAATCAGCAACCTCTCCGACGAAACCGAGACCATGCTGAAACCCGGTTTTGCGCCGATCGAACAGTACACAGAAAACAATGACGGCGATCAGGGTCCCTGGACCGATATCTATGCGCTGGGCGCCGTCCTCCACACGCTGATCGTCGGGTCGCCGCCGCCGGTCAGCGTGGTGCGCAGCATCGAAGACGTGTATCAGCCGCTGGCCGAACGACGCCCGCCCGGCTATTCCCTGCCGCTGTTGACCGCGATCGACAAGGCGCTCTCTCTGCGGCCGGAAGATCGTCCGCAGGTAATTGACGAATTCGCGCAACTGCTGGAGTTGTCCGTTTCCGAAGTGAACGATATTGTGGGCGCATCCAGCCGGATGCCTGGCACCATGCTGGTGGCGGTTGGTCAGGCGGAAAAAGTCAGCGAGACGGAGCAGAAAAAACAGCGTCTGCTGGGGTGGCTAAAACCGCTGGGCATCGGCGCCGGTATGGCGCTGGCCGCCTTCGTCGGCGTAATGGTCGGGCTCAGTCAGGGTAAAGACGACACGGATGACGGCAGTCTGGCGCTGGCCAATAACGCGCCGGCGGCGCAGCCCCAGCCAATGCCACGCGCGCCTGCGGCACGGCCCGCAAACGATGCGCCGGCGCCGGCTCAGACTGCCGCCGACGACGCACTTGCGTCTACCCAGCCGCCGGCGCAGGAGCAACCCGCGGCCGAACCCGAGCCGGTCGCGCCGCCGCCGCTGATTGCGCGAGTCTATTTTAAACTGTCTCCCGGCGACAGCGTACTGCTGAACGACGACAGCCAGGCCATCACCCCGGACGGCAATGGTTTCGTCGTGATGCAATTGCCCGCCGGTCAGCACCAGCTCACCATCCAGAGTCAAAATAAACGCCGTCAGCAGTCGCTGATCATCGATAAGCCGGGCACCTGGCTTATCAATCCTGCAGGTTAACCAGAATGATGCCGTCCCGCAGAGCTGATTAATCAGCTCTGCGGGGAGTTCCTTATTCTCTTATTTGTCGGATAAACGCTATGGATCGTATTACGGTACACTCCCCTCTGCCTTTCGATGAACTCATGTTCTGGTCGCTTTCCGGCCGTGAGGCGCTCTCCGAGTCTTTCTCCCTGACCGTCGAGTTGCTCAGTCCCTCCGCTCGCCTCGACCGCCGTTCTCTGCTTGGTCAGCCGCTCACCGTCGTCATCCCGCTCCCCGGACTGCTCATCAGCAGCGGACAGCGTCTCATCAACGGCAAAATCACCGCCGTCAGCGTCCGCAGCCAGGAAATCAGCGGCACACGCTACGCCCTTTACCAGTTGCGCCTTGAACCCGACCTCTGGCCGATGAAGCGTGACCGCAACTTCCGTATCTTCCAGCAGCAGACCGCCGTGCAGATTATCAAGACCCTGCTCGACGAGCATAACGTCAACGTTGAAGACCACCTCACCAACGCCTATCGCAGTTGGGAATACTGCGTGCAGTACAACGAGAGCTCTTTCGACTTCATCAGCCGGTTGATGGAACTGGAAGGTATCGCCTACTACTTCCGCCATGAAGCCGACAAACACACCCTGATCCTTGTCGATGCCCCGCAGCAGTACACCTCGTTCAGCGGCTATGAGACCATTCCCTATCATCTCACCCCGTCCGGCGGCACCACCAGCAGCGAGGGCATCAGCCAGTGGGCGGTGCACGATATCGTTACCCCCGGCATCTACAGTCATGATGACTACGATTTTCGCAAGCCCAACGCCTGGCTGTTCCAGGCGCGTCAAAATCCCGTCTCTCCCACTCCGGGACAGATTGACGTTTATGACTGGCCCGGCCGCTTTGTCGAACACGAACACGGCGAATTCTATGCCCGCATCCGTCAGGAAGCCTGGCAGACCGAGCACGAACAAATCAGCGCCACCGCCACCGCGCTCGGCATCGCGCCCGGCCACACCTTTACCCTGTACAATGCCCCGTTCCCCGACGACAACGGCGAATACCTCACTCTGGCCGCCCACTATTTCCTGCGTGAGAACCGCTATGTCAGCGGCGCCGGCAATGAAACCGAACACCGTATCGACTTTACCGTCATTCCCGCCGCCGTCCCCTTCCGTCCGGCCCAGCGCACCCCGTGGCCAAAAACCAGCGGCCCGCAGACCGCCCGCGTGGTCGGGCCCGAAGGCGAATCCATCTGGACCGATAAATATGGCCGCATCAAGCTGAAGTTCCACTGGGACAGGCTGGCGAAAGGCGACGATACCAGCTCCTGCTGGGTACGCGTTTCCAGCGCCTGGGCTGGTCAGGGCTTTGGCGGCGTGCAAATTCCGCGCGTCGGCGACGAGGTGGTGGTGGACTTTATCAACGGCGACCCCGACCGCCCCATTATTACCGGCCGGGTGTACAACGAGGCCAGCATGCCCCCCTGGGCGCTGCCCGCCGCCGCTACCCAGATGGGCTTTATGAGCCGCTCCAAAGACGGCACGCCCGACAACGCCAACACCTTGCGCTTTGAGGACAAGACTGGCGAAGAACAAGTGTGGCTGCATGCCGAGCGCAATATGGATATTGATGTTGAGAATGATGAAACTCACATCATCGAAAAAAATCACACCCATTTTGTTGGAGCCAAAGAAGAATTACGTGTGACAGAAGACCAAATAACCGGAGTAAGAGGCGACTCGACCAGAATAACTGGACAAAAACGCATTGATAATGCGGTCGATACTTTTACTATCGGGTCCGGTAAATCCATCCGTCTTGAGTGTGGGCTCAGCGTGCTGGAGCTCACCGCCGAAGGCGACATTAATATCAAGGGCCTCAATTTTAATATTACTGTCGATAAAAGCGGACAAATCAATACGTCTTCGGGTGAATTACATCTAAACCCGTCGGGTGGACATGCGGCCACCACCGAACCGGGAAAACAGCATCAGGAAAATATTCAGTCCGCTCTGGATAGTTTCTTCCCACCCGCGAAGAAATAATCAGGGAAATGAATGGGGAGTAAATACTCAATGTTTACCTGGAGAAAAGTTACCGCAGGCTGATTTCGAAGCGGCAATCCATACAGGGGGCATAGTAAAAGGAATTGATTATACCGCAACCAATATATTAACTGGAGAAACGCTATAATTTTTGTAAAAAGATTAATGGTAAACCCCTGGGATTTTATTTTTTATCGATCTCAAGATAATGATTATATTATTAAAGTGGTTTCAAGTGAAGGCATATATAAAACAGATATTGAACGTTTTTTTAAAATCAATAATCTTAAAGAAAAAAATGATATAACTCTTAATGATTTAAAAAAAATAGCAAAAGAGATTAGGGATTCATATCCTAATCAAAAATATCAAGAAATTCCTTACGCGGAAGTCGTCGAGGAATAGGGAATGATTCAAGCGCATGAAGAGCCAATTACTCGATTGTCGCAATCAGGCGTTGATAAAAGCGATTCGTTAGACCGGGTGGGATCCCAGGGCAAGAGCGTGAATATTTTTTAAACATTAATGATCTTGTCCTTATACAAGTAAGCCGAGTCCATTGCCGCACCGGGGCGGGATCCCACTTTACTTATTGAAATAGAGAACTTATTTCGATTTCATTGATCTGAGTTTTATTCATCCCCCAACCTCAGTGAAAGATAATGACTATCTTTAATTAGATCAATGTAATACCTGCTGATGCCTTGAGGCTGGAGATTTGTGTAAAATACGCTTTTTATCTGGATCTCCTGTTATAGCCAGGATTTCTGTTTCTTGTCGGTTTTGTGGTTAAACGCGCCCGGTACGCAAACATGGCACCAGGCATGCCGGATATCCGCGTTTTCGTTGCCTTGAATGTCGTAAACGCTTTCAGCTTGAGTATACTTACGAAGTCCATAAGCCCGGAACTAAAGAAAAGATGGTCAATATGACGATGAACGGTTCCGATGTCAGAGACACAGTTCGGACACTGAAAGTTGGCATCAATACGGTCATTCGGACGTTAAAAAGCTCACGCCGAAGCAAGTGAGCGGCAAAGCCGTTGTGTATGAAAATATTGCACTGATTTGTGAAGTTGACGAACAGTGGTCTTATGTTGGCAGCAAAGCCAACAGACACTGGCTATGGTATGGCTTTGACACCAGGAGAAAACAAGTTGTTGCCCATATTTTTGGGCCGAGAACAGAGGCTACCTGCCGCAAACTCCACGAGTTATTATCACCGTTTAACGTTGGTTGTATCACGACGGAGACTGGGGGAGTTATGCCAGAGAGGTACCGAAGGAAAAGCATCTGACCGGCAAGATTTTTACTCAGCGCATTGAGCGCAACAACCTGACGCTGAGAACGCGAATCAAACGACTGGCCCGCAAAACCATCTGCTTCTCACACTCTATTGAGCTTCATGAAAAAGTCATCGGAGCCCTCATCGAAAAATACATATTCTACTAATTGGATGCATCACCCTATGGCGGATGGTATGACAAAAATTATCCGAAAAAGTAAAGTATATGTAGTTGCCGTCAGCGCATTATTCAACTCAGGAATAGCAGTAGCAAAAATGAATAGCACAGACATCTGGTCATTCATAGAGAAAACAAGTACCGCTATTGAAAATGTCACCACGCAATCTATTGATTCACTTCCGCTCCCCGTCACACAGGTATCAGAAAATGAGTATGTAAATTTTTACAAAGGCAAGGATGTTACCCTTTCTGATTCATCCAAAATTATGGATATCGACCTTCGACTGAGCAAAGTATCCGATGGAATGGCGCCGTTCCTCTCTTTCTCATACTCAGGCCATTGTCTCGCTCTTAATGACATCAGGAAAAGATACGGTGAATTAACCTTAACCGACTATCCCAGAGGGCGCTCAGAAGATGAGATGACAAGCCATACTACGCCCGCGAATAAAAAGGGACAAAAAATCACATTCAGCTTTACTGAAAAAGGACAGAACTGTCTGAATAAAGTAATTATTTCCAACGAATAACGGAAATAATCCTCATTATATGCCAGAGCGTCTTCGTATTATCATCAAATTTTCTTTTACCGACAAGATTGATTGGGATGCTGTTATGTCTACTAAAGATATGAACAGAGGAACTAATTGCAAGGATTATGACTTAAAGGCAAGGGGATTTATGATTAAATTTAATATATTATACAAAAAAAAGGGAGATTATTTTATTCTGGAAAATAAAAATCAAAAATATATCGCTATGATTTGGCCTGGCGGTCACCGGGATGAGACCAGGTGTTTTAAATTAATCAACGATGATGTGATAATGTACTCTAATTATGAAGACATGGCCTCTTTTGCTGATAAAATTAGAAATAATTATAGCATTTATAAAATCCGGGAAGTACCCACACCAGATTTTTAGCCTACACACGTTCACCCGATTGAAAATAAATCCATCGTTTTATCAGCATTCTTTAATTAACACATTGATATGATATTAGAGTAATCACAAAGAATTTCTTGATGAATGCGAAGTTATTATACATTAGCAAGCTATACTACAGTCTTTATTCGTTAGAAGATAAATTTATTATATCCATCGTTTTCTTTCACTCTTATATTGACACGAATGACTATTTTTGGCTACAGCCCGAAGATAGAATAAAATATCCTACGTGCGGCAGCCTGTATTCACTGGTCGAATTAATAAGGAAAACGCCAGAGGATTACAAACACCGAATCGTCCCCAGGACTATTAGTAATACCTTTCACATTAAAAATCAAAAACCAAAGTATGATGACCCCGATAATATCTATCATGCTAATGATAACAACGCTGAATCCATCCCCCCCACGATAGAAGCAAAGATAATATATTCCCGCAGAGGAAACTTATTACTACTGAAATCTGATTCATTTTATATGATCTCGGTATTATTCCCCAATTACTACCCTAATACTCACTTTGACATCAGTAAAAAATATAAGCTTAATGAACATGATGTAAAAAACAAAGACAATATTAGTTATATAGAAGCTCTGGCCGACGCCATCAGAAAAAGTCCAGATGAATTTGCAAACCGGGAAATAAAAAACGTTAACATCACTTCGTAAGTCCGAAAAAAAGACAAGGTCTGCAGCATGTATTTTTATAACTCAGGCTGTTTCCCTCAATTATCTGACCGATGTAAATAGCTTCGCATAATAGCGCTACACTTGCCCTGTAGGTTGAGTGACAACGATATTATGATTAAATCACAATCAACTGTTTTTAATGATTATTTAAATGTTCTTATCATCAGTTACGCGCTGTGGCATGGTCAAAAGTGAAACATCAATGCGCGAAGCTATTTAAAATCTCCCCCCTGACAGGGGACGCAGTAAAACCGGCCAAAAACAAATCAAAAAACAAACAAAATTAATACCTTTTTCTCATCGTCAGCCAGCGAAAATGAATTGCGGGACACAGCCTGATATTCTGTGCTGATACAACCAGTAACGATGCATGATCCGTACTACCAGCCTTGATTATGTTGAACAGGTTTTAAAATTAGCCGGGAAATGCCATCATCGAATGCCCACAACACCGGGTGGAGAGTAATTAAAGCCAATATACATTTAACCATGTAACAATGATCCTATTTTAAATAACCATAGCGGATAAAAAAATAGAAAACCACCGTGGATACTGACGATTGGTCTGTAGATAATGAATGAGTTTAAAGGTAACGTTGAACGTTTATTTGAAATATGAGCGAATATTTTTTCATATAGCAATTCAGGCACAAAATAGCCCAAACATTAAGTTTATTCATTGAATTAACAGCAGCAAAAAACGCCATTCCTGCTTATTGTGAACCGTTCATGATAGCAAAGTTTCTCAAAGTGGCCGCCGTTACCAGTAATATAAACAAATATCCTATAGAAAAACGCAGGTAAATAGCACATATCAATTAGACTAATGCTCTAGCTCACAGACAATAACATCAGGTGGTTATGGTCGAAAATAAAAAATCGTGGCAGTATAAGATAAAATCCCCTCATATAAAACACGCAGTAAAATTATCCCTCTCCGCGGGAAATTCCATAAGAGAAATATCAGATGGCTGGTCTGATGTTAATCAGGTTATTTATTTATCACGAAAAATGTCAACAGAACTGCGCAAACAAATTGAACAAGCAGAACCTTTGTTAAAGTACTGGTCTGTCTCCAAAACGCCATATGACCCGGCGGAAGAAGGATTCATCTGTAACAAGTATAAGGTCGCGATGTCGTTTCCTAAAAAATAAACAAACCACAATAATATTTTAAATATAAATATTAAGTTACTTTTCATGCCTGTAAAAAACGCGAATGATAAAAAATGATTAAGTCGCCAGGAAATTTCAGACAACATTCATCCACACGAGAAAAACATCTGAACAATACCTGTTATCTTGTTATGTAAAACCCATGAAAAAGATCAGATCACTATTGTTATAACCAGGTTCCGCCAAATCAGCATATAACAAGCATAGCCACTGGCTTAACCTATCGTTTGTCACAACGTTATTTTTTAATCTATTTCTCTGGTTTCACTAAATAGCTTCGCTATAATAGCGAGACGTTTGTCTCTGCTGGTTTCAGTGAAAACTGACATCATGCTTAAAGTGTAATTAACCGTTTTTATTATTTTATCATCAGTTGCGCGTTGTAGTACGGTCAAGAGAGAAGCATTAATGTGCGAAGATATTTAGCCGAGTGCACTAAAATTGCAGCATAGATCAAGCTGATACAAATAACCACTTAATGAATAAAACAGGCTCAATCAAAAATAATAAACCTGACCGGCACCACTGACGTTAACCAGACGCCATTTTCAGCCTGAAAAAATTTCAAACCATCTTCATACATAGACATAGCATTGATCCTGAGTATAGCGGGTTTCCCATGGCGTTGCCCAACTGCCAGCGCAGTAACTTTATCAGCGGAAAAATGCACATACTGGCGAGAACCTGCAATCAAACCGCTTTCCCGGATAGATGTAACAAAACGCGTTGCAGTACCGTGATATAAATAAAACGGCGGGATTTTTTCACTATAAGCAATATCGACTTGCCGTGATGAGTGCCCCTGAACGGCCCGAATTCTCAATCCATCATCAGAAATAGAAAATCGTTTTTTATCGCTGGTATTAACAACGTCCCTAATGATAGTTAAATCTAACTTTTTCCCTTTTTGGGCTGCGCATGTAATTAATTTAGAGATATCGGCCCATCCTTCACTGTCTAACAAAAGGCCAATAGCTTCAGGCTGATGGCGTAAAACATAGCTAAGAAACTTACTTACCTCAATGTTATTCATTTTATTTATGCTGTTCTGTTCTTACCTGTACCCCAAAAATGCTGGAGTTTTTTTTGCCCCAGAATTCGCAGATGCTATCCAGTGCAAACTTTTTGCTGATTTTATCAAAAGACAAGGTCCAGAGGTACTCTAAAAACCATAATAAATGATAACGGCAAGCAGAATTGGGTCTGTCAATATATTATTGTTGAGTGCTGCAGATAAGCATGATAAAAGTTCGTATGCCGGCGCTAAAGACCCGATGATAACCGGACGTCCCGACAGCATAACTCCGCGCACCGCCAATGACGCACGGATTTAGAGAAATATTATGTTGCCCGAATCAGTAAAAAGTAACGGTATAAAAATCACATCATTATAAATAGCTTCGCGCATGGATGCTTCAATTTTTAGCACGCGACAACAAGTAACGAATTAAATAAATTAAAACAATCAGTTAAAACAGAATTTAATCATTATATCGTTGTTACTGCAATCTGCAAAGGCAAGCGTAGCGCTATTATGCGAAACTATTTATTCTGTAGTACAATCTGTAAAATAGCATTCGATAAGGAGTTAATATGAAGATAACGGGAACCAGTTCGTATATTATACTGGATGATGGCGGCAGAAAAATCAAAGCAACCGGTGAAATGTTATCCGGTGGATTTATAGCCATTCTGGAGTCTATGAAATTTTTTGAGCCCCCTCATGAAAAAGAAGAATTAACAGAAGAAATTAAAAAAGAATACAGAGATAAAGCCATAAAAAAAACAAAAGGGACATCTATGGAGATTAAATTTGAATGATTTTTCACCCTTCATACGCCAGGTTGCAGATACCTTAGCAAGGTGCAATTATCCACCCCATCCCTTCAGTCGCCGCCGTATGCCGCGTTCAAATCCTCTGCCGGCAATTCGCCTCTCTGATACATCCCTTAATAAGCGCATCTGACCTCAATGACCTTCATCCCTAAAACCCGCTTTTCCGGCAACGTTTTACATTGTTATAAACGATAACGTTTGGCCTGCAACCTGAATAGCTAAGTAAATACTCGTCATATTTCAGGCTGCAGATGCACTGACCCGCGTTCGTTAACCAGAATCGCCTGCCTGAAATAGGCGCTCATCTCGATTAATGCAAGATATCCTGTTTCTCACCGAAGCCAGCCGCTGGCCGGTCAGCTTCGCTCCCGACGAATTTGTCGCTTGCCTGCCGTCTTTCTGCAATTCGAATTATGTAACGTATATAAATAAAATACTATGGAAAGCGCTCATCGCCAGCATGACGAATACTCCGGAAGCGATAATTTTCAGCAACCTGAATGCCCGGCCAGGGCCGGGCATTTTTACTACGACAATATATACAGACATTACGTCAGGCTGGTAGTCAAATAGACGGCAGAAAAAACGAGAGGCTCTGGCTACCCGAAGGATTGTCCGGCGACCTGTAGATGACTCATCGGCAATGCAATACAGGAACATTTACGGCCTAACATATTCGACATTATCGAATTAATCATTTAGCCATCTTTTCGTTTCCCGGTTAATAATCGGGAAAAATCTTATATTTTAGATTCACTCCATGCAGAGCTCATCCTTTTTTCTTATTTTTCCTTCTTGAATATAAAGAACTATTTTTTATCCTCCTGTAGTGTAGCGTGATAGAAATAATCGAAATGATAAAGAGCACTAATACAGCTATCAGTACAAACCACTCCATAATATCTTTCCCAGCGTTATGATTTCCGGTGCGATAGAAATGGCTATATCAGTACAGGATACGCCCGGCAGGGCCTGGCTACCTGTTACAGTTTGACCTGACGACACAACTTTTCTATGGCTCGCAACAGCCCTCCGCTGCAGCGCAGAGCACGCCATTAGCGAATGCGTCCTGCCGTTTGGCGTCATCAGGCTCAGCGATATCAATCTATATCAATAGAAAAAACAGATCAATAGATCATTTTTAATCGATTTTATTGATGATTTTTCCATTCAATACGTTCGATATCGATAGGGTAATGCTATGAATTTAAAAGTCATTTTTGGAAAAAATAGGATTTTTCCCCGACATCGCCAATTGAGCAATTTTCGTACACATGGATTTTGTTAGTAAATTCATATACCTGTGCCATAGATTTTCAGTGATGCTTTCTTTTCATTTTAAATCCAAATTTTAACAAATATTTCTAAATGTTTCTAAATCAATATCTGCGGAAATGCCAATAGGCCAGCAAAGATTGACAAATATTCTTACGTTATGCATTTTTGAATTAATCATCATTGATCGAAAAATCATTGGATGTTTTATCATGGACGTCAGAATACTCAGTAAATGCAACTTTACTGTGCTGGGTTTAAGGAGTGTTTTCTCAGAGATACCGACACTTTATGTTCGTTCGACCAGCAGAGTTAATATTCAACAGCAGGGGAAAAGGAAATGTATATTTATTATTGATAGTTGCGATAGCAATTTCAGTGACTATTATCACTTTATAAAAATGAATTTTTGTGACGTAGCATCCGTATTTATCATTATAAATAATGTAAATCATCTTCCGGTTTTCATTGATGAAAAAACCATCGTTGTCTCACGGGCAATGCCGGTAGACTATTTTTCCCGTATATTGTGCTTTGCCCAGCCGAACGGACGGGGCGCCACGCATCCGGTTAAGCTATCAGAAGCCGAATATACGGTTTTTCGCTACTGGAGCATGGGTTACAGTTCGGAAAAAATTACTGAATTAACCGGAATAAAACGCAAATCGGTGCTTAACAGTAAATCCCGATTGCTGAATAAATATGGCGTACGCGATAAGGGATCGCTGCTGATGATCTCCCGGCTTATTTTTAACCCTAAAAAAGAATATTCATCGCCACATTATCCAATCTGCCAGCAAGATCTTATCCGCTGATTATCCGGCTATTTTAGCTTGCCGATGCCCCTTGCTCACGAAGCGGGGACGTCGTTATCACGCACAGTTAGCGCCGGGTTCCCGCCCAAAGCGGACGACAAACGAAGAAAACAGGCGATATGCCCGGACGCTAAAGGGAATGCCCGACGACATTCCCTTTGCCAGCACGTTGATTAACGCTTATTCATCTTCCAGGTAGGTGTATCCATATAACCCGGCTTCGAACTCCTCAAGGAACTGAGCCTGAAGCTCGCTGTCCAGATCGGTTTCTTTCACCTGATCGCGGAAACGAGTAAGCAAAACTTCAGGATCAAGCTGTACGTATTCCAGCATGTCGGCCACCGTGTTGCCCTCGTCCGACTCTTCCAGTTCAATCGAACCGTCCTGGAAGACAAACACATCCACCGTCGCGGTATCGCCGAACAGGTTGTGCATATTGCCGAGAATTTCCTGATAGGCGCCCACCATAAAGAACCCTAACAGCGGCGGATTATCCGCATCGTAAGGAGGCATCGGCATCGTGGTGGCAATACCGTCGCCGTCAATATAGTGGTCGATGGTGCCGTCCGAGTCGCAGGTAATATCCAGCAGAACGGCGCGACGCTCAGGCGGCTTATCCAGCCCTTCCAGCGGCATCACCGGAAAGAGTTGGTCGATCCCCCATGCGTCAGGCACCGACTGAAACAGCGAGAAGTTAACGTACAGCTTGTCGGCCATCCGTTCCTGCAGTTCATCAATAATCGGTCGATGCGCGCGGTTACTGGGATCCAGCTGCTGCTGAATCTGCTGACAGATGCTCAGATACAGCTGCTCTGCCCACGCGCGCTGAGTCAGATCCAGCATGCCGTGCGTATATTGCGTGTGCACATCGTGTAAATCCATCTGACTGTCATGCAGCCATTCCCGCAGCGAACGCCGGTTACGAGGCTCCTGCATTTCCTGCCAGGTTGCCCACATACTTTCCAGCGCGCGCGGCGCATCCTCTTCCGGCGCGTGCGGCTCGCTGAATTCGTTGCGCTCCACCCCGATGATATTGGAGACCAACACAGTATGATGCGCCGTTACCGCGCGGCCGGACTCCGTGATCACCGTCGGATGCGGCAGACCATACTCGTTACAGGCGTCGCCGATACCCCAGATCACGTTGTTGGCGTATTCGTTCAGGCCATAGTTCACCGAACAATCGGACTGCGAGCGCGTCCCTTCATAGTCGACCCCGAGACCGCCGCCCACATCGAAGCACTGGATATTAACGCCCAGCTTATGCAGCTCAACGTAAAAACGGGCGGACTCGCGCACCCCGGTCGCAATATCGCGGATATTGGCCAGCTGAGAGCCAAGGTGGAAATGCAGCAGTTGCAGGCTTTCCAGTTGACCGGCCTTGCGCAACAATTCGACCAGCTGCAAGACCTGCACCGCCGCCAGACCAAATTTAGATTTTTCGCCGCCGCTGGACTGCCATTTGCCGGATCCCTGCGAGGCCAGACGCGCACGCACGCCCAGACGGGGCACAACATTCAGTCGGTTGGCCTCTTCCAGCACCAGCTTAATTTCCGACATTTTCTCAATCACCAGGTACACCTTGTGCCCCAGCTTTTCACCGATCAGCGCCAGACGGATATATTCTCGGTCTTTATAGCCGTTGCACACGATGACCGTGCGCGTCATGCCGGCATGGGCCAGCACCGCCATTAGCTCCGCCTTCGAACCGGCTTCCAGCCCCAGCGGCTCTCCCGAGTTGACCAGTGACTCAATGACCCGCCGATGCTGGTTAACTTTTATCGGATAAACGAGAAAATAGCCGCCTTCATAGCCGAACGATTCGCGCGCCCGCCGAAATGCGCCGTTAATGGAGCGCAGACGATGCTGCAAAATTTGCGGGAAACAAAACAGCGCGGGCAATCGCTGCCCCTGCTGCTGGCGTTCTTTCACCAGCGTGGCCAGATCGACCGTCGCATCAGGAACATCAGGATCGGGGCAAACGCTAATATGCCCCAGTTCATTGACGTCATAATAGTTATTGCCCCACCAGGCAATGTTGTATGTACGCAGCATCTCACTGGCATTCAGATCGTTCATGGCAACCTCCTGCATGGAGCGCAAATTATTCGCTTTAGCCGTCGCCGATGCTCCACGGCGAATCGTATCGTCAGACATCACGTCTCCCCTGATTTTGGCTCTGCCGCCCGCTATCTCTCTTTACCGCGCGTTGCCCGCAGGTAAACCTGTCGATAACCGCCGGTGCTGATGGTGAAAAAAACCGTCCGACACAATATGCCGGCGATTTACTACTGCTATAAGTGTAAAACACGTTGTCGGACTCCGTGCAACGGGTCATGAAAACTAGCGCGAAACGCCGCATAATGACGGCCGGTTCGCCCGGAAACAGAACGATTAAAAGACGGCTTAACCGGCTCGTGAATCCTGTGAAGCACGTAAATATGGTTGATTCTGGGATCGAAAAGAACCGGAGAAAGGATCGGCTGACCATGACAATATCGTGCCGACAAGAAAGTATTGTGAACGTAGCTGGCTCGCTAAACAACGGATCATTAAATCTTCGCTCCTCCACGCCCGCCGCGGCCAGGCGATCTGGCTATCAATGGAACTGCTAACATACCACATGCGACCCGCCATGATATGACACATTGCGGCCAATAAAAACAGCCGGGCGGTTATACAGATACGGCAATAAAAATGCAAAATGAAAATATCTCATTATCATTCGCATAGAGTAAAAACAAACAATTACCACGAGTTATCCTGACGTTGCATTGGCTTCGGTCGAAAAAGCGCTGGCATTGATGCTGAAACGTGTCCTAGAATAGCCATCCAGATGTTAATCCATCTATACTGATTAACCGCTTAACAGCTTCGTTTTTGAAGGTAAAAAACTAATGGCTAAACACCTCTTTACGTCCGAGTCTGTATCAGAGGGACATCCCGATAAGATTGCCGATCAGATTTCGGATGCCGTTTTAGACGCCATCCTGGAACAGGATCCAAAAGCTCGTGTGGCCTGCGAGACTTACGTAAAAACCGGTATGGTCTTAGTTGGCGGTGAAGTTACCACCAGCGCCTGGGTTGATATCGAAGAAATCACCCGCCGTACCGTCCGTGAAATCGGCTATGTTCATTCCGATATGGGCTTTGATGCCAATTCCTGCGCCGTCCTGAGCGCGATAGGCAAACAGTCTCCCGATATTAACCAGGGCGTTGACCGTATTGACCCGCTGGAGCAGGGCGCGGGCGACCAGGGTCTGATGTTCGGTTATGCCACCAACGAAACGGACGTGCTGATGCCGGCGCCCGTAACTTATGCGCACCGTCTGGTGCAGCGTCAGTCAGAAGTGCGTAAGAACGGCACGCTGCCCTGGCTGCGTCCTGACGCCAAAAGTCAGGTGACATTCCTGTACGATGGCGGGAAAATTGTAGGCATCGACGCCGTTGTTCTTTCCACTCAGCACGCCGAAAGCATCGAACAGAAAGAGCTGCACGAAGCGGTGATGGAAGAAATCATCAAGCCGATTCTGCCCGCTGAATGGCTGTCCGCCAGCACCAAATACTTCATTAACCCGACCGGCCGTTTTGTTATCGGCGGCCCGATGGGCGACTGCGGTCTGACCGGTCGTAAAATTATTGTTGATACCTACGGCGGCGCGGCTCGTCACGGCGGCGGCGCTTTCTCCGGTAAGGATCCGTCCAAGGTTGACCGTTCCGCAGCCTATGCGGCTCGCTACGTGGCGAAAAATATCGTGGCCGCCGGCCTGGCCGACCGCTGCGAAATTCAGGTTTCCTATGCGATTGGCATAGCCGACCCAACCTCGATCGCGATCGAAACATTCGGTACGGAAAAAGTGGCAACCGAGCTGCTGTCTCAGCTGGTGCGCGAATTCTTCGATCTGCGTCCGTACGGTCTGATTCAGATGCTGGATCTGCTGCACCCGATCTATCGCGAAACCGCTGCCTACGGTCACTTTGGTCGTGAACACTTCCCGTGGGAAAAAACCGACAAAGCGGCGCAGCTGCGTGAAGCCGCCGGCCTGAAATAATCCGGCTTGCGTTATGAAACGGTGAACATACGGTTCACCGTTTTTTTATCTCATGATCCTGAGAGACGCAGGCTAAATCCGGTTGCATCGCTCCTGGCCGCGTTTTATCCTGCCAGCCATGAATACGCCCCGCATCCCCATCGCTCTGCATCAGGCCGTTATGCGCACCCTGCGCGTCGCGCTGCAGCAGGCCAATCACCGGCTTGATGCCCGCTACCCGGAACCCGTGGTTAATTATCAACAGCGCGGCGCCACGGCGGGCAGCGCATGGCTGCAAAACTGGGAGATTCGCCTTAATGCGGTTTTGTTGCGCGAAAATCAGCAACATTTTATCGATGAGGTTATCCCGCATGAGCTGGCCCATCTGCTGGTCTACGCCCGCTTCGGCCGGGTTGCCCCGCACGGCAAAGAGTGGCGCTGGATGATGGAACAGGTGCTGGCGGTGCCGGCGCGCCGCACGCATAACTTTGCCCTTGCGTCGGTACAGGGCAAAACCTTTTTCTATCGTTGCCAGTGCCAGCAACATCAGTTGAGCATACGGCGTCATAACCGGGTGCTGCGCGGCGAAACGGAATACCGCTGCCGGCGCTGCGGCGAAGTGTTACGCCCGGAGCCTCCCCACTCCAGCTAAAGGACAAATTTTACCCATAAGCCGGCCCACTGTTTGCCTCGCCGTATTTCATCCGGTACTCTGCCTGCTTTCATTCTCAGCTGGTTGTTTTGGAATATGCTACGCAAAATTTTATGGGTAATGAGTGTGCCTGGACTCATCCTTCCTCTGGTTGCCGCAGGTCAGGGCATCAATAACTTTACTCAGGCCAAAGCTGAAGCGGTAAAAATCAATCAGGACGCGCCGGGCACCTTCTACTGTGGTTGTAAAATAGAATGGCAGGGCAAGAAGGGCACGCCCGATCTGAACAGTTGCGGTTACCAGGTCAGGAAAAGCGCGCCGCGCGCCAGCCGCATCGAATGGGAGCATGTGGTTCCCGCCTGGCAGTTTGGCCATCAACGCCTGTGCTGGCAGGACGGCGGCCGGAAAAACTGCGCTAAAGACGCCGTCTACCGCGAAATGGAAAACGACTTGCACAACCTGCAGCCCGCCGTCGGCGAGGTCAATGGCGATCGCGGTAACTTCATGTACAGTCAGTGGCGAGGCGGCGAAGGGCAGTACGGACAGTGTTCAATGAAAATCGATTTTAAAAATAAGCTGGCCGAGCCGCCGGAGCGCGCCCGCGGCGTTATCGCCCGCACCTATTTCTATATGCGCGACCGCTATAGTCTGCGCTTGTCCAGCCAGCAAACGCGGCTGTTTGAAGTCTGGAATAAGCAGTACCCGGTAAGCCAGTGGGAATGCACGCGGGATGAGCGCATCGCCCGCGTACAGGGTAATCACAACCCGTATGTTCAACAGGCTTGCCAGCAATAGTCGGTCTACCTACTATAGTCATTCATCCATAAAACCATCCGCGTCCGCGCCGGGTGGTTTGTCTCCTTAGTTGATTCAACCTAAAGCAAGAGTACCCGCATGCGAATACCACGCATTTATCATCCGGAAAAACTGCCGCTCGTCGGCGCTGAACTCGATCTGAGCGAAGAAGCGGCGGGCCATGTCGGGCGCGTATTGCGGATGGAAGCCGGGCAGGCGCTGGAACTGTTCGACGGCAGCAATCAGATTTTTAGTGCTGAAATCGTACTGAGCAGTAAAAAGCAGGTCCGTGTTAAAATTACCGACAGCGCAGAGTGCGATCGGGAATCGCCGCTCGACCTGCATCTGGGACAGGTCATGTCACGCGGTGAAAAAATGGAATTTACTATTCAGAAATCGATTGAGCTGGGCGTTAATATCATTACGCCGCTGTTTTCTGAACGCTGCGGCGTTAAGCTGGATGGCGAACGGCTGGAGAAAAAAATTCAGCAGTGGCGCAAAATTGCAATCGCGGCCTGCGAACAGTGCGGACGCAACCGTCTGGCGCAGATTCGTCCGGCCATAACGCTGGCCGACTGGTGTGCCGAACAGGACAACGCCCTAAAACTTAATCTGCACCCGCGTGCAGCGCAAAGTATCAATACCCTGCCCGTGCCGGTGGAAAAAGTGCGTTTGTTGATTGGGCCGGAAGGCGGCTTGTCCGCCGGGGAAATAGCCATGACCGCAGACTACGGTTTTACCGATATTCTGCTGGGACCACGAGTTCTGCGTACAGAAACCACAGCGCTGACCGCGATCGCTGCATTGCAGGTTCGTTTTGGCGATCTGGGATAAAGGAGAGAAAATGATCAAGCTCGGCATCGTAATGGATCCCATTGCGGCGATTAATATCAAAAAAGACACCAGCTTCACCATGCTGCTCGAAGCACAGCGTCGCGGCTGGGAACTGTACTATATGGAGATGGACGACCTGTATATGCAGGCCGGTGAAGCGCGCGCCACCACGCGTCGGCTCAGCGTCCAATATGATTACGACGGTTGGTACGATCTCTCCGACGAACAGGATATCGCCCTGCATGAGCTGGATGTCATTCTGATGCGTAAGGACCCGCCGTTCGATACCGAGTTCATCTACGCCACTTACATGCTGGAACGCGCCGAAGAACAAGGCACGCTGATTGTTAATAAACCGCAGAGTCTGCGTGACTGTAACGAGAAGCTGTTTACCGCCTGGTTTGCGCACCTGACGCCGGATACGCTGGTGACGCGTCGGGCGGATAAGCTGCGCCAGTTTCATCAGCGGCACGGCGATGTGATCCTCAAACCGCTGGACGGCATGGGCGGCGCCTCTATTTTCCGTCTGAAACAGGATGACGCCAACGTCTCGGTGATTATCGAAACCCTGACCGAGCACGGCAGCCGCTACTGCATGGCGCAAAACTACCTGCCGGCGATCAAAGACGGCGATAAGCGCGTGCTGGTGGTGGATGGCGAGCCAGTGCCCTACTGCCTGGCGCGGATACCGAAATCCGGCGAAACCCGCGGCAATCTGGCGGCCGGCGGCCGGGGCGAAGCGCGCCCGCTAAGCGAAAGCGACTGGCAAATTGCTCGCCAGGTGGCGCCGGTGCTGAAACAGAAGGGATTGATTTTTGTCGGTCTGGATATCATTGGCGACCGGCTGACCGAAATCAACGTCACCAGTCCGACCTGCGTACGCGAAATTGAAACCGCGTATCCGCAATGCTCCATTACCGGCATGCTGATGAATGCCATTGAACAGCGTTTAGCCAGCCGTTCTCGCTGACCAATTGAAGGGCCGTCCGCGCGGCGGCCCGGTTCGCGATCTCCGCCATGCCGCAACCTGAAATATGACGAGTATAAACATATACGATGAATTTACAGCATCATTTTCTGATTGCTATGCCAGCACTGCAGGACACCATATTCAAACGTTCCGTCGTCTATATCTGTGAGCATAATGAAGACGGCGCCATGGGACTAATCGTGAATAAGCCCATGGATCAATTTACGGTGGAAGATGTGCTGCAAAAACTCAAAATCACGCCCAACCCGCGTGATCCGGAGATCCGGCTGGATAAACCGGTATTTACCGGCGGGCCGTTGTCCGACGATCGCGGTTTTATTCTGCATACGCCTCAGCCCGGATTTGGCTCCAGTATCGCCATTTCCGACGATACCATGATCACCACCTCCAAAGACGTGCTGGAAACGCTGGGCACGGCGGAACAGCCGCAGGACGTACTGGTGGCGCTCGGCTACTCCGCCTGGGAAAAAGGCCAGCTTGAACAGGAACTGCTGGATAACGCCTGGCTGACCACTCCGGCGGACAACGATATTTTATTCCATACGCCGATCGCCGATCGCTGGCGCGCCGCAGGCAGGAAACTGGGTATTGATATCCATAATATCGCCATCGAAGCGGGACACGCCTGATGAGCAGCCGCACTATTATCGCCTTCGATTTCGGTACGCGCAGTATCGGCGCGGCCATAGGCCAGGACATAACCCGCACCGCGCGCGCGCTGCGCGCGTTTAAAGCGCAGGACGGCAGCCCGGACTGGCGGCAGATCGAAGCGCTGTTAAAAGAGTGGCAGCCCGCGCTGGTGGTGGTGGGCCTGCCGCTCAATATGGACGGCAGCGAACAGCCGATCACCGCGCGCGCGCGCAAGTTCGCCAACCGGCTGCATGGCCGTTTCGGCGTCCAGGTCGCGCTGCACGACGAACGGCTCAGCACGGTGGAAGCCCGCGCCGATCTCTTTTCTCACGGCGGCTTTCGCGCGCTGGATAAAGGCAGTGTGGACGCCGCTTCGGCCGTCATTATCCTGGAAAGCTGGTTCGAACAGCAGCCATAACGCCGCGCCAGCCCCGCATACGCGCCGTCATAGCCGCCACTGATGGCAAAAATGCATCAGGCGTCAGGCGTCAGGCGTCAGGCGTCAGGCGTCAGGCATCAGGCATCAGGCATCAGGCATCAGGCATCAGGCATCAGGCATCAGGATAGTCGCGCAGAAAACGCTCGACGTCCTCCACCATCGATTCGGTCCCGACGAAAAACGGCGAACGCTGATGCAATTTCTCCGGCATGATATCCAGAATGCGATTGGCCCCGTCGCTGGCCTTGCCCCCCGCCTGCTCGGCCAGAAACGCCATTGGGTTGCACTCATAGAGTAAACGCAGCTTACCCTGCGGATAGCTGGCGGTGCTCGGATATAAGTAGATGCCGCCTTTCAGCAGGTTACGATGAAAATCGGCCACCAGAGAACCGATATAGCGCGTCGTGTAAGGCCGCAGCGTGGCTTCGTCCTGCTCCTGGCAATATTTGATGTATTTTTTGACCCCGAGCGGAAACTTGATGTAGTTGCCTTCGTTGATCGAGTACATACTGCCCGTGGCGGGATAACGCACCTTCTCATGAGACAGACAGAATACGCCAAGCGAAGGATCGTAAGTGAAGGCATGCACGCCGTGGCCGGTGGTGTACACCAGCATGGTCGACGAACCGTAAACAATATAGCCGGCCGCTACCTGTTGGCTGCCCGGCTGCAGAAAGTCTGTTTCCGTTACCGGCTGGCCGGTTGGGGTAATGCGGCGGTAAATGGAAAAAATCGTACCGACCGAGACGTTTACATCAATGTTGGATGAGCCGTCCAGCGGATCCATCAGCACCACATATTTAGCGTTTTCGGCGCGTTCGCCGTCGAAGATGACAATCTCGTCCTCCTCTTCGGAAGCGATGCCGGCGACTTCGCCGCGCGCCTTCAGCGCCGCTTTCAGCTTTTCATTAGCGTACAGATCGAGCTTCATCTGCACTTCACCCTGAATATTAGAAATACCGCTGGTTCCCAGGATATCAACCAGTCCGGCTTTGTTGATATCGCGATGAATGATTTTGGCACCTAATTTAATAGCAGACAGCAGCGCAGTAAGCTCGCCGGTGGCATGAGAGAAATCGTGCTGTTTTTCAACGATAAATTCGCCTAACGTTTTCATAAACACTATTCCATACTGTACGAATGAAAAGCGGTGCGTGTCATACCGCCACGTTTACGGTTGCAGTGTAGCGCAAAGAGAACACAGGGAGCGGGTCAAATCATTTCTTATGCGGCATGACCAGCGTTAGAATGTGCAACAGACTCACTGTACATAGATGGAACATATATGCGTATTCATATTTTAGGTATCTGTGGCACCTTTATGGGCGGCCTGGCGTTACTGGCCAGATCGCTGGGGCATCAGGTAACGGGCTCAGATGCTAACGTCTATCCGCCAATGAGCACCCTGCTGGAAGAGCAAGGGATAACAGTGATTCAGGGTTACGATCCGGCTCAGCTCGAACCGGCCCCCGACCTGGTGATTATCGGCAATGCCATGACTCGCGGCAATCCCTGCGTGGAGGCCGTGCTGGAGCAAAACATCGCCTATACCTCCGGTCCCCAGTGGCTGCACGATCACCTCTTGCGCGAGCGCTGGGTGATCGCCGTCGCCGGCACCCACGGTAAAACCACCACGGCGGGGATGGTGACATGGATTCTGGAAGACTGCGGCTATCAGCCAGGTTTTGTCATCGGCGGCGTGCCGGGCAACTTCACCGTATCCGCCCGTCTCGGCGCCAGCCCGTTCTTTGTGATTGAAGCCGACGAATATGACTGCGCATTCTTCGATAAACGCTCCAAATTCATTCATTACTGTCCGCGCACGCTGGTTCTGAATAACCTGGAATTTGATCATGCCGACATCTTCGACGATCTGAAGGCCATTCAGAAGCAGTTCCATCATCTGGTGCGGCTGGTGCCGGGTCAGGGCAAAATCATTCTGCCGGATAACGATGCCCATCTGAAACAGGTTATGGCCATGGGCTGCTGGAGCGAGCAGGAACTGGTCGGTGAAGAAGGCGTATGGCAGGCGAAAAAAATCACGCCCGACGCCAGCGAATACCAGGTGTTCCTGCACGGCGAACCCGTCGGCGTGGTGAAGTGGAGTCTGGTCGGCGAACACAATATGCATAACGGGCTGATGGCCATCGCGGCGGCCCATCACGTGGGCGTGCTGCCGGCGGACGCCTGCACGGCGCTGGGACGTTTCATTAACGCCCGTCGCCGGCTGGAACTGCGCGGCGAAGCCTGGGGCGTGAATGTCTACGATGACTTCGCTCACCATCCGACGGCGATTCTGGCCACGCTGGCCGCTCTGCGCAGTAAAGTGGGCGGCACCGCGCGCATCCTGGCGGTGCTGGAGCCCCGCTCCAATACCATGAAGATGGGGCTGTGCAAAAATGAGCTGGCGCCGTCGCTGGGCCGGGCGGATGAAGTATTCCTGTTCCAGCCGCAGCATATTCCGTGGCAGGTAGCTGAAGTGGCGGAGGCCTGTGTGCAGCCGGCGCACTGGAGTGCGGATATCGATACGCTGGTCGAGATGATCGTGAAAACCGCGCAGCCCGGCGATCACATTCTGGTGATGAGCAACGGCGGCTTCAGCAACATCCATGACCGCCTGCTCGACGCGCTGGCGGACAAAGCGCGCGCGGAAAAAGCAGATAAGTAACGCAAAAAGCCGCCTTCATATAAGGCGGCTTTGACACGGCCTCCTAAAAGGGGGCTCAAACACTATTCTTCCAACCCCGGTTGCATTTGTCTTTCCGCTTCCGCTTTCTCTATTTTGCCCTGATACCTGACATATCTGCGAATAATCTCTTCGTTCGCGCCTGCCGGGCCCACGAAATATTCTCTTTGCCAGAAGTGGTTTCCCAAAATTTTTTCTTTCTCAGACAGGGAAATTTTGCGAACAGCCTTATCGCTGTTCGTCCTAAGAGTGACAGCAAAAAGGACGGCCGAAGCCGTCCTTTTTATGATGCGATGCGGTCAGTCAAACGCGTTCAGGCGTCAAACGGGTCGCGCAGCACGATGGTTTCGTCACGATCCGGACCGGTGGAGATAATATCGACCGGTACGCCAGTGACTTCCTCAACGCGTTTAATGTAGTTCAGCGCGGCCTGCGGCAATTTAGCGTGTTGATTCACGCCGAAAGTGCTTTCAGTCCAGCCCGGCAGCGTTTCATATACCGGTTCAATACCTTCCCAGCCTTCAGCAGCCAGCGGCGTAATATCGACTTCGCGACCGTCCGGCAGACGGTAAGCAACGCAGATTTTCACTTCCGGCAGACCATCCAGCACGTCCAGTTTGGTCATGCAGAAACCCGACAGGGAATTCAGTTGCACCGCACGGCGCACGGCGACGGCATCCAGCCAGCCAGTACGGCGGCGGCGGCCGGTGGTGGCGCCAAACTCGTTGCCTTTCTGGCTCAGATACTCGCCGGTATCATCGAACAGTTCGGTCGGGAACGGACCGGCGCCCACGCGGGTGGAGTAGGCCTTCACGATACCCAGCACATAATCGACATAGCGCGGGCCCAGACCGGAACCGGTCGCTACCCCGCCTGCAGTGGTGTTTGAAGAGGTAACATACGGATAGGTGCCGTGATCGATATCCAGCAGAGTCCCCTGCGCCCCTTCAAACATCACGCGGTCGCCGCGTACGCGCGCTTTTTCCAGCAGATCGGCCACGTCGACCACCATCGCCGTCAGAATGTCGGCAACGGCCAGCACATCATCCAGTACTTTCTGGTAGTCAACCGCATCCACCTTGTAATAGTGAACCAGCTGAAAATTATGGTATTCGATGATTTCTTTCAGTTTTTCAGCGAAAGTCTGTTTATCGAACAGATCGCCGACGCGCAGACCGCGGCGCGCCACTTTATCTTCATAGGCTGGACCGATGCCGCGCCCCGTGGTGCCGATCGCTTTCGCGCCGCGCGCTTTTTCACGAGCGTTGTCCAGCGCAACGTGGTACGGCAGAATCAGCGGACAGGCTTCAGACAGCAGCAGACGCTCACGCACCGGCACGCCGCGCGCTTCAAGCTCGCCCATCTCCTTCATCAGCGCGTCAGGCGCCAGCACCACACCGTTGCCGATGATGCTGATGACGTTTTTACGCAGAATACCCGAGGGAATTAAATGAAGAACGGTTTTCTCACCGTTGATAACCAGAGTATGACCGGCGTTGTGACCACCCTGGTAGCGCACAACGTATTTGGCCTGTTCAGTCAGCAGGTCAACGACCTTGCCCTTACCTTCGTCACCCCATTGGGTGCCCAGTACGACGACGTTCTTACCCATCTCAAGAATCACCAGGTTGCTTAAAAAAGGATTCTAACATCTCATTTATCTGCTTTCAGTAGTTTTTAGCACACGTTTGCGCACATTTTTCACTACTATTTTAGATCCCCGTACGGCTACGCAACATATAGTAGATCACACATCCGGCAACCACTAAACCCCCGCCAAAACGACGCAAAATAACGTCCGGCAAACTGGTCAACGCCAGGAGCATTCTGCGCCACGCGCCGGGAAACAATAACGGGCCAAGCCCTTCCAGCACTAACACCAGTCCTAATGCCAGCCAGATGGTCGCATTCATACTTTCAATACTCCAGACAGAAGAAAGCCCGTGGTTAAACGGGCTTGAGGTTGCCGACAAAGAAAGACAGCGTATTGTCAGCTACCTGAACCCCGGACACAAACGGGATTCAGGTCATGGATCGCTAACCGAATCAGCGGCGAATAGTGGATTCCGGCGACTTCATATAGCGGAAGAAATCGCTGTCCGGGCTCAGCACCACCACATCCTGATTACTGTTGAAACTGCTTTCGTAAGCGCGCAGGCTGCGGATAAAGGCATAGAAGTCAGGATCCTGACTGAACGCGTTGGCGAACAGCTTCGCCGCCTCGGCATCCCCGTCGCCGCGGATAATGCGCGCCTGACGCTCGGCTTCCGCCAGCGTACGGGTCACGCCAAAGTCAGCGGCGGCTTTCAGTTTTTCCGCCTGTTCCTGGCCCTGCGAACGGTGACGACGGGCAACCGCTTCACGCTCCGCGCGCATACGTTGATAGATAGCGTCGGACACTTCAGTCGGCAGGTTGATCTGTTTGATCCGCACATCGATCACTTCGATCCCCAGCGCCGCCATACTGTTCGGGTTAACGCTCGGCAGTTCGCCGCTGGTTTCGCGTTCTACCCGCGCCGCCGCGGAGGCAATCGCATTATCCGCCTCGCTGGTTTCGCCGCTGCCGGTATTCAGCGCCTCACGCACGTCCGACATCAGTTGGCCGCGCGAATCGGTAACGATGCCTTTCACGTCCAGCCGTCCGATTTCAGAACGCAGTCGGTCGCTAAACTTACGTTTCAGCAAAACTTCGGCCTGGGAGACGTCGCCGCCGCCGGTCGCCAGATAGTAACGGCTGAAATCGCTAATGCGCCATTTAATGTAGGAATCGACAATCAGGTCTTTCTGCTCTTTGGTGATAAAGCGGTCGGCCTGGTTTTCCATGGTTTGAATACGCGCATCAAGCATTTTCACCGATTCGATGAACGGGACTTTTACATGCAGACCCGGCACATAGACCAGAGGCTTGTTTTCATCGTCGCGCAACACTTTGCCGAAGCGCATAACGATGCCGCGTTGACCTTCCTGCACCACAAACAGCGAGGCATACACCACCAGCAGGACAAGGATCAGGATAAATAGTAAAGGCTTACGCATCGATTATTCTCTCCCTGTGCGAGTGATATCATCACGCTGCGCATTCGCCCGGCGCTGATCCAGAATACTGGAGCTGGTATTGCGTGACGGGGTCGATGTCGCCCCCTGACTGTCAGACGGCATACGCAACGGCGCCGCGCCGCTATTGTTCTGCTGAGCGCTATTGTTGCCGGAGGCGGAACCGCGCAGAAGCTGATCGAGCGGCATAACCATCAGGCTATTGCTTTTATCGTTAATCAGCACCTTACGAGTCTGACCCAATACGCGCTCCATACTTTCAATATACAGACGCTCGCGGGTAATTTCCGGCGCAGCCTTATATTCCGGCAGTAGTTTAGCGAAGCGCGCCACTTCACCCTGCGCTTCCAGCACGGTGCGCGACTGATAAGCGCGCGCTTCTTCCAGCGTACGCTGCGCGCGGCCGTTGGCCAGCGGCTGAACTTCGTTGGCATAAGCCTCGGCTTCACGAATGTATTGCTGCTCGTTCTCACGCGCGGCAATCGCATCGTCGAACGCGGCCTTCACCTCTTCCGGCGGACGCGCGGTCTGGAAGTTGACGTCCAGCAGGGTAATCCCCATGTCATAAGGACGCACCGTTTCTTCCAGCACGCGCTGCGTGTCGGTACGCACGATGGTACGGCCTTCGGTCAGGATTTTATCCATGGTGTATTTGCCGATAACGCCGCGCAGCGCGCTGTCGGTGGCCTGACGCAGACTGTCATCCGCATTGGTTACGCTAAACAGATAGCGTTCCGGTTCGGTGACGCGATACTGCACGTTCATCTCTACGCGCACCACGTTTTCATCGGAAGTCAGCATCACGCCCGACGTCGCCAGCTCACGCACCGTTTCCACGTTAACGGCGCGTACGTCATCAATAAACGTGGGCTTCCAGTTCAGCCCCGGCTCAACCAGATGGCTGTACTGGCCGAAACGCGTCACAACGCCGCGCTCCGCTTCTTTAATGGTATAAAACCCGCTGGCGGCCCAGATCACCACGACCGCCACCGCGGCGATGCCCAGGATACGGCCGCCGGCGCGCGGCCCGCCGGTCGAACCGCCCGACCCGCCTTTGCCGCCCAGTTCGCCGAGTTTTTTGCTCAGTTTACGGAAGATATCATCCAGATCCGGTGGACCCTGATCGCGCCCACCTTTATTGTTGTTACCGCCAGAGTTGCCGCCATTGTTATTGCTGCTCCCCCACGGGTCGCGGTCCTGTCCGTTATTACCGGGCTGATTCCACGCCATGTTTTAGCTCCATTCTTTATGATTGGTGTTCTTCAGGTTCAATATCCCAGAGTCCATCAGATTATGCCGCTGTTCAGACAATATAATCCGCCAGTTCCTGTTCTTGTTTACAGAGGCGACGCCAGTCGGCTATCGGCATGCGAACTTTCAGGCCAACGTGCCCATCCTCTTCGATCCATTCTTTTTCTATTGCCTGAAGCTGGTAAAAACGGCTGCGAAGACGTCCGGCCTGCGGAGGAAGGCTCAAGGAATATTGCGCAATCTCCCCAGACAGGCGTTCAGTCAACGCCTGAAATAGCAACGGAATACCTTGCCCGGTTTGGGCTGAAAGCCAGACCCTGACCGGCAGATTTTCCTCATTGCGATCGATACGCGGAACAAAATCCTCCAGCATATCAATTTTGTTCATCACTAACAGCGCAGGGATTTCATCCGCTTCGATCTCTGCCAGTACCGTGTCGACCGCATCAATATTTTCATCCATCCTGGGATCGGCGGCATCCACAATATGCAGCAACAGAGAGGCCTGACGCGTTTCCTGTAACGTTGCCTTAAAGGCCGCGACCAGGTCATGCGGCAACTGCCGGATAAAGCCTACGGTATCCGCCAGCACTGTTTCACCGACATCCGCCACGTCGATACGACGCAGCGTGGGATCCAGCGTGGCAAATAGCTGATCGGCGGCATACACGTTCGCCGATGTCATGCTGTTGAACAGGGTGGATTTCCCGGCGTTGGTATAGCCTACCAGCGAAACGGTGGGAACATCGGCCCGGGTGCGAGAACGCCGCCCCTGCTCACGCTGTCTCTCAACCCGCTCAAGGCGGGACAGAATCATGCTGATTCGGTTGCGTAACAAACGACGGTCGGTTTCCAGCTGGGTTTCACCCGGGCCGCGTAAACCAATCCCGCCTTTTTGCCGCTCAAGGTGGGTCCAGCCGCGCACCAGACGCGTGGACAGGTGACGCAACTGCGCCAGTTCCACCTGTAATTTACCTTCATGGGTACGCGCGCGCTGGGCGAATATATCCAGAATCAGCCCGGTACGGTCGATCACCCGGCATTCGCACAACCGCTCCAGATTTCTTTCCTGCGCGGGCGACAGGGCGTGATCGAACAGCACCACAAAGGCATCGTTAGCTTTTACCGCCTGAGCGATTTCCTCAGCTTTGCCTTCACCGACAAAATATTTCGGATGCGGGGCTTTACGGCTACCGGTAACCACCTGTAGCGTTTCAATGCCGGCGGATGAGACAAGAGACTCAAACTCCTGCAAATCTTCCGTATCTTTGTCTTGCGAAAAGTAAATATGAACCAATATGGCCCGTTCACCGGTTTCGTAGCGGTCAAACAAACGAGCAACCTCTCAAGCCATGAACGCAATCAAAAGCGGGGAACGCACCACTCCCCGCCATAGTCAGAGAATATGCCTTATTCAGCGTCATCACCTTCTTGCGCCGGCGGCTGTTGACCCGCCGGATTATTGCCGTGATAGTTATTGCCTGCGCCCGGATTATTACTGTGATGAGAGACCGGACGAGACGGAACCACCGTAGAGATGGCATGCTTATACACCATCTGACTGACCGTATTTTTTAGTAAAATGACAAACTGATCGAAAGACTCGATCTGACCCTGTAGTTTTATACCGTTAACCAAATAAATCGAAACCGGAACACGTTCACGACGCAGCGCGTTCAAGAACGGATCTTGCAAAGATTGCCCCTTAGCCATTCTATATT
This sequence comes from Affinibrenneria salicis, assembly GCF_008710095.1. The sequence goes on from NZ_VYKJ01000009.1 coordinate 193,295, forward strand.
TTCCTTATTTGCTTGTTGTCTTTAACAAAGAACCCTGCGGCCCTAAAATAACGATGTAAAAAATTTGTGCGCTGAGACGCGTCAATTGTACACAATCACCCAACCTATGCACTAACAACCTGTATCACCTTATCCATGGCGTCCTGCGGCCTATCGCTGTCCAGCCAGCAGACGGCTTCCCAGCCGCGTAACCAGGTCATCTGGCGTTTGGCCAACTGACGCGTTGCACAAACTCCCCGATAAACCATCTCATCGTAGTCGATCTCCCCGGACAAATATGACCACATCTGGCGATAACCGACACAACGAACGGAAGGCAAATCCCTGTGCAAATCACTTCGGGCAAAAAGCGCCCGGGCTTCTGTTTCAAACCCCGCCGACAACATCTGATGAAAACGCAACTCAATACGCTGATGCAGTAGCTCACGCGTCACCGGCGCTATCGCAAACTGATAAACCTGATAAGGCAAAGCCTCGCCGGAAGTTTTTGTCAGTTCAGTTAAAGTTTTACCTGAAACGAAAAAAACTTCCAGTGCCCGCGACAGTCTCTGTGGATCATTTGGATGAATCCGATTGGCGGCAACCGGATCTATCTCACATAACTGACGATGCAGCGCCTCCCAGCCCCGCTCCCGCGCCTGCGTTTCAATGCGCCGACGCACCTCCGCATCGGCCGGCGGCAGCGGCGATAATCCCTCCAGCAGCGCCTTGAAGTACAGCATCGTTCCCCCTACCAGCAGCGGGATACGTCCGGCAGCGGTAATATCGGCCATTTCGGCCAGCGCGTCCCGGCGAAAATCCGCCGCGGAATACGCTTCGGCCGGGTCGATAATATCGATCAGCCGATGCGGCGCATGACGCAGTTCATCCGCGCCGGGTTTGGCGGTGCCGATGTCCATCCCCCGATAGATGAGGGCGGAATCAACGCTAATCAACTCAACCGGCAAATGCTGGCGCAAATTCATCGCCAGCGCGGTTTTGCCGGATGCGGTGGGTCCCATAATAAAAATCGCTTTGGGGCGTGGCGAGTTGTCAAAATCAGTCATGCTGCAGGGCCTTAATGACGGCCTCAATATCCATCGTTTGTAACAGTTCACCCGGCGGAGCGACGACAAGGCCGGGGCAAAGGCGCTCCACATCGGTCAGTAATTGTATGGCCTGTGAATGATTCCAGAGGTCGTGTTCGCTGCTCAGCTGCAGCGCCAGCCAGGCCGCCAGCGCATCAGGGGCAATCTCCTGATAATCAGTCAGATAGCCTAACAGGTCTGAAATCAAGTTTTGTAAATTTTGTTGGCGCAATGGTAAAGGTACCGCGCGCAGCGCGATGCGCTGCGCCTCGGCGCGAATATCAATGCCAAAACGAGCGAGCAGCGCCTGATGACGCTGCAACACCGCGCGCGCCGGCTGATCCAGCACCAGCCGCTGCGGGATCAGCAGCGGTTGCGGTTTCAACCCCTCTTCAGGCGGCGTCAACTGCGCCTGGCGCAGGTAGCGTTCGGCCACCGGCAATGACAACAGCGCCAGCCCGCGCCGGTATTCCACCAGCGCGTAACAGGGTGGATATACGGTCAATACCCGGCCAAAGCCCGGCGCATCGTTATCGATCGGCGACGCTTCGGGCGCGCGGGCGGGCGACCGCGGACGGGAGACGGGCTCCTCCACGACGGATCGCGGCGCGGACGCCCCCGGCTGCAACAGGCGTTGATACAGCTCGCCCTGCTTTTTCTGGTAGGTCGCCGCACCGGCATAGCCCGCCGGCGCGCGCTCGCGCGCTTTACCGCCGGACGACGACGGCGATTGCCCGGCTGCCGGCGACGTAGCGTCGGCGAAGTGGTTTTCGCCGGCCGCCACGCGATTTTCCTGCTGCCAGCCGCCCGCCAGCGGCTGGCTGGTCAGCGGATCGCTCAGGGGTAAATCCGGCGCGCTCGTCTGCTGCAGCACCGTCATCACCGCCTGGTAAATAAAGTCATGCACCAGACGCGCCTGATGGAAACGCACCTCATGCTTCGCCGGATGTACATTCACATCCACCTGATGCGGATCGACGCTAAGGTACAGCACATAGGCCGGCTGCCGCTCATCGGTAAAATGCTCCTGCCAGGCCTGTCGGATGGCGTGATTAATCAACCGATCGCGCATCATGCGCTGATTGACGTAGCAGTACTGCATCTCGGCCAGCTGACGCGTATCCTCAGGCGCCGCCACCCAGCCTTCGATGCGCAGATCGTCGTGCTGCCAGGAGACCGCCAGCGCGTGCTGCAAAAAAGCCGCGCCGCAAATGCTGGCCAGCCGCCGCTCATGCTGCGACGGATCGCTGACCGCCCGGTATTGCCGCACCATTTTGCCGTTATGCTGCAGAGTCAGGGTGACATCGAAGCGCGCCAGCGCGATGCGCCGCACCACTTCGTCGATGTGCGCGAACTCGGTTTTCTCGGTGCGCATAAACTTACGCCGGGCCGGCGTGTTGTAGAACAGGTCGAGCACTTCCAGCGTGGTGCCGGTCGGATGGGCGGCCGGTTTTACCGTTACCGCCATCTCGCGGCCTTCGGCGTAAGCCTGCCAGGCTTCGGACTGCGCCTCTGTGCGCGAGGTCAGCGTCAACCGCGACACCGAGCTAATACTGGCCAGCGCCTCGCCGCGAAAACCCATGCTGACGATCGCTTCCAGATCGTCCAGCGTGGCGATCTTGCTGGTGGCGTGACGCGCCAGCGCCAGCGCCAGTTCGTCTTTACCAATACCGCAGCCGTTATCGCGAATGCGGATCAGCTTCGCGCCGCCACGCTCTATCTCAATATCAATTCGGGTCGCCCCGGCGTCCAGGCTGTTTTCCACCAGCTCTTTCACCACCGACGCCGGACGCTCCACCACTTCACCGGCGGCAATCTGGTTTGCCAACTGCGGCGGCAAAACCTGAATCGACATGCGGGCTCCTCTTTAGGTTAGGCCGACGGAATAACCAGCGTCTGGCCCAACTGCACCGTGCCCGACGTCATATTATTCGCCTGCTGAATCTCTCTCATACTAACGCCGTAGCGTTCGGCGATGGCACTCAGACTATCACCGCGCACCACTTTATGCTTCACCGCCGCCGGTTTTTTTGCCGGACGCGGCGCGGCGGAACCGGCCGTGCGCGTCGCGCTGCCGGCAGGGATCCTTAAACGCTGTCCGACCCACACCACATCTTTTTTCAGCTTATTCAGATCGCGGATGGCGTCCATACTCACGCCGTAACGGACGGCAATCGCCGATAGCGTTTCCCCGCGCGCCACCGTATGGCGCGTCGTGCCGCCGCGGCTGACGGGCGCGGCGGCGGCGGCAGGCGCGTTAGCGCGGTTTGGCGCCGCCGCCGGCTGAACCGACGGCGACGACTTTGGGGCGGATTGTATCGGATGCGCAAGGAAATAGCTGCGGATCCCCCGGTAAATCGCCTGCGCCAGCTTGTCCTGATAGGCGGAAGAACCCAACAGGCGCTCTTCGGACACGTTGCTGATAAAGCCCGTTTCCACCAGCAGAGAGGGGATATCCGGCGAGCGCAGCACGCCGAGGCTGGCGTGTTCGGGCCGCCGTTTATGCAGCGAACCGACGCGCTGCAGCTCCGGCAATACCTTGCTGGCGATGTCGTAGCCCACGCGCTGCGAATGGCCGAACTGCAAATCCAGCACCGCCTGGCTCAGGTAGGGATCGGCGGCATTGTTGGCCAACAGATCCCCCGCGCCGCCCAGCAGTTCCGATTGTTTCTCATGCTGTTCCAGCCAGTTCGCCATTTCGCTGTTGGCGCGCCGATTGGAAAGTACCCAGACCGAGGCGCCGGTCGCGCTGCGATTGGGCGCCGCATCGGCGTGAATCGACACCAGAATATTGGCGTTTTGTTTACGCGCGACATCCGAACGCCCCATGACCGAAACAAAATAGTCGCCGCTGCGCGTCATCACCGGTTTAAACATCGGATCGTCATTCAGCAACGCCTGGAGTTTACGCGCGATGGCGATAGTAACGCTCTTCTCCTGCAGGCCATTGAGGCCGATCGCCCCGGGATCCTGGCCGCCGTGCCCGGCGTCTATCGCTACCACCACGCGTTCGTTCTCCGACGTCTGGCGCGCCTGTACCGCCGGACGGGCGGAGGCGTTACTGTTGATCACCAGCGTCGGCTCATTTTTAAAGGGATTATGCCCGCCGCCCTTCGCCGCGGTCGTCGGACGGGATTCCTGTACGGAAACGGTCGGTTTACGGCTGGCGACGCTGACGTTCTGCGCCGCCACGGTAAACACCACCCGGTAGCCGTCGCCATTGCGCTGCGTAGCAGCGCGCGTCTTCGCCGCCTGGGTTAAATCCAGCACCAGCCGAATGCTTTGCGCGTCCTTCGGCTGACTGGTGCGAATGCTTTTAATCAGATTCTGACCGCTGAACGCCAGCGGCAGCCCCTGAATCACGCCGCTCTGTCGGATGTCGATCACCACGCGCTCAGGGTTATCGAGCGGGAAGAAGGCATAAACCGGCTGGCCGTTAAAACTCAGAGTGACCGTCGCCTGCGTCGCCGCATTATCGACTTTAATATCGGCGAGGTTGGCCGCCAGCAGCGGGCCGGCGCACAGCCACAGCAGCGCGCAGCAACAGACTTTTCTGAACCAGCTCATCATGGCGCGCCGTTCTCCGCCCGGTTGATCAGGTGCTGAACCAGCGCGTCTCCGCAGGCGGACAGCGCGATAATTTCCGCCTGACGCGACTGCCCCTGATAATGCAGATGCAACTCGAGGTCGGCGTCGGGCAGTACGCCGGCGCCCTGCTGCGGCCATTCGATCAGGCAAATCGCGTCCTGCTCGACATAGTCGCGGATCCCCATGAACTCCAGCTCTTCCGGGTCGGCCAGCCGATAAAGATCAAAGTGATAGACGGGACGCGGAGATAATTCATAAGGTTCAACCAGCGTATAGGTCGGGCTTTTCACGTTGCCCTGGTGGCCGAGCGCCTGCAGGAATCCGCGGCTGAAGGTGGTTTTTCCCGCGCCGAGATCGCCAAGCAAATGAATGACGCAGGCGCGATCGCATGCCCGCGCCAGCGCGGCGCCCAACGCGAGAGTCGCGGCTTCATCCAGCAGAGGTAAAACACATTTTTTCATTCTGTTTTATCTGACTCTATCCATTCCGGATTAACAAACTGAGACAACGCGGGCAACAGATCGGTCGCCAGCATACCACGCATTCCATGCCGCCGGGCCAGTTCATCAGCCGTGGCGCCATGTACCACACAACCGGCGCAGGCCGCTTCATATAGCGGCAGTTTTTGCCCAAGCAGCGCGCCGATAATCCCGGATAACACATCGCCCATGCCGCCGGTCGCCATACCGGCATTTCCCACGTCCGCGATGGACATCCGGCCGCTTTCGTCGGCAATCACGGTGCCGGCGCCTTTCAGCAGCGCCACGCCGCCATAGCGTTTTACCAGATTCTGCGCCGCAAGTAAGCGATTACTCTCAATCTCGGCCACGCGACAGTTCAGCAAACGCGCCGCTTCGCCGGGATGCGGTGTAATAACACGATTTTGACGTTTCCCGGCGGTTATTGCCAGCAGGTTAAGCGCATCGGCATCCCATAGCATGGGTTTGTTACAATTTTCCGCCAGCCGCAGCGCATTTTTGCCCCAGTCCGACTGCCCCATTCCCGGCCCGATAACCAATACGTCGGCCCATTCCAGCCCTTCGCGCATTGACGCCGTCGTCAGTTCCCGCACCATCAGCTCGGGACGGGCCGCCAACAGCGGCGCGATATTCTGCTGATGAGTGAGCACTCGCACCAGACCCGCGCCGCTGCGCAGAGCCGCCTCGCCGGCCATGCGAATAGCGCCGGCCGTGCCCTCATCGCCGCCGACCACCAGCAGACGACCGTTGTCGCCTTTATGCGCGGTGGCCCGGCGAGGTAGTAACCACTCACTCAACAAACCGGCCGACAGGCGGCGAATGGGAGCGGACTGACCGGCCAGCCAGTCCGTCAGCCCGAGATCATCATGATGCACCCTGCCGCTCCAGGCTTTCGCCTGGCCGGTGAACAAACCCGGCTTTAAGGTGATGAAGGTTATCGTCTGTTCCGCCTGTATCACTTCGCCCGCCGCCGCCCCCGTCTCCGCATCCAGACCGGAAGGCGTATCCAGCGCCAGCACCGGCGCCGGATACCGATTCGCCCGCACAATCAGTCCGGCCCAGGGCTCGCGCGGCGCGGCGCTGAGTCCCGAGCCAAGCAAGCCGTCAATGATAAGGTCGGCATCGGCCGGCCAGGGATCGCGCGCATCGTTTTCTTCACCGCCGTCGGCCAGCCAGTCGCGGCGCGCCTGAGTCGCTTCCGGCGGCAGCGCGTCCGTCGCCGGACAGGCCAACAGCGTCACCCTGATCCCCGCCGCCCGCGCGAGACGCGCGACGACGTAACCGTCGCCGCCGTTGTTGCCTTTCCCCACCAGCACCAGCCAGCGGCGCGCCAGCGGATAAGCGCGCAAGGCCAGTCTGAAGGCAGACTCGCCCGCGCGCTGCATCAACGTATAGAGCGAAATACCGGCCGCGCGCGCCGCGCCGGCCTCCTGCTCGCGCAGCCAGCGGGCATAAAAGATCGAATGAGGTAATTCAGAGACCTGCTGTTTCCCGTGCTTAATCGCCATAGCCGCTCCTTAATGCTCTAAATAATTCGGGTTGCAGGACAAACGTTATCGTTTTGAACAACGCAACGCGTTGCCCCTTTATGGGCGAGTCGCATAAATGCGCTTCGTAACGCTGCAAGCGAAGGATAAATTCGTCGGCAACGAATTTGACCAGTCAACGGCTGGCCTGGGTGAAGGACAGGATGTCTCTCATTCATCCCGGTGAGCCGACACAACTAAGTGATTCGGGCGACAAATCCGTCGGGAGCGAATTTGAACGCCGCTGGCGGCGGCCCCCGCAGAGGGGCCCAGGAACGGGCCGAATCTATTGAGCGCAGCCAACGCACCTGCTGCCTGAAGTATGACGAGTATAATCTTATCAGTAAGCTATACCTGATCGATTTTATACCTAATCGATTTCAAGATCCGGCGATGTCCGGCGCGACGTGCAATAGCGGGCGTAAGGTCGCGGCAGCGGCCAACCTGTCCTGTGGATAAAAATAAAAAATCCTTGTCAATCAACTGTCACAAAAAGTGCAAGTGATCGCCATAACGTTTTATAAGTAAAAATTATGTTTAAATTACAAAGAGATAAATCGTGCCGCAACAGTGGGGTTTAGAATAATATTCGACGAGGCCGATCGGCGCCCTGTGGATAAGTCTGTTCAAAAAGTTATGACATTGTGCATGAAACAGGGAGAGATTCAAGGCTGGGCCGGTGGATAACTCAGCGGCAAGCAAAAGCATCGTCAAACGAAGAACTGCAGTAAAAAATACGCATCTTGTTGATTTTAAAAGAATTGCAGAGTCATCAACGGCAGAGCGGACGCAATTATGGACTGGTTTCAGGCCCACGTCAACGCGGAAAATGAAATTTCCGCGCCGCGCCGCCGCTAAACGCGCGCGGCGGGCAACAGAAAAATCTGCCGCCGACGCGGCGCGCCGGCTATACTTTCACCGACGTCATAACCGCCCGACGCATTTTTCTGTCCGGCGGTACGCTTCATTCAGCACGGGAAAACAGTATGTGGTATCAACAGATCATTTCTCTTCGCGCCAGACCGCGCGGCTTTCATTTGATCACCGACGACATCGTCGACCAACTGTCGACGCTGCGCCAGGTTAAAACCGGCCTGCTTCATCTGCTGCTGCAACACACCTCCGCCTCGCTGACCCTCAACGAAAATTGCGATCCCTCGGTACGACACGATATGGAACAGCACTTTCTGCGTCACGCGCCGGAAAACGCGCCGTACCAGCACGATGACGAAGGACCGGACGATATGCCGGCGCATATCAAATCCTCGCTGCTGGGCGCCTCGCTGACGCTGCCGGTAAAACACGGTCGCCTGATGCTGGGAACCTGGCAAGGGATCTGGCTGGGCGAGCATCGCCGGCACGGCGGCGCGCGCCACATTGTCGTTACCCTGCAGGGAGAAACGGAATAACGTCAGCCGGCATCCCCGCTTTACTTTCCAGACCGTGCGGTCCGTTCGCTCAAAACCAGCCCAGTAACCAGCCGACGCCGGCCAGTACGACGATGCCATACCCGGCCGCCATCAGCCCCGCCAGCCAGCGCAGGCGTTCTCGCCGGGCCAGCGAGATCAGCACGAAAATCAGGCTGGCCAGCAGGCTGAATGCGACGATCGCCATACATAGCAAGAACAGGAGGAACGGTCCGATCCCGGACAGGTCGCTCTCGCCCAGCGGCGAGAACGGCAATATCGCCGCGCCAGTCGCACTAACCAGCAAGCTGCTCAGCGCCAGGATCAAATACCGCGGCGGGCGTTTTCCCGACTCGTCGTGCGCACGTGTATTCAGCATGAGGAATCTCCTGACGGCAAACGGTAATAAAGATATATTTCACTTTATGAAACTATTATGGCTGACTTATTGTTAACCGCCAGACCGCAAAACCGGAGATAACCATCATTGTCACCCTGTTGATTACCGTCGTCGGGTTGCTGGCGCCTACGATCATCGTGATACATCTGCCGCAACCTTTGCTGTGGTCGCTGCTGCTTTGGGCTTTTCTGGCCGTGCTAAACATCGCGGCGTGGCGTTGGTTCCACACGCGCCGGCTGGAGTCGCTCAGCGCGCCGTGGATTATCGGCGTATTGCCGGCCACGGTCTGCGCCATGTTCATGACGCTGTCCGGCTGGGTTCTTCCCTTGCTGGCCAGCATCGCCACGCTATACGTTATTCTGGCGTTCAATTCATACCTCGCCCAGAAAAGCGGACTGCTCGTCGTTGAACCTTCCCGTCGCGCAGAGCCATTGCGCATGGCGCATGCCTCATTAACCAGTCCCACCGTTCAGGCGCATCCGTTGCGCGAGGAAGATATCCGTATACTGATCCAGCGCGAAAGGATCGCCGGCAAGGTATACGATTATGAATGTCTGCTGCCGGGAAACGTGGTTATTAACTGGTCCGGTTCGCCAATCCGCTTCTCGCCGGACGGCCGTTATGGCATCGCTGCGCGCGCCGGGCGCGGTTTATTTATCTGTGACCGCCAGCAGCGTCTGCAGTATGAATTTGTCAGTTTCTTTTTACCGGACGCGAGCGAGATCATCCTGCAGCCAGACGATGACGGGCGACTGACCCTGCAGCAATTTTTTGCTGAACTCATTACCAGCCAGTTCGCTCCCCGCGTGGTGGCGCGCCAATTTATACCCTATAAGCGCAAAAATTATATCGTCGCACGCGATGAGGACGTAACGGAGGTCGCCCAACAGGCTGACAGCTTCGTCGGCAAACCGATCGATGCGCTGTTAGATCGGCTGGGACGCCACAGCAAATACGGCTACTTTGAGCGCGGTAATGGTGCGTACGAATGGCATACCGCGACTAAAATATTCTGTGCCTGGACCTTATCGGGCAAAATTAGCGAACTGACGATTTCCGATATCCCGGCGCCGCGAACGGACAAGGCGCCACCCAGGGCATAACCCTTCGCAGCCACAGGCGAACCGATTCGACGTTATTTGATGACATGAGGCCCGCTGTTGATGAAAACCACCGGCAGAAATGACTGGAACGAGTACCTGATCTGGCTGGGAAGCGGCCTGGTCGCGCTGCATTTTGTGTTCAGCTTCGCCGTGCCCTTGCTGATACCCGCCCTATTCCTTTACAGCGAACAGCTCTGGTGGCCGGGCATTGTCGGACTCATTGTCCTGCTGGCCGGATTGATCGCCCGGTATCTGAAGCAGTCACCCCAGCCCACGGACGAATCGGCGTCGCTGCCCGGCGCGGCCGTTCGCGCCGCTAAACCGAAACAAAATACCTACCTCATCGTCGCAATCATTCTGCTGCTATGCGGCCTGCTGTTCGGCTCCGCGCTGCCGGGCATCGCCGGCGTCGCGCTGCTGGTCGGTCACAACCCGGCCGGGCTAAAAACCAGTCTGCATACCACCTGGGGCAAAGTACTGGCCTCTCTGGTATCGTCGCTGGCTATCGGCGCGCTGCTGGCCGCCCTGTTTCTGCCGATGGCGAGCCTGAAGCAAGGCGACGGATTCACGAGCTGGAAAGATTTTACCGACGGCGCCGCGCTGTCGCTGTTGTATTTCGGCCCGCTGTTCGCCATCGGCGCGCTGGTCATCCTGTTTCCACTGCTGCTGTTTATTCTGCTGGGGCGCAAATGAACGTCGCAGAACGCCGGCGCGGAGAGCCGGCGTACCGGGCGGAAGATCCGCCCTTTTTCCCGACGGGGATTGACAGCGCGCTGCGCCCTCAGTCCAGTCAAACGGAGCGCAAACCGGCGGAAACCTCGCGACGGTTGCCTGACTACATAGTAATAAGGAGAAACGATGCCTGAATTATCCAGTTTGATGATGTTCGGCCTTGTGGCGCTGGGGATGGTGCTCACGCCCGGCCCGAATATGGTTTATCTGCTTTCCCGTTCAATCTGTCAGGGCCGCAAGGCAGGGCTGATTTCGTTAGGCGGCGTGGCGCTGGGATTTGTGTTTTACATGTTTTGCGCGGCGTTCGGCATTACCGCCCTGGTGATGGCCGTTCCCTATGCTTATGACGCCCTGCGGCTGTGCGGCGCCGCGTATCTGCTGTATCTGGCCTGGCGGGCGCTGAAGCCCGGCGGTCGCTCGCCATTTCAGGTGCGCGCGCTGCCGCCGGACAGCGCGCGTAAGCTGTTCACGATGGGCTTAATCACCAATCTGCTGAATCCTAAAATCGCCATCATGTATTTGTCGTTGCTGCCGCAGTTCATCGCGCCGGGCCACGGCAGCGTACTGGCGCAGTCGCTGATGCTCGGCTTTACCCAGATCATCATCAGCGTAAGCGTTAACGCGCTGATTGCCGTCATGGCCGGCGGCATCGCGGCCTTTCTCGCCGGCCGACCCGTCTGGATCGCCGTACAGCGCTGGCTGATGGGCGCCGTACTGGCTGGGCTGGCCGTGCGGATGATCGCCGACGCCAGACGTTAAACGCGCGATACGCCGCCTGCGGTATGCGGCGACGCATTGCCGAAGGCATTACCGCCGTCGCTCAGCGGCAATAATCCGGCGTCATCGTGCAGAGTTTGATATCGCCTGAGGGGCCGGAGTTTGTCGAACGCCGCTATCTGGAAGATGGCGGACTGGCCTCCGGGCGGGCGGCTTGTCTGAAAGAGGCCGGCAGGTTTTCTGTCGTTTGGCCAGGCAGCGAAAAGGCGAGCATTTACTGATTATCTGCCGGAAAAACCGGTCCCGGGTTAATAGCGGCTTATGCGCGCTGGCGGCCATTCCGGCAACGCCGGGTCAGCCGCGACAACAGACTCCCGCTTTAATGTTAAGGGCTCGCTATAAATTAGAATCGGTCATACCGGAGAATATTTCGTGCGCGATAACAGCGCCATTTCTCTGCTGATTCGTAGCACACGCCCGACGCAGGGCGCTCAAGCGCCGCCGACCCGCGGCCCTGGCTTGCGGCTGAAATCACGCCGCCGCCGCGACTCTTCGGCAGCCCTCCCCCTTTTCCGACCCGCCGGTGACGGAATACTCGTCTCATCACTGAGACTCGCCCTTACGGGCCGGCGCAGCGCTGTTCAAAAATGCCGCCGGCGTTTTGGCCGGCGCGCCACTGGCGTGAGCCGCATCCATGCCGCTCATTCGCGGGGAGCGACCACCTTTGCGTAATCGGTTATGCCGGTGGTGTGAACGGCAAACCCCGTCCGAACCTTTACATTTGTGACGAAGAAACAGGTCTGAGCGGAGATGACGCCATGGCAATGTCTGACGCCATGCGTCAAAGCCGCTCGCCGTTGGAGGCGATGACCTGCTTATACCAGCCGAAGCTCTTTTTCTTCGAACGCGCCAGCGTGCCGTTGCCGTCATTGTCTTTATCGACGTAGATAAAGCCGTAACGTTTTTTCATCTCCCCCGTTCCGGCGCTGACGATGTCGATCGGCCCCCACCAGGTGTAGCCCATAATGTCGCAGCCATCGGCAATCGCCTCCGCCACCTCCTGAAGATGCCGCCGGCCGTAGCTGATGCGATCATCATCCTCAATGGCGCCGTCCGCCGCCGGGGTATCCACTCCGCCGTAGCCGTTTTCCACGATAAACAGCGGCTTCTGATAACGATCCGCCAGTTCATTGCACACCAGCCGTAGCCCTTTGGCGTCAATCGGCCAGCCCCAGGCCGTTTTCTCCAGATAGGGATTTTCCAGCCCGGTGATGCCGCCGGTATCCGACAGCACCAGTTCGCCCGCTTTGTGCGTGGCGCTGCGGTAATAGCTGAACCCCAGATAGTCGGACGGCCAGGCCGCCAGCAGCTCAAGGTCGCCCGGCTCCATCGTCAGTTGAATATCATAGTCGCGCCACATCCGCTGGCTGTAGGCCGGGTACACGCCGCGCATCATCACGTCGGCGTAAAACAGCGATCGGCGGCGCAGCTGATAGGTTTCAAACACATCGTCCGGGTGACAGCGATAGGGATAAACAGTGCTGAGCGACAGCATGCCGCCAATCATCGCGTCGGGAATGATCTCATGACACAACTTATTGGCGATGGCGTTAGCCACAAACATATGGTGGTTGGCCTGATAAACCGCCTGTAGCAACCGTTCCTGCGGCGGCCGTATCGCGCCGGTGGCGAACGACATCCGGTTCATATTGTTCTGTTCGTTAAACGTCATCCAGTACTTCACTTTGTGCCGATAGCGGCGGAATACCGTTTCGCAGTAGCGGCTGAAAAAGTCCACCAGCCGGCGGTTTTCCCAGCCGCCGTAGCGCGTCGCCAGCGCCAGCGGCGTTTCATAGTGCGACAGCGTGATCACCGGCTGAATGCCGTATTTCAGCAGTTCGTCAAACAGGTCGTCGTAGAACTGGAGTCCCGCTTCATTCGGCGTGGCTTCATCCCCTTGCGGGAAGATGCGCGACCAGGCGATCGAGGTGCGGAAACATTTGAACCCCATTTCGGCGAACAGTGCGACATCCTCTTTGTAACGGTGATAAAAATCGATCGCCTGATGGCTGGCGTAGTACAGGTTCGGATCGATCGCGTCATCCGCCTGTCCGGCGATAACGCCGCCGCGCACCACATCGGCGATCGACGGTCCCTTGCCGTCTTCGTTCCATGCGCCCTCGGCCTGATTGGCCGCAATCGCCCCACCCCAAAGAAAATCATGCGGAAAACTTGCCATTATTGATACCTCATCGTCATCACATGCAGAATTAAGGCGGCGGACAGGCGCGCCCGGCCCGCCGCGCACCTTGTTTTTTCAATCCGCCAGCTGTTCGCCGTTAGAGGCGATCGCTCGCTGATACCAGTGGAAACTTTTCTTGCGCGAGCGGCGCTGCGTGCCGTTGCCGTCGTCATCCTGATCGACATAAATAAAGCCGTAGCGCTTGGAGATCTGCGCCGTTCCCGCGCTGATCACATCGATCGGCCCCCACCAGGTGTAGCCAAACAGCCTGACGCCGTCCCCCAGCGCCTCTTTCATCTGCTCAATGTGCTGGCGCAGGTAGTCAATGCGGTAATCATCGTCGATAGTGCCGTCAGGATTGACGGTATCGACGGCGCCCAGCCCGTTCTCCGCAATAAACAACGGTTTTTGATAACGATCGTAGAGTTGATTCAGCGCCAGCCGCAGCCCTTTGGGATCGATCTGCCAGCCCCACTGACTGCTGGGCAGATAAGGGTTGCGGATGCCGCCGGTAATCAGGTTGCCGGTCACGCCCTCCAGTTCCTCCGGGTGCGCGCTGACGGTGCTGGACATGTAGTAGCTGAATGACACGAAATCGACCGGATACTGACGCAGGATCTCGTCATCGCCCTGCGCTTTTTGCAGCACCACGCCCTTTTCCGCCAGCATGCGGTCGGTATAGGCCGGATAGTAACCGCGCGCCTGCACATCGCTGAAAAACAGCGATACCCGCTGCTGCTCTTCGCAGGCTTGCAGATCGTCCGGATGACAGGTATGGGGATAGAGCATCTGATAGCTGATCATGCAGCCCACCTGCGATCCGGGAATGATCTGATGACAGGCTTTGGTCGCCAGCGCGCTGGCGACAAACTGGTGGTGCGCGCCCTGATACTTGTCCTGCTCCAGATGAGGATGATCCTCTTCGATTACGCCCACGCTGACGTAAGGATGATGTTTCACGCAGTTGATCTCGTTAAACGTCATCCAGTATTTCACCTTACGCCGGTAGCGTTCGAACACCGTGACGGCGAAGCGCACGTAGAAGTCCACCAGCTTACGGTTCGGCCAGCCGCCGTATTCCGTCACCAGACACAGCGGCATTTCATAGTGGGAAAGCGAAACCACCGGCTGAATGTTATGCGCCAGCAGGGTCTCCAGCACATCGTCATAAAACGCCAGCCCTTGTTCATTCGGCTCGGTTTCATCGCCGCGCGGAAAAATGCGCGTCCAGGCAATCGACATGCGAAAACACTTAAATCCCATTTCGGCAAACAGTGCGATGTCCTCCTTGTAACGGTGATAAAAATCGATGCCCTTACGTTTGGGATAATACTTGCTGCTGTTGGGATCCTGTGCGTCCGCCACCTGGCGGCGGGTCATAAACAGCCATTGGTCAAGCCAGCGTTCTTTCGGCGTTCTACTGTCGAAGGTATACACGTCGGAAACGGAAAGTCCTTTGCCGCCGATATTCCAGCCGCCTTCCAGCTGGTTGGCCGCCGTCGCCCCGCCCCAGAGAAAATCATCAGGAAATTGCTTTGAAAACGTCATGTCGTCTCCCTTATGCCGCTGCGGCGGTCAGTTTCAGAAATGCTTCGCGTGAATGGACGTCGCCCTCGATCAGTGAACTGACCTCGCCGTAACATTCGGTGTTGGTCACCACCACGATCACGCTGGGATCGATATTTTCCGCCAGCAGCGCCGGCAGATCGAAACTCACCAGCGGATCGCCCACCTCAACCATCTGCCCCGGCTGAATATGGCGAGTGAAATGCCGCCCGCCGAGTTTGACGGTATCAATACCGATATGAATCAATATTTCCGCGCCGGTATCGCTCTTCAGCGCCAGCGCGTGGCCGGTTTCAAACACCGACTCCACCCGCCCGTTGACCGGCGATACCAGTTCGCCGTTGGTGGGATAAACGGCGATGCCCTTGCCGAACATCTCGTCGGCGAAAATGGGGTCGCTTACCTGGTCGAGGGACACCATGCGTCCGTCGATCGGCGCGAAGAGCTGCTCCTCATGCCGGCTAAGCTGCAGCGGTTTTACCCTGCCGACGGTTTGCCCGGCCAGCACCGGACTACCGGCCGGCAACGCCGGGGCGTCGACCTTGACCGACGGCGACGGTTGCTCGACCGGATCCTCAAAGCCCAGCAGGCAGGTAGCGACCGCCGCCGTGGTGAACGAAATCGCCAGACTGGCCAACGCGTACAGAAAGGTGGGGCCGACCAACGCCGGCAAACCGGGTAGCCCGCTCAGCGCAAAGGCATAGGTTTTCACCCCGAAGAACATGGCGAACGAACCGCCGCAGGCGCCGCCGATTAACGCGGCGGCAAAAGGTCGTTTAAAGCGGATATTGATGCCGTACATCGCCGGCTCGGTGATCCCCATCGCCGCCGTAAGGCTGGTGGAGAGCGCCAGCGATTTCACTTTTTTGTTACGCGAGCGCAGGAACACGCCGAACGCCGCGCCGGCCTGCCCCAGGTTGGCGACATAGAAGATAATTTTGAGCGGATCGAATCCCATCTTGCTGATGTTGTTGATCACTATCGGGATCAGCACATAGTGCATACCGGTGATGATAATCAGGGAAAGCGTGCCGCCCAGAATCAGCCCGGCGAGCAACCCCATGTTTTCCACCAGCCAGACCACCCCTGACGAAAGGTAATTACCGGCAAAAATTCCCAGTGGTCCAATCGCTATCAGCATGATCGGCGCAACAATCAGCAGGGTAAACAGCGGGACGAACATCGTCTTGAGCATACCCGGCATAATGCGGTCGACGGCACGCTCGACATACGACATCAGCCACACCGCCAGCAGAATCGGGATCACCGACGACGCATAAGACACCGGCGACACCGGCAGCCCGATAAATGAAATCGGCTCGTCCTGCTGGAACAGCTTCAGCAGCGTGGGGTGAAACAGCGTGGCGGCCAGCGCCACCGCGACATAAGGGTTACAGCCCAGTTTATTGGCCGCGCTGAACGCCAGCACCAGCGGAATGAAAAAGAACACGCCGTCGCTGATGGCGGAGAGGAGCAGATAGGTTTGATTAGTCGGCGCTACCCACTGTAAGGCGATAAACAGCGACAGCCCCCCTTTTAGAATCCCGGCGCCGGCAATCGCCGGAATAATCGGCGAGAAGATGCTGGATAACGACTCCAGCATGGTGGAAACCAGATTACGTTTTCCCCCCTGCTGAGGATTATCCGTTTTCTGGGACAATGCGGGATAATGCTGGATAAGGGCGCGATAAACATCCGCAACCTCATTGCCAATAATCACCTGAAACTGATCGCCGGCCACATTAATACCAATCACGCCATCAAGCCGTTGCAGCGCGGTTTTATCGGCCATGGACATATCCCGTAAGTGAAAGCGCAAACGGGTAATGCAATGGAACACGTGCTGAATATTTTTTTCTCCGCCAACTAATTCAGCAATTTTTTTCGCCGTCTCCGGATAATTCATGGTTATTCCTCTTTCCAGAAAGAAATCGTAAGATTCCCTCAACAACCGCACGATATTTATTTACCGTGACGCTTTGTTTCCTCTGGGGTTTGCCTGATTTAACAGTAACAAGCCTATTTGGAATGATGTAAACTATGGATCATATTATCGATATGTATGGTCAGATAGAGTTTCTCCGAGTTGCTCATGTTGTGCTGGTAGTTTTTACTAATAAAAGCATTGATGTACTCAACGCAGCCGAATGTTTTTTGATAACGCTGCTGCACCATATTAAACAAATCGCCGTCGTCATTTTCCAGCGTGGCGCCATCGATCACCCGCTGGGCGAAAAATTTAACATGAGTAATAAAGCGATGATAATTCGAACCGGACTCGTCGAGCGTGACGCGGAAATAATATTTAACGATATTCTGCACCTGATAAATCAACTGGGTAATCTGCTTCATATTGCCGACGTTGTCATTCAATTCCGCGTTCACAATATGCAGCGCAATACTACAGGCTTCGGACTCCGGCAAAACCACCTGCAGTAACTCGAACACCCGTTCCAGCGCCCGTTCGGCAACGGCGTACTCCTCTTTATAAAAGTGACGCACCTCCCATTGCAGCGGGTTCTCGACCCTGATGCCGTTCTGCTGGCAGTGCAGCGCAAAGTTCAGGTGATCGGCTAAGCTAACATAAATGCCTTCGCTGAGCTTCTGCTGCAGCTGTGCTTTCGCCAACTCCACAATATCGTCGGTAAGCTGCAAAACCTCCAGCGACACCTGGTCCACCAAATCTTTAAAACGGGCGGAAATAGCGTTATCCTGCAAACGAAAGGTTTTCTCAATACGTGATTCATCCACCTGCTGGCCGATTTTTGAATTAAAACCCAACCCGCAACCGGTTAAGATCAGCTCCTGACCCTGAGCGTCCAAAACGCTGACGACATTATTATTCAGGATCTGCTTTATCTTCATCACCCTTGTCCCCTGTAAATAAAAACGGGCAAAACTAAAATACAGAACCAGACGGTATGTAATACACACAGGTAATACATACGGTAAGTATCTGCACTTAAGTTTTGCCCGCCGAACGGTAACAAGCCTTATGCATGAGATGAAACTAGCACCGGCCATATAAACGGTCAATTGGATGACCAGAAGGCCGGCAGCTTTCTTTGCTATTTGTGACGCAAGTAAGGTTTTACTATTCGTCCGTTAACAATTGACGCAGCATACGCTCCGGGTTGTTAAGAAACGCGCGCGTAATCTGGTAATGTTCCGTTTGCTCATAGGCGACCTGATGTATCCCATCCCCATCGAACTGATAGATATCCGCATCAGGATAAGCCATCAAAATCGGCGAATGGGTGGCTATGATAAACTGCGAGTCATCGCGAATCAGGTCGTGAATTCTGGCCAGCGCGGCCATCTGCTTCGTGGGAGAGAGCGCCGCTTCCGGTTCATCAAGCAGATAGAGGCCTTTGCCGCCGAAACGATTAATCAGCAGAGAAATAAAGGATTCGCCGTGCGATTGCTCATGCAGAGAATGGCCGCCGTAGGAATTGATCACCGGAGGGCCGAAAGAGGGTTCCGCATCAAGATGCTCAATCTCCGTCGCCACATTGAAAAAACTCTCCGCGCGTAAAAAGAAGCCGTCTTTCGCCCGCCGGATACCTTTGCCGACGCGCAGATAACGCGAAAGATTCGAATGCGATATGCGCGTACCAAAATTAAAGTTTCTTGTACCGCCTTCAGGATTAAAACCCATCGAAACGGCAATAGCCTCTAACAGCGTCGATTTTCCGGAGCCGTTCTCGCCGATAAAAAACGTCATTTTCGGGTGAGGAACCAACACATCCAGCGAGCGAATGGCCGGAATAGAAAACGGATAACGCTCAAACGATTCTACATTCTCGCGGAACAGAGAAATTCGGCTGATGTATTGGTTAGAAAGCATCGCGCATTCCTGGTGCTGAAATTCTGAAAAAGATTCTACCCTTTTTTTCTTACAACGCCATGATGTCTGGAGCGACCTGAGTTCGACGCATAATTCCCCGCTCAAGCCACAGCCTCGCCGATAGCGTGTGGGCGTGGGCGTGGGCGTGGGCGTGGGCGTGAGCGTGGGCGTGGGCGTGGGCGTGGGCGTGGGCGTGGGCGTGGGCGTGGGCGTGGGCGTGGGCGTGGGCGTGGGCGTGGGCGTGGGCGTGGGCGTGGGCGTGGGCGTGGGCGTGGGCGTGGGCGTGGGCAGGATTATATTCCCATGTTCCGGAAAGGCACGGACTTCCGCCGGCCACAAAGCGGCTGAAATAAACAGAGGTGTACCGCGCACTGGGAAGCGACTCAGCAAACAATCCGCACCCACAACGCACCCGATTTTCGTGTACTAATTTGTGTACTACTTCGGCATGGTTGACGGTGGTTTTCAGTGGATTTCGCTGGAGGCTCAACAGAGCGATTACCCTGTTGAATCAGAGAGCTACAGACGTTGGTGGCTGTCTATAGAACAAGAATTGGAGCGGGAAACGAGACAAGCGCTGAGTTGCTAAGTCTGAGTTTATTAACGTTAATTTGATACTGTCAGTATCAGTCGAGCCTTGAAATTAGCCTTGTTTTGGGGGCTGGTCAAGTGAGAACATAGAATAAAAAGAAGGCACCTTTCAATCCCAGACGCTATGGCTCTTTAGTAATTTCAAGGTAGTCTTAAAGCTAGGTTTAACAGCAAATATGGCGTTAAAAAGTGTTACCTAAGGTCTGAAAGACGGCAAAAATCATGTTCTTATCAAAATATAATCAGTATCAAGCATACACGACGGATGCTACCAAAAGCTGACAACCGTTAAATTAATGTCAAACGGCTATAGCTCCGTAATCAAGTGTTATGTAATTTGAGCGTTACTACTCAAATAATCATATAAAAACCATGATAATTTTTTAGCAGATAAAGAAGAGTCTATGTCCATCATTACGAATGATAATGTGCACTATAATGCTATCCGTAAAGCCTTAGCTAACGGTAATGCCGCAGTAATGGTCGGAGCTGGGTTCAGCCGCAATGCAGAGAACGGTGACCAGTTAGCCATGTGGTACGACATAGCAAAAAGGTTATGGCATGAACTGAATCCACAGGAGGGCGAGCTGACAAATTTCTCTGCAAGTATGGTCACTCAACTAGGTGAACAATACGCACGAGTTTTTTCCAAACCTGCGCTCGAAGAAGTTTTAAAACACTTGATCCCTGACGATAGAGTCCGTCCAGGTATCTTGCATAATCAACTACTTCAACTGCCATGGTCAGAAATTTTCACCACCAATTATGATACCTTACTGGAACGCGCAGCTGACGATATAGTAGAACGCGCACACTATACAGTGACCTGCCGTGAGGACATCCCTCAATCAAAAATCCTTGGCAGAAGGCGCATTGTTAAACTGCATGGCTCTTTCCCATCTCAAAGACCATTCATCTTCACAGAAGATGACTATCGGCGCTATCCAGAGTTATTTGCCCCATTCGTAAATCTAGTCCGCCAATCATTGCTTGAAAATGTGTTCTGCCTTGTTGGATTTTCTGGAGATGATCCGAATTTCTTACATTGGATCGGATGGGTTCGTGACATGCTTGACATGCATGCCCTACCTATATATTTATTTGTTAATCGTGCACCATCACTAGGCCAACGGACATTGCTAGAGGCGCGTAAAGTAACCCCCGTGGTTTTGCCCCAGCCAGATGGTATAGATGAGTCTGACTATTTTTCTCGGTTCTCAGCTATGTTTCATATACTTGAAGAACCGCTTGATGAAAAAGATTCTGATTGGGGAAATATTCCACATTTAGATAAAATATCGCAGATGCCTCATAAAAATATCGAGGAACGACTAAAGCGTCTTCTGAATGTGTATTCAGTAGTTAGAAAAATGCATAAAAAATATCCAGAATGGTTAATAGCGCCGTCATCTGTACGCCAACGATTTAAACGTAGCATTGATTCACTTCCAGATTTCTTAAATGGCACTGATTTACGTGAAAAACTATTAAAGGACACTCCTCATATTGGGATTGTTATCTTTGCAGAATACGCTTGGCATCAAGAAGTGCTTCTTCAGTGCTTTGAAGATTCATTAGCCTTATCAGCACTTGATTTATTAAAAAAAACAAGCACACACTCAAGCACTCTATTTAATAATCAGATAACTGATCTTAGAATATTTGATATTAAATCTACAATAGATTTTCAACAACGTTGGCGTTATCTCGGACTAAGTCTGCTACGTTGGGCCAGACAGGAGCTATGCCGGGAAAATTTTGACTTACTGTCCAATATTCTTAAAACTGAATTACCAAAAGATTTTCAGCTTCAAGACGAAATTATATATGAGTCAATTTTATTTAAGCTTTACGAAGGTGACCGTGATATTGCCTATCACTTACTGAGTGAGTGGAATATCAGATCATCAGATAGCTACATGTTTGTTCGAAAAGGTATGCTTTTGGGAGAGGTTGGAAGACCAGAGGAAGGTAGCTCAGTCAGCTTGAAAGGATTACAGCAATTACGCAGCAATCAACGATTACACCCGCACAGTACTAAATACTTATCTCAAGAAGCTTGGGCATGCCTCGCAATAAATTATTTGCAAACCTCACAAAAATGGTTTTCTACCAAAGACGATGCAAACGATGAACTTCAGTCCGAAAAACTTGATCGAAGATTAGTGGATCTTGCTGCAAAAGGATTTGATTCACAAAATGAGCTACAAAAACTTACCGCAGCATTAAATGCTGAGACCCCCCCGCCCTCTCATCCCAAAAGTTATCACCCCCAATTTGATTTGGGACGTTATTCGGTAACAGAACAATTAGCTGGCCCCCTTGAGTTAAGAGAAAAAATATATTCATCTTTTGCTTGGTTGACACTAAGCGATCGAGTTGCTCTAGTGCCACGTATCAAGAATGCTACTTTCGACATTGCTTCATTTGCACAAGCTGCATGGTGGGTTCAGTACGCGGACTCAATGCAGCGAGTATTAAGTGTAATGATTAGATCACTCAACAAGAACATGTTAAAACCGAGACTCTCTAATCAATTGCTACATAAAGCTGGTTGGTTGTCTCGATATCAAGTTGCACGCACAGATGAGTCACTTGCAGTACAGATTTGTACCCGCTCTTTAAACCTGATCGAGAGAATTATTAGTAATTCGTTTGTCGAGCAATCGCCACAAGATGTAATAGATTTTCATATGAATATATTCTCTCGACTAGTAATTCGCATAAGCAATACAGAAAAAGTTTACTCCTTCATGGAGAGAGTTATTTCTCTTTACTATCAACCAATTATTTATAACTCCCCACTAATTTGGAAAGAGTTAGCGCAAGTACTTTCACGCTGTTTTGAAACTCTCCCAGCGAAAGATCGGATAAAAACAATCCCTTTAATATCAAAAATCCCTGACAAACCGACTGTAAGTTCACATTTCGAGCGCGATTGGACTTGTATACATATGCTTAATCGTCGCCCCGGTGATTTATTAAATAACAATGAAAATAATGACATCTCAAAATTCATAGATCAATTGATTGCAAAACTACAAGTATCAAAAATTGCAAATACTTCAGAATTAGAAAATGTATGGGGGAAGTTATTTTGGTTAAATGGCTGGGGATTTATCGTTGATAATCAGAAAGAAGCCATAAAAAAAATCCTAACCATCAAAAAAACTTGGACACTAATTCCCGGTCATCACCCGTGGGCTACGTTTAACTGGTTAAATGATAGCAGCATTGATTTTGATAATTTATTTAGAAAATGGATTCTTTCTCAAGAGTTAAAAAATTTCTCAGTAGAACCAACAGATCTATTGGAAAAACCACCAAAATCCAAAAAATATTGGAGTATTGATAATAAAGATGAGTTGCTAGAAAATTGGATTTATTCAATAAAAAGAAAACAATGGCCAAAAACAGATATGAACGCTGGTCTTAAATTGGTAAAAAAGTGGTGGGACATCGAGTGGCAATATATATTTAAAGATTACAAAAATATAGATAATTTACATATAGCCATTAATCAGCGACTGGAATTGATTGATAATATCGTCGCAATGATGGTCGAAAATAAAAGCATGCCTGATCAGTTTAACAACTCTAGTATAGGAAAATGGCTTGAATTGGTCATCACTCAGGGTGCTGAACTTGGTGTTAAATTTTCGCGATACCGTCTATCGATAGCATTAGAAAAAAAAGACAAATTAGAGTTATCCCGATTGGAAAGTGAACTAGTAGAAAATCTGATAGATCTAGACATCCCCTCAGTAAGTAATGCGTCAAATATAATTTCCTATTGGGTTTTCCATTCAAATTTGAATAAAGAAAACAGACCCAAACTCATTATTGATGCAATTTCTGGAATTATTTCCACACGCCGAATACCTGTATTACCTTGGGCCTTAAATTTAATGATACTTATAGTAAAAAACCACAGCGAATGGCTGACCAAAAGTCATTTTTCATTGATTGATTTGGGGCTAAAAAAGATGCTCACTGAACTTTCATATAAAGATCGGCCGGTAGGTTCAGGTATACCTGACGACAATGTGCCAACATTACGCTGGAACTGTGCTCGACTCGCGAAAGAAATCGCAACAAATAACCAGCAATATACAACAAAAAATATAACAAATTGGCTAGACTTAGCTCCTTCTGACCCACTTCCAGAACTGCGCTTTCTTAAAGAGTAAAAAATAACATCTCTAACAATTATCTTGTAGAAAATTATGGGAATACGCATATCCCGAGAATAATAAATGGCACCTACAAAGTAAATTAGGACGAAAAAAATGTCTTTGCTTATTTAATTCATTGTCCTACACGAATGAATATTATTACAATATCATATCGTCGGCATTACGTTTATTATCGGCTGATGGTTAGCATAAAATTCCAAGTAAACTTAGTATATCGCTCAATAAAAAAACAGCTTTCTCGTTATACACAGCAAAAAACGGTCAGAAAGCGATAGCAAGCCGTCACTGCCGCCGCAGTGACGGCTTGATGCAACCCAGCAACAATATGGGCTGGCGAAACACCCTATTCATTACTGTCTGCGTGACGATGCTCCGGCATACTACCCCTGCAACAACCTTCCGGCGGGTCTGAACACCGGAAACATGGCACAGCGTATATGCTGCGCTGGCCGTACCCATCCGGCCATCCCAAAGGCATTGGCTCCTGCGAGTGTCTGTCCGATCAGGATGGAGCCATCCAGACGCTTCCGGCTCATTCCCGGCGTCGCCCCTTAATCGGGTTCAGGGTATTACTGGCCCAATTTAATCAATGTCTCTTATCCGTAGCGGGCCGCAGGCCCGCATTTTCTTTTCATCCATCTGCAACAAAGGAGGTTTTATCACGTTTTTCAGGCAATACCCTCCGCCCGGCTTTCCAGCAGGAAACAAGGCGGATGCCTCAATCTGAGGCAACAGACGTTCTGAGCGTCTGGCCCCTGCCCTTCGGGGATCTTGTCGCAGTGAATGCGGCGAGTTGGCAATTACACTAACCCGATTTCCTCTCAGAACAAGCGAATTAACTGTAGCAAAAAGACCGACAAAGAGGAGGCTGATTTGGATGACCTGACATGGACGCTAAACCAGCTTTGCCGACGCAACCGGGACGGCAGCCATACCACGCAGGCTGACAGAAAACGGTCTCTGACCCTGATGGCCCGCCAGTTACGTGAGGCCGGTTTCCGCCAGATGCGCGCTACCTCGCTTAAAGGTAAGCATATCAACACCCTGCTGATGCGCTGGCAATCAGAGGATTTGTCCGCCGGCACCCTAAAGAACCGGCTGGCGCATCTGCGCTGGTGGGCGGAGAAGATTGGCAAACCGGGCCTGCTGCCCGCCGACAACGACCAGTTGGGCATTCCCAAACGGCGCTATGTCACCAATCAGAATAAAGCCCAAACGCTAAACGATCGGCTCGACCGTATCCGCGACCCGCAGGTAAAAATGAGTTTGCGTTTGCAGGCCGCCTTTGGGCTACGCCGCAAAGAGTGCCTGCTGTTCCAGCCCCGCTATGCCGACCGGGGCGACCATATCGCATTGAAAGGCACATGGACCAAAGGCGGCAAAGCACGTACCGTCCCCATCACCATGCCGGAACAACGGGCTGTGCTGGATGAAGCCCACGCGCTGGCGGGAGCCGGTTCGCTAATCCCGGCGCAGAAAACCTATATCCAGCAGCGGCATCGGTATGACGGTCAGTGCAAAAACGCCGGACTCAGCGGCATGCACGGTTTACGCCATCGTTACGCCCAGATGCGTTATGAAATCCTGACCGGCTGGCTGGCTCCCGCTGCTGGTGGCCCCGGCTATAACCACCTGACGCAGGAACAACAAACCATCGACCGTGAAACGCGGCAAATCATTAGTCGGGAGCTGGGGCATGAAAGATTACAGATCGTGTCGCTCTATCTTGGACGATAAAAAGGGTTTTCGGGATCAAAAAGGCAGGAAATGGCCGAAGGGAATAGATATTAAGGGGCAACGGACCTACCAGAAAAAGGGAAAAGGCACTCTGCCCTATTTCACGGTATCCCAGACGCGGCTGCCAGCAGACGACATCATAAACAGCCATCAAGCCCCTTCAGGTTTTCAATCCTGCGCCCCTTCCCCACCCTGACCACGGCTGATGCCCTGATAGCGGGAAGGCCAGATCTCTTCCGGCCGTTTGTTCAACGCTTCGGCAATCAAGCGCTCGCCCTTCGGCCAGTGTCGCGTTAGCGCATTTGCCAATGTAGATGACGCTAATCCCGCCTCTCTGGAGATCGCCGCCAGCGTTGTGCCACGTTTTCTCAAACCAGCGATAATATCCGCCGGATGCCAGTCATTAACGTTCATTACCCTCTCCCCCATGATTTTATCCGCCATGTTCAGCATCTCTAAACAACTACGATGTTAAGTAATGCTAAACACTAAGTCAATAGCTTATCTAGGGTGTTGATCATGCTTCCCGGACGTCTTAAATCCGCACGGTTAAACGCGCATCTTACTCAGGAAAAACTGGGTACGCTGGCGGGTATTGAAGAGGAAACCGCGCGGTCACGCGTCTCGCAGTATGAAAATGGGATACATCGCCCGACATTCGAAATGATGTGCGCCTTTGCGAAGGTGCTACATGTGCCGGAGGGTTATTTCTACACCCTGGATGATAAATTTGCGGCCATGCTGCTCGACCTTTATCGCCAGTATAAAGCGCATTCCCTCTGACCTTTCTCTTATCTCAAGCCGACCCTGTTCAGGGACTCTAAGCAACTCGCCTGTAAAGCAATGCTAAACATGACGTCAATATTGATTATTGATGGTGCCACTATGTTACCTGCTCGCCTTAAAGCTGCCCGCCTGCGTGCCCAAATGACGCAGGAAAAATTGGGGGTACTCGCTGGGATTGAAGAAGCCACCGCGCGGTCGCGTGTCTCCCAGTATGAAAGCGGCACACATCGCCCGACATTTGAGACGATGTGCGCCTTTGCCCGCGTTCTTAACGTCCCCGAAAGCTATTTTTATACCCTTGACGACGACTTTGCAGACATCATCCTGAAACTATATGACGGTGAAGTCGTTCAGTGGACAAAGGGATAACCCGCTCATTGCAAAATAAACTCACGTAAAAACAGTATGCCCTCGCCGGGCAACATCCGACCGTCTGCCATCGCTTTCAGCGTGTTTTCAAGTACGCTGTTTTTTGCAACGCCATCATTAACCTCACCGGCTCCGTTCGCCACCCAGCGATCCAGCCTATCCGCCCATTCCTGCATCATGCGCCGCCGCTGTTCCACATACTGCGCATGATTGTAGGCCGCGCTGACTTTGTTGGAGTCGGCGTGGGAAAGCTGCGCCTCAATCCAGATTTTGGGATAGCCGATTTCGTTGAGCGCCGTCGAGATGGTGGCGCGAATACCGTGGCCGGTTAGTTGCTCCGCATACCCCATACGGCGCAGCGCGCCATTAAGCGTATTTTCACTGATGCGTTTCTTTAAATCGCTACGGTGGGTCAGCAGATATTTTTGAGCTGGTTTCATCTGCGCCAGCAGATGATGCACAATGTCGAGCGCCTGAGCGGGTAACGGCACAACGTATGGCGGAATAGCCTGACCATTCTTGCCATGCCTGCGCATAGCATTCTGCAACTGCTTTATATTCTCCGGCGGGATGATCCATAGCTCACGCTTCAGATCGAACTGATCCGGCGTTGCCAGCCGCAGTTCTCCGGTGCGAACCCCGGTCAATAGCAATAGCCTGATGCCAAGCTGCGTTTGCATATCGCCTGCGTAGTTGCTCAGTTTCCTGAGTAATAACGGCAGCTCGTGGATAGCGAGATAGGGATTATGCCTGACAGGTGGCTTAGGAGCCGCCACCACGTCCAGATCCGACGCCGGGTTAGTTTCCAGCCCTTCGATTTTCACCAGCGCAAAGCGAAACAGCTGGTTAAACCACGTACGCACCTTTTCCGCGATGGTCAGCGCCTTGCGCCGTTCAATACGGGCAATCACCTCCAGCAAGTCAGAGCGACGGATCTCAAAGATCGAACGCTCGCCCAGAATGGGCAGCACATCTTTAGAAAAAATACGCTGGATTTGCGACAGGGTACTTTGCCGCCCTTCTCTGAGTTCGAGTCTGCGATGGTCAAGCCAAAGGGAATAGACGGCTTTAAAGCAGTGTCCGGCGGCCAGACGCGCGGCCTGCCGCTTTTGTTTGCGAACAGTGCAGGGGTTGATGCCTTTAGCCAACAGCTCGCGAGCTTCATCACGCAATGCGCGCGCTTTGCGTAAGCCGATTGCAGGATAACGGCCCAGAGAGAGGC